>JANNHP010000182.1:0-4283 GCA_031404455.1 Planctomycetia bacterium | reverse complement strand
CGCGCAGGGCGTCGAGCGACGCCGGGTCGTGGCGCTTCAGGGCCGATCGCTTGCGCATCTCGCCGCGCACCTGGTTGACGGCGATCGCGTGGAGCCACGTGCCGAAGGACGAACCGCCTTCGAAGGAGTCGAGCTTCACGTAGGCGCGCACGAAGGTCTCCTGGGCCATGTCCCTGGCCGTCTCCGTGTCCCGCACCATGCGGAGCACGAAGCCGTGGATCCGGTCCTGCCACCGCACCACGAGCTCGCCGAAAGCCTCGCGGTCGCCCGCGCGGCACTTCCGGATCGCCTCGATGTCGGCCGACTTCTCGTCGATGACCGTCTCTCCCGTCTTGGATGCGGAACCGAGCCCGCGGTTCCCGCTCAGTCGAAGTCGCCCACGGAGAATACGACGGGCTGGCGCGCCTTCGCATGCAGCACGACGGCCACGAGCAGCCACGAGGCCAGCATCGACGAGCCGCCGTAGGACACGAACGGCAGCGGCACGCCGGTGATCGGGAAGGAGCCCATCGTCATGGCCATGTTGACGACGGCCTGCGTCCCGAGGAGCACGAGGGCGCCGACGCACACGAGCCTGCCCGCGGGCTCCTTCAGCTCGGACGCAACCATGGCGAACCCGCCGAGGAGCGCGGTCCAGAGTCCGATGAGGAGCAGGACGCCAGCGAGTCCCCACTCCTCCGCGTGCACCACGAAGACGAAGTCCGTCCACGACTCGGGCACGCGCTCGTACTGCGCGGGTTCGTCCACCGCCCGCGAGTGACCGGTGAGTCCGCCGGACGCCACGGTCGCCACGGCCTCGTCGCGCTGAAACGTGTCGTGTTTGCGCGGAGCGTCCTTCGGCGTCGCGTCGCCGATCTTCGGCGCGGACGGCCTCCCGTCGGGCTTCGGCAGGAAGCTCGCGACGAACACGTCCACTCGCTTGCGCTGGTAGTGCCCCTGCGGCATGCTGTGGTAGAGCGCGGGCAGCGCCGCGATCCCGAACGCGACGACGACGAGCAGGTGCCTCGTGCGGGCGCCCGCGGCCCAGAGCATCGCGAAGAGGACGGGGACGAACATCGCCGCGGTGCCGAGGTCGGGCTCCATCATCACCAGCGCCATGGGGACGAACGTGATGAGGAACGGCACGAAGAGCCCCTTGAACGTGCGATGGTCGCGGCGGAAACGGATGTAGCGCGCGAGGACGAGCACCTGCGCCACCTTCGCGAACTCCGAAGGCTGGAGCCCCACGGGGCCGAACTGGAGCCAGCGCACCGCGCCGTTGCGCGACTCGCCGAACACGAGCACCGCCGCGAGCATCCCGATCGACACGATCCAGGCGGGCCACGCGAGATCGAGGAGCCGTCGGTACGGGATGAGCAGGACGGCGCACGTCGCGGCGAAACCGACGCCGCACCAGCGAAGCTGGGCCGCCGCGAACGCGGGGCGCGCGGCCGAGATCGACCAGAGCCCGATCCCGACGAGGAAGAGCACCGGGACGACGACGCGGACGTCGAGCTTCCGCACGAGGTCGAGAGGGCCGCCGGTGCGCGGTCCCGCGAGGTCTCCTGTCAACGCAGCGCCTCCGCGAGGAGTCGCGCGACGGGCCGTCCGGCCGTCTCGGCGCCGTGTCCCGCGACCTTCTCGTAGACGACGACCGCGACGAACCGCGGAGCGGAGGCTGGCGCGAACGCCACGAACCACGCGTTGTGCTCGGTGCCGCGCGTGTTGACGTCGCCCGTCCCCGATTTCCCGGCGGCCTCCACGTCGCCCAGTTCGGTCACGCGCCGCCCCGTCCCCTCGGTGACGACGCGGCGCGCGGCGTCCCGGATGAGCAGAGCGAACCGCGCGAGCGACGGGTCCGCCTCCGGCGCGCTCGGCGCTTCGTCGCGGAGGAGGAACGGCGCGATGCGACGGCCGCCGGACGCGATCCGCGCGTACGCCATCGCGATCTGCACGGGCGAGACGAGCGCCTTGCCCATGCCGATGCCGATCTTCGCCATGTCGGCGCGGTACCAGCGTCCGCCCTGGCCCGAGTACTCGAGGCCGCACGGTGTCCCGGCGAGCCGCAGCGTCGGGTTGACGTCGAGTCCGAGCTCGGAGCAGGCCCGGCGCATCGCCTCCGGTCCCGCGCGCTCCGCCATTGTGGCGAAGTAGGCGTTGCACGACCGCGCGAAGGCGTCGACGAACGGCATCGCGCCGTGCGCCGCGTCGCACTTGTACTCGCGACCGCTCGGGAGCACGCCCTTGCCGCGGCACTCGACCTCGTCGTCCGGCGAGATCCCCGATTCGAGGAGCGCGACCGACGTCGCCAGCTTGAAGACGGACCCCGGCAGGATCGAGCAGACGGCGTGGTTCAGGCCGTCCTTCGACTTCGAGGCGATCGCCACGACGGCTCCGCTCGTCACGTCGAGCACCACCGCCGCGGCGTTGCCGGGTGCTGCGGCGACGATCTCCTCGGCGAGCACCTGCACGTCTCGGCTGAGGGTCGTGTGCAGCACGACGCCGTCGACGACCGGGATCTCGACGGCGGGATCGCGCGCGCGTCCGTCCTTGTCGCGCGGCGTCCGGCGCGAGATGCCGGGCGCGCCGCGCAGTTCGTCGTCGAACGCCTTCTCGAGCCCCCGCGCGCCGAAGCGCAGCGGGTAGATCTCGGCGATGGAGTAGACGCGCTCGCCCCGCTCCTTGCGCTCCGGGTCGCTCAGCTCGAGGACGTCTTCCGGATACGGCTCGCGCGTCGTGCCGACGACCTCGCTCGCGGCGTCCACCGGCGTCCGCCTCGATCGCGCGCGCACGATGATCCCGGGCAGGCGGTCCGCGGCGAGCGCGATCCGGGTCGCGGTGTCGCGGTCCACGTCGCGGAAGAACTCGTGGTAGCGGTAGTCGGGGTGCTTCGCCTGTTTCGCGTCGGCGCCGAGCAGCGCCGCCTCGTACTCCTCGCGGCCGAGTCCGAGGAGATCCGCGAGAAGCGCGTCGGGCCGGGTCGCGCGCGCGAGCGCCCGGTCCGATCCGCATTCGGCGCACGCGACCGGTTCCTGCTTCGGCTGCATCACGGCCGCGCAGTCGCCGCAACTCCAGCGGTTCGCGTAGAAGGACTTGAAGTCGATCTCGACCGAGAACCCGGGCTCGTTCGACACGATCGGCGTTCGGTCGTCCCAGAGGATCTCGCCGCGCCGCGGCGCCACCACGATCCGGCCGCGCACGCGCTTCCTGTGGTCATCGAGGACTTCGTCGCGCGTCACGACCTGAAGCGTGAACGCGCGCACGGCGAGGAGTGCCAGGAGCCCCCCGTAGAGGGCGAACACGCGGGAGAGCCGCGTCTCATACACCGCGGCGCCGCCCCCGCTCGAAGCCGGCGAGCGCGCGCGAGCCGCCGAGCACCGCGAAGATCACGGGCGACGCGAGGGCCGTCCCCGCGGCCGCGAGCGCGGTCGCGACCGTCCACGCGAGGAGCGGCGCGCCGTGCGCCGCAGCCGGTCCGGGTGCCGAGAGCGACGAGATCCCCACGGAGACGGCGCGCAGCGCGATCACGCCGATTCCGGCGGCGGCCATCTTCACGAACGCGCGGTCCTCGAAGACCGCGCGGCCGAAGTGCGCCCCCGACCAGCCGAGTGCGCCGTAGAGCGCCGCGTCGAGTCCGAACGGCTCGGGCGTGAAGAGCGAGCGGACGAAGCCGATCGCGACGCCGAGGACCGCCGCGCGCTCCGGCGTGCCGGAGATGGCGAGGTAGAGCACGGTGATCGCGGCGACGTCGGGGAAGGCGCCGTCCTGCGCCCACGCCTGCGGCGCGAAGAGCGGGGCCGCGGCGCAGCCGATCACGACGAGCGCGGCGGCGAGCCACTTCCTCATCTCTTGCCGCCCTGCGCGGGCGCGCGGCGTGCGCCGGCGCCGACTCGGGTCGTCTCGCCGTCCGCGCGCAGCACGTAGACCGAGTTCACCGTGTCGAGGTCGCGGAGCGGGCGCACGTCGGCCTCGAAGGCGCCGTCGCGGTCGTCGTCTCCGAACCGCAGGACCTCTCCGAGCACGAGCCCTTCGGGCACGAGCGTGTTGCCGACGGCGGTGACGGCGAGGTCGCCGGGCTTCCCGTCGCCCTGCCGGAGCAGCGACACCGAGACCGGGACGTCGCGGTCGCCCGTGCCCCGCGCCACGCCGCCGATCCGGCCGCCCGCGGCCGGGGACCTCGAGGAGACGAGACACGCGGGAAGCGCGCTCGCCGCGGACGGGTCGTCGATCCGCACGACGCGCGCCGCGTGCTCGGTCGCCGTCACCACGACGCCGACGAGCGAGCGTCCCGAGACCACGGGCAG
>JANNHP010000181.1:0-11419 GCA_031404455.1 Planctomycetia bacterium | reverse complement strand
GCGGAGGTAGATCTGCAGGAAGGTCGGCGTGGCGAGGAGCAGCGTCACGCGGTGGCGCTGCACGAGTTCGCCGACCATCGCGCCGTCGAGCGGGTTCGAGTGGAAAACCGTCGCGAGGCCGTGGTTCGCCGCGTACCAGAGCGCCATGTACCCGAAGGAGTGGAAGAGCGGCAGGATGCCGAGGATGCGCCCGTCGCTGCCGACGCGCATCGCCTGTGCGACGGCCTCGACGTTCGCGTCCACGTTGAACTGCGAGAGGAGGACGCCCTTCGGCTCTCCCGTCGATCCGCTCGAGAAGATGATCGTGGCGAGGTCGTCGGTCCCGCGCCACGGCCGTGCGCCGCACGCGCGCTCGACGACCGCGGCCGGCGCGAGGAGACCGAGGCACGCGGCGAAGAGACGCGAGAGCGCGCCGATCTCCTTCGACACGTCCTCGATCCAGATCGCTTCGACGCCCTCGGGCAGCTCGATCTTCGCCTTCTCGAGGAACACGCGGTTCGTCACGACCGTGCGCAGCCCCGCCTGACGCGCCGCCGACGACATGCCCGCGGGGCCGGCCGTGTAGTTGAGGTTCACGGCCGTGCGGCCCGCGAACGCGGCGGCGAAGTTGACGAGCGCCGCGGCGACGCTCGGCGGCAGCAGGATGCCGACGTGGTCCTGCCCCGCCCAGCGCTTGCGCAGCGCGCGGGCGAGCGCGATCGACCCGGCGAGCGCCTTCCAGCGGGCGATGCCGTGGTTCGTCGCGTCGGCGAGCGCCAGTCGCAACGGACTCGAACGCGACACGCGCAGGAACGTGCGATGGAGCGGCGGCCGCTCGGACCTGCGTTCCTCCCACGCGTTCTCGCCGAGTTCGAGCACGGCGCGGCGCACCTCGTGGAGCGGCGTCGAGGGCGGCAGCGGCGCGCCGTAGCTCACCGTCACGTGGTACGGGATCTGGTGCGGCATCTTCGTCACGTAGCGCCCGCCCTCCCGACTGAAGATGCTCCCCCAGAGGCGGTCGAGGTGCACCGGCACGATCGGCGCGTGACGTCCCTTCGAGATGCGCTCCATGCCGCGGCGGAAGGGATTGAGGAGTCCCGTCCGCGTGAGCTGTCCCTCGGGGAAGATGCACACGATCTCGCCCTCGTCGAGGCGCTGCCCGGCGTCGCGGAGCGCGCGCAGGATCACGCGCGGCCCGCCCGACGACGAGATCGGGATCGCGCCGAGCGCCGTGACGAACGGACGCAGGAGCGGGTTGTAGAAGTACCCCGAGTCCACGAGGAACCGCACGGGCCGGTCGATCGTGGAGATGAGGAAGAGGCCGTCCACGAACGAGACGTGGTTCGGCACGAGCAGCGCTCCGCCCTTCTCGGGCACGTTCGCGCGGCCGAGCACCTTCACGCGGTAGAAGGTGTGCGTCAGGATCACGAGGCAGAGCCGCAGGAGCGCCTCGGGCAGGAGCCAGAGCGCCCAGATCGTGCCGGCGCAGGTGACGAGCGCCGCGCCGAGGATGATGCCGCGCGTCGAGAACCCCGACGACGAGAGCGCCTGCGCGCCGAGCGACCCCGCGAGCACGCCGCCGAACACGAACACGTTCGCGAGCGCGATGACGCCGCCGCGGCGCGCCGCCGGAGCGCGCCACTGGAGCACGGCGTCGAGCGGCACGACGAGGAGCCCGGCCGCGACGCCGAGGAACGCCATGAACGCGGCGGTGAGCCCGATCGACTCGGGGAAGACGACGCCGAAGACGAGCGTGATGATCCCCATCGCGAGGGCGCCGAGCGGGATCAGGCCGAACTCCACCTTCTGCTTCGAGAGCCGGGCCGCGAGCGCCGCGCCGCCGCCGACGCCGAGGCCGAACATCGCGAGCGGGATCACGGCCATCGTGTCGGAGGCCTCGAGGACGACCTTGTCGTAGACGACGATCGCCTGCCCCATGAGGCTCGCGACGCCCCAGAAGAAGCCCTGCCCGATCACCGTCAGCCAGAGCACGCGGTCGCGACGGATCGCGCGCCACGCGCCGCCCGCCGACGCCGCGAGCCCCTCGCCCGTGCCCGCGGCGGGCACCTCGGGTATCCGCCGGCACCCTGCGAGCCCGACGACGGAGAGCGCGGCGAGCACCGCGGGCGCCGCCCACGCGCCCGGCGACTTCTCGAGGAGCGGCCCGCCCGCCGCGGTGCCCGCGATGATCGCGAGGAACGTCCACATCTCGAGCTTCGCGTTCGTCTCGGTGAGCCGGTCGTGCGTCACGAGTTGCGGCACGATGCCGTACTTCGCGGGGCTGAAGAGCGCCGCCTGCACGCCCATGAGGCCGAGCACCCCGAGCGGGAGCCACGTGTTCTGCGGGAAGACGAACATCGCCGCCGCCGCCGCGGCCATGAGCAGCGCCTCGGCGGCCTTCAGCGCGACGAGCAGCGTGCGCTTGCTCACGCGGTCGGCGAGCGCGCCCGCCGGCAGCGAGAGGAGGACGAGCGGCACGGTGAACGAGACGAACGCCAGCGTCGTGCGCCACTGCGTCGCCGCCTCGCGCTCCGCCCGCGCCATCTCCGCGAGTCCCGGGATCGCGCGGATCGCGAGGAGCGCCACGATCAGCTTGAACGCGTTGTCGTTGAACGCCGTCGTGAACTGCCCGACGAGGAGCCCGCCGAGACGCGGACGCGGCGACGCCGCGGTCGGCGCGTTCGCGTCGGCGGGCTCGGGCGTCATCCGCGACAATGTAGGGGAGCGCCGGACGGATGGCGACGGCGGTCTCGGCGCGGCGCGACTACTCCGCGCGGATCTCGATCCGGCGGCTCGGCGTCCACGACATCGCGTCGGGGTCGTAGTAGGGGCTCGCCGACGCGGACCCGGTGGAGAACGAGCCGGCGGAGCGAGCCGTGAACGGGATCGAGACGGTTCGCGCCGTGCCGGGCGGCATGTCCGCGCCGTAGAGGCGGACGGCGCCGTCCTCCATCTCCACGAACGAGTACCCGCCTGCCGTCGCGGCGCGTTCGAGCGCGGCGCGGTCGGCCTGGACGCCGCCGGGGAGCGGGACGACGACGAGCGGTGCGGTCACGCCCGCGGCGGCGCACGAGATCGTCACGCGCACGGCGGACTTCTCGCCGGCGCGCAGCGCGGCGTCCGGCCACTTCACGGCGAGTGCGAGCGCTGCCGCCGAGACCGTCGCGGGCGCCGCGTCCGTCGATCCGCGCACGCAAAGCGTCGCCCACGGCACGCCCTCTCCTTCGAAGCGCAGCGTCACTTCGTCGTCGTCGGACCAGCGTCCGAGGTCGAACTCGACGACGTCGGCGCCAAGGTCCGCGGCGAGCGGTTCACGGCCTTTCACCACGACGATGAGCCGCCCCTTCGCGACCCGAGCGGACACGGCGATCAACGCGCGGAGCGCCGCGACGGTCTCCCGCGTGTCGCCCCACGCGCCGTCCGCGCAGATCGCCGCGCGCAGCGTCTCGAGCCCATCGCGCGCGAGCGCGACGTCGTCGCCCCGGCGCGCCAGCGCTTCGACGGCGAGCGCAGTCGTCTCGACGTCGCGGGGCGGGCCTCCCCGGAAGAGCCCGCGGGCGGCCGAGCGCCACGACGCCGCGCCCGCAGCGTTGCGGAGCACCGCGCTCCGCAGCCTCTCGACGGCGCCCTTCGCCGCGTCGCCCGTGAGGAGATCCTGCGTCAGCGCCAGCGCGAGCAGGTACGGGTCGTCGCCGAGTTCGGGCAACTCGGCCTCGACTCGCGCCGACGTCCTCCGCAAGGCGCCGAGCGCGTACAGGCGCTGCGCCGCGTCGTCGGGCAGGTTCGCCGCGAGGTACTCGGCCGCGCGGTGCAGCACCTCGCGGTCCACGCCGACGACCGGATCGAGGTCGACGAGTTCGTGGATCCCGAGCGCGGTGAGGTCGGCACGCGGCGCCTCGCCCGGATAGAGGCCGAACCCCCCGCCGCGCTCTTCGAACGCGAGAAGCTGTTGGTAGCCGTCGCGCAGGAGTTCGACCCTCGGATCGTCGGGCGCAGCACCGAGGCAGCGCCACGCGAGCATCGCCGGGTACAGCGTGGCTGAGACCTGCTCGAAGCACCCGTGCGGTCGGCGGAGGAGCGCCGAGAGGCTCGACGTCGCCGCGCCGAGCACCGTGCCGCGCACGCGGAGGACGGCGCGCGCGTCGCGCGATCCCTGCACCGCGGCGCGCGTCGCCGCGCCGATCGCGACCGGCACGCTCGCCGCGAACCGGCGGCTCGTCGGGGCGACGTCGGCGGTCGCTCGCACGGCGTCGGCGCGACCTGCGCCGGTGACGACGACCTCCAGGACGACGCGCTCGGGCCCCGTGACGCGCATCGTCGCGAACGCGGGGACCGTCGCACCCGCTGGGACGCGCAGCTTCGTCGGCGGCGCCTCCACGATCTCGACGCCCTCGGCGGTCCGCACTTCGATCGTGCAGTCGGACTCGACGTCCATCGTGGAGCGAACGGCGACCGGCACGCGGACGACGTCGCCGCGGTGCAGTCGCGGCGGAAGACCGAGCGTCGCGAAGAGCGGGAGCGTGGAACGGATCTCCGTCGTCGCGCGGCCGTAGCGCCCCTCGCGGTCCCACGCGCCGACGCCGACGTCCCAGGTCGTCACCTGATCCGGGACGTGAAGCCGCAGCGCCCGCTCGCCGCGTTCGTCGGTGCGGAGCGCGAACTCGGACACGAGGAGGTCCGGGAACTCGCTGCGGACGCGGACGTCCTTCGCGTCCGCGTGCCCACCCGGGTCGCCGCGCACGCCGAGGACGCGGCCGTACCGGTAGTACACCTGCATGCTGAGGCTGCCGAGTTCGGTCGTCAGCAGCCGTCCGATCCGGCCGGGGGCGGACGGCCACGACCCGCGAGCGCAACTCGACTCGCGAATCTCCTGACGGTCGATGACGGCCGTCTTCATCGCGCCGTTCCAGCGCCGCCAGCTCTCGCCGCCGATCTGGAAGAGGGCGAGTGTGCCGAAGTAGATCGAGAGGGGATCGTCCTCCCGGACGTCGGTGGGCAGGTCTTCGAGGACCGTCGCCGCGGCGCGGGCGAGAAGCGGCGTCGTCTGCGAAGTGGCGCCTGCGAAAGCGCGCGACAGGATCGATCCCGCCGCTGCCGTCCGTCGCGCTGACGCGCCGCCGAACGGGTACGCGGACATCTCCTCGACGGAGAGCGCGGGAGCGCCCGTCTCCTCGTCGGTGTGCGCGTCGAGCCAGGCGACGTAGCGGTGGAGCCGGGCCCGCTCGACCGTCAGCTCGGACATGACCGAGGACTTGATCGCCATGCTGCAGAACGTCCCGAGGATGACGCTTCCGTTCGTCGCGCCGGCCTCGGCGAAGCTCCCGTCGGGGCGTTGCATCGCGACGAGCGCTTCGAGGGCGCGCTGCGCCGGGTCCTTGAAGACGCGAGAGCCCGTCATGCCGTACGCCTCGGTGAGCGCGAGCGCCGCGAGCGCGTGGTTCAGCGCGGCGCACGGGGCCGCACGGTCGCCGACGAAACCGTCGGGCTTCTGCACGTCGCGGAGCCAGCGAAGCCCGTTCTTCACCGTCTCGCGGCACGTGCCGCTCTGGTGGGTCTCCCCCACGCCGAGGAAGCAGAGCAGCGCGAGCGACGTGGACCCGACTTGGAACTCCGAGAGTCCGGGCCCGTCGCAACCGGGCACCCGGCAGAGGTCGAGGAACCGGGACGGGTGCCAGCTCCCGTCGGGCGATTGGTGCCGCACGAGCCAGCGCGAGTTCCGCGGGATGGGGTCGTGGGCGAACCGGATGGCGTGCTGCGGCAGGAGTTCGGCGACGTCCGTCGCGCGATCGGTGGCGGCGGCTCGCATCGCGAACCGCTGCGGGAGGTCGCCCGCCCCGGGTCCGACTCGGCGGGTGACGGCGTCCTCGGCCGTGACGCAACGCGCACCGCCGATGTCGCCGGCGAAGACTCGCGCGCCCCACGGCAGCGCGACGTCGAACTCGCGTCCCTCGTCCGCCGCGAGGGCCGCGCGTCGAAGCGCAGCGTCCGCCTCCGACGCCGCGAGACGCTCGAATCGGAACCACGCGCCGCGGCCGTCGTCGGACGCGAGCACGATCGGCTCGCCGAGCGGTTCGGCGTCGCGCGCCCGACGGGGATCGAGCGTCGACGACTCGGTGAGCGCGCGGTACGCGCGGTCGACGCCCCGCACGTCGAGGAGCGCCGGGACCGCGTGACCGTGCTCGTCGAGCACGCAGACGCGGGCCTCGATGTCGTCGCCCGGCGTCGCGGCCGACGGCGCGGAGAGCGTCACCGCGAGCGACGGGCGTCCGACGAAGACCGGCGACCGCGCGACGGTCCCGTCGCGCATCCGGACGACGACCTCGGCCGGGCCCCGCGCGTCCTCGGGGATCGCGAGGCGCACGATCGCGCGCCCGCCGTCGATCCGCGCCGTCGCGGAGGCCAGCACCCGGCCTCGGCCGACCAGGTCGACGTCGACGACGCCGTCCTCCCGCTTCGCGCGGACGCCGACATCGAGACCCGACCCGGGCGCCGCGGTGGACGCGACCTCGATCGTGATCGCGTCCGGGCCCGCCGGGACCTTCGCCGCGAGGACGAGGGGCGACTCGCTGGTCACGACCGACCCGCCGCTCTCGACCTCGACGCGGAGCGTCGTCGAACGACTCGTCTTCGCGGGCTCGGTCGCGAGATCGAACTCGATGCGGCCGTCGCCGCGGGACTCCTTCAGCTCCGCGTCGCCGAGTCCGGCGCGCACCGTCGCGCCCCGCACGTCGGCGCCGTCCCAGTCGCGGATCGTGACGGCTCCCCGCACGCGTTCCCCGGCGACCGGGCGCGGGTTCGCGAGCTCGACGCGGACGTCGAACGGCAGGCGCGCGGCGTCCTCGACGAGGAACGACGCGCGCGCGTCGCTCGGGCCGACCCGGACGCGCGCTTCGTAGACGCCGTCGGCGATTCGCGCGGCGAGCCGCAGTTCGAACGTCACGGTGCCGAACGCGTCGGTCGCACCGGCGAACGTCCGCACGAGTCGGCCGCGGGGATCGCGCACGTCGACCGTCAGCGCCGCGTCGCTCTTCGGCCGCCCGCCGGGCCCGAGAAGGAATGCGCGGAGCTTGACGACGCCTCCCGGGCGATAGACGGGCCGGTCGGTCTGCACGACGCACTCGTCCTCGCGCGGGTTCACGTCGATCTCCGCCTCGAGCGTGCGCGGGGACACTCGGCCGCGGATCGTCGCCGTGAGCGACGTCTTCCCCTCGGCGTTCGTCGCCGAAGCAGGGAACGCGACGACCGCGGCGCCCAACGCGTCCGTCGTCGCCACGACCGACGCATCGCCGAGGACCGCGTCGATCGCGCAGCCCTCTACGCCCGATCCGTCCGGTCCGTCGACGACGACGCGGAAGAGGGCGGGATCGCCGGCCCACGCGTGCGCGAAACCGGTCAGCCGCGCCTTCGCGAACGTGAGCGGCAGGAGATCCGGCACCCAGAGCCGGACCTCGTCCTCGATTCCCTCGCCCGCGAACCGAAGCCGCAGCAGCGCCCGTTCCGCGTCAGGCAGCTTCGAGAGATCGATCGGGCGAAGCGGGCCCGGCGGCAGGAGCGGCGCGCCGTCCGGGGCGATGACGTCCATCGTGGCGGCCCCGGCGAGGAGCGTCGGCGCCTTCACGACGAGCGTCCCGTCGGCCACCTCGGCCGAGATCTCGGCGAACACGGTCGTGAGATACCTCACGCCGTCCGCGCGGACGATCGCGTGGCGCAACGCGGAGATCGCGACCGCGCCCAGGTCCGTGCCGGGGCCCGCCGCGACGACGTGGATCGAGCCGGAGTCGTCCGGCCACGCGAGAGCGCTCGGGACGTCGCCCCAAGCGGCCGGCATCGTCGGATCGATCGCGTGGAGCGCGATCGATCCCGCGACGGGCGCCTTCGTGACGCCGAGCGGCCGAGCAGCCGCGTCGAGCTCCGCGTCCACGAAGACGACGACGCCTCTCCCGGCCTGCCGGTACTCCCTCAGGCGTTCGGCGTCAGGAGCGGTCGGCGGCCACGTCGTCGCGACGACGGCCGACGTCGGGGGCTCGGAGCCGAGGCTCCGGCGTCGCGTGCACTTGACCTCGAGACCGCGGAAGGCCGCGAGCCGGGCGACTCCGTCCACCGCGGCAGCGAACGGATGCGCGGGATCGCCGAGCCACGTCACGTCCACGCGCCCGGAGAGCCGGTTGCCCGTCCCGACGACGACGGGGCGCGGCTCCGTCTCGCCAACGCGAGGTGGCGACACGCACGAGAGCCCGATGCAGGCTGCGAGCAACCAATGAGCGAGTCGCATTCGACCTCGATCGATCCCGCAGGGAGTATCGCACGATCCGCGCGCGCACGGCGTGGGCCGCCTCGCGGGCCTCACGGTGCAGTTCCGGGATCAGCGGCGCCGCAGTCGGCAGCGTGAAGGCTCGGGCACCGCGCGGAGGCTCCCTCGGAGTCAGAGAGTCTTCGCGAGCGACCGAAGCGCCGCGTTCACCGATCTCGAGTCCGGGTAGAGCTCCGCTACATCCGGATCGAGGACCACGACGTTGCTGCCCTTCGCATACTTCGCCGCGTACTTGCCCCGCACTCCGCCCGAGAAGTCGTACTCGCGGCGCATCCTCGGGGCTCGCTTCGGCTTCCGAGCGTTGCTCACGCGCCCTCCGCTACGGCACGAGCGGCGCGGTCGCGGCCGGCGGGATGTCCTCCATCGGCATCGTCCCGCGGCACTTCGGGTAGGCGCTGCACCCGGCGAACGGCCCGCGCTTGCCCTGACGGATGACCATCGGCTTGCCGCAGTCGGGACAGTTGACGCCGGCGGGCTTCGGCGGCTCGCGTTTCGGGAGGGCGCCGGGCGGCACGGGGGCCGTGCCCTTGCAGTCGGGGTACTTGGTGCAGCCGCAGAAGGCGCCGCGGAAGCTCCGGCGGATCGACGTCGGCGAGCCGCACTTCGGGCAGGGCGGCAGCGGGACGCTCGGATCGACGCCGCCGGGCTGGGGCGCGGGAGCCTTGCCGTCTCCGAGGAGCGCGTCGCCGATCCCCGCGGGAGCGGGTGCGCCGAGATCGCGCGCGTTGCGGCAGTTGGGATAGCCCGAGCACGCGAGGAAGGGACCGCGGCGGCCCTTCTTCACCACCATGTCGGAGCCGCACTTCTCGCACTTCTCGTCGGTCTTCGGCTGCTCGACGACCTTGCCGTCGGCGTCGATGTCCTTTGCGTTCTTGCACGCGGGATAGCCGCTGCACGCGAGGAAGGGACCGCGGCGCCCGGTGCGGATGACCATCGGCTTCGCGCACTTCTCGCAGACGTGCTCGGTCGGGATCGCCGCGGGCTTCGAGTCGCCGCCGCCCCCGCGCGTGCCCTTGCACTCGGGGTAGCCCGAGCAGCCGTAGAACTTACGGCCCTCGGAGAAGCGGACCAGCATCGGCTTGCCGCAGAGCTCGCACGGAGGCACGCCCTCCTCAGGCTTGAACTTCTCCTTCACCATGCCGACGTCGGCGTTCTTCAGCTCCTTCGCGAAGCCCGCGTCGTAGTCGCGCAGGAAGGTCTGCCAGTCCTCCTTGCCGGACTCGACGGCGTCGAGGTCCTCCTCCATCTTCCTCGTGAAGCTCACGTCGAGGAGCTCGCCGAAGTACGGGAGCATGCGGTCGATCACGACCTCGCCGAGTTCCGTCGCCTTGAACTTCCCCGCCGTCTTCTCGACGTACTTGCGCACGATGATCTTCGAGATCGTCTCTGCGTACGTGGACGGGCGGCCGATGCCCTCCTTCTCGAGGCGCTTGACCAGCGTCGCCTCCGAGTAGCGCGGCGGCGGCTGCGTGGTGCGGTGCTCGTGCGAGAGCTTCACGAGGGCGAGCTTCTCCTCGGCGTTGAGGATCGGCAGCACGGGCTCCGCGTCCTTCGCCTCCTTCGACCCTCCGACGGCGCGCCATCCGGCGAACACGGTGACTTTGCCGCGCGCCTCGAAGACGGCGCGGCGCGCGCGGACGCGGACGACGGTCGTGTCCACCTGCGCGGGCGACATCTGGCAGGTGACGAAGCGCTCCCACACGAGGCGGTAGAGCGCGAGCTGGTCCTTCGAGAGATACGGACGGAGCTGTTCGGGCGTGCGGTTCACGTCGGACGGACGGATCGCCTCGTGCGCCTCCTGGGCGCCCTGCTTGCTCTTGAAGGTGTTCGGCTTGCCGGGCACGTACGAGTCGCCCCAGCGCTTCGCCACGTACGCGCGGCACGCCGACACCGCCTCGGGCGCGAGAGACACCGAGTCCGTGCGCATGTAGGTGATGAGGCCGACGGGGCCCTCCTCGCCGACCGGCACGCCTTCGTACAGCTCCTGCGCGACCTTCATCGCGTGCTTCGCGGCCCAGCGCAGGCGGATCGACGCCTGCTGCTGGAGCGTGGACGTGATGAGCGGCGGCCCCGCCCACTCCTGCTTGCGCTTGCCCTCGACGGACTCGACCTTCCACTCGGTGCCGGGCGCGTTCAGTTCGTCGACGATCGACTGCGCCTCCTCTTCCTTGTGGAGGCGGAGCTCGCGCGACTTCGGCAGCTTCGGCGTCTCGCCGGGCTTCTCGACCTCGATGTCGACCTCGCCGGTCTCGGCGAGTTCCTCCTCGGTGCCCTCGGGGACGACGGCGTCGGTCGCCCAGGAGTCGTCCTCGGAGACCTGGTCGATGTGGACGAGGTCCGTCGTGAAGGCTTCCGCGTCGGGCACCCCGGCCTTCCTGAGGTCGGCGAACACGCGCCAGTAGTCCACCGCCCTGAACGCGCGGATCTCCTTCTCGCGGTCCGTGATGAGCCTGACTGCGACCGACTGCACGCGCCCGGCGGAGAGACCGCGCGAGATGCTCTTCGAGAGCAGACGGGAAAGCGGATAGCCGACGATCCGGTCGAGCACGCGGCGCGCCTGCTGCGCGTCCACGCGGCCCTCGTTCATGGTGCCGGGATGGTGGAACGCCTCGTCGATCGCGCGCTTGGTGATCTCGTGGAAGGTGACGCGGGCGCGGCGCTCGACCGGCACGTCGAGGGCCTGCACGAGGTGCCAGGCGATCGCCTCGCCCTCGCGGTCGAGGTCGGTCGCGAAGTACACGGTCGGCGCGTTCTTCGCGAGCGCCGCGAGCTCCCTCACGACCTTCACCTTGTCGGGGATGATCTCGTACGTCGGCACGAAGAACTTCTTCCCGCCGCGTTTCTCCTCCTTGATCCCCATGCCCTTCTTCGGGAGGTCGCGCACGTGCCCCATCGAGGCGCGCACCTCGAACCCCGATCCGAGGAACTTCCCGATCGTGCGGGCCTTGGCCGGCGACTCGACGATGACCAGCGCCGGACCGGTGGGGTTCTTCCTCGCCTTGGGCTTCGTCTCGGGCGGCGCCTCGGCGACCCTGGACCGGACGGCCGACGTTGGTGAGCGTCAGCGCGCTGAGGTCGGCGGCGCTCACGATGAGCGGCAGCGAGGTCGAAAGGTCGCTGTTTCCCGGG
>JANNHP010000180.1:0-2704 GCA_031404455.1 Planctomycetia bacterium | reverse complement strand
CCGGCAGCGGCGGGCGAGGCATGCCTCGCCCCTACAACGGCAAGGCGTACCTGTCGCGCCTTGATGGCCCGCGCCGTCAGTTGTCGAGGAGATGCGCGGTGATCGAGTCCACGTCGACGCAGCAGACGGGCCGGCCGTCGTAGGCCTCGCCGCGGCGGAGCCACGACGGCGGCGCGGACCAGCCGCGCGCCTCGAACGGCGCGGTGCCCACGTCGTCGAGCACGGCCGAGCCGAGGAGTTCGTCCACCTCGATCGCGAAGCGGAGCTGGTCCGACTCGCGGATGAGGAGACGCTTCGCCACGGCGGCGCGCGGCTCGTCGCGGCCGTCGAGGCGCACGGAGAGCCACAGGCGGTCGCGATGGAGGAACCAGCCGGCCACCCAGCGCTCGTCGCACGGCGGCTCGGAACCGTCGATCGCGTCGATCACCGTCTCGATGCGCTCGGCGGGAATGGCGACGTGGGTGCCGCCCACGCGCCCGATCACGAACTCGCGCAGTCCGCAGGAGTCCGGAACGGGGGACCTGAGGGTCGTGTCGTCGATGCTCATGGCCGCCGTATCGGGATTCTCATTCTGGGACTGAAGCCGGACTCGGGCCCCTCCCAGGCTCGGAACGGGGCTCTCAGGCTGAGAATCGGGCCATTCGCGCAATCGACGTCGCCGGTCGCCCGCAACGCCACGGAGCCGCGCCTCTGCCGACGCGATGTGACGCCGGCGGCGCCGCATCCGCGTATCGTCGGCGCCGCTCACCCGCCGGAGACCCGCATGCGCCGACGACTCTTTCTCGCGACCGCGATCGCCCTCGCACTCGCCTCGTCCGCGACGGGCGACGACGCGGCGCAGGGCGTGCTTGCGCTCGTCCAGTCCGCGAAGACGAAGCTCGACGGCGGTGACGCGAAGGGCGCCGCCGAGGACCTCTCGAAGGCGGTCGAACTCGCGCCGCGGAGCGCTTCGCTCCGCCACGAGCGCGCCATCTGCAGGTCTCAGCTCGGGGACGTGAAGGGCACCGTCCTTGACGTGAAGAGCGCCGCGGCGCTCTCGCCCGACGAGTACCCGCTCGACATCGCCCTCTGGCGCACGGCCGTCCTCGCGTCGCGGCTCGCCGGCGGGTCGAAGGACCCGGACCTCGAGCTGATCCAGGCCGAGGTCGCGGCGATCCGGATGAAGCCGTTCAAGGCGTCGGTGACGTCGGCCACGCAGTCGCCGAAGGAGTTCGGCGCGATGGTCGACGCCTCCATCGAGAAGGAGGTGCCGAAGGCCCGCCGCGAGGACATGCAGGCGGGACTCCACCGTCTCGGTCTCCTCCCGGGCGACTTCGACATGAAGAAGGAGGTGACGGGCGCGCTGATGTCGCAGGCCGCCGCGTACTACGATCCGAAGCAGAAGAAGTTCTTCAACCTCGTCTCCGGCGCGCCCGCGATGTTCGTGGAGGCGACCGCCGCGCACGAACTCGTCCACGCGCTCCAGGACCAGTACCACGACCTCGACACCTGGTTCGCCGAGCACGAGACGCCGAAGACGTCCGGCGCGCGCGACGACGACCGCGTACTCGCGCTCCGCTGCGTCGTCGAGGGCGAGGCGACGTTCGTGCAGACCGTGTGGCAGGTGATGGGAATGATGAAGACGGACGCTTCGAGCGCCGTCGCGATGACGCGTCTCGCGATGCCGCTCGCCGCGAGCATGGAGATCGACGAGATCGTCAAGCTGGCGCGGGCGAACGCGGCACTCCTCCCGCCGGGCAGCGAGATGACGCAGGCGATCGAGGAGATGTCGAAGATCCAGCCCTACGTCATGGCTCCGCTCCTCGGCGCGTACATGAGCGGCGCGAACCTCTGCCAGACGGTGCAGGCGGCCGGCGGTTGGGACGCCCTCGACAAGCTCTACGCCGAGCCGCCGCAGAGCACCGAGCAGTGCCTGCACCCCGAGAAGTACGCGAAAGCGCGCGACCGGCCGACGCCGCTCGCGCTGCCCGGCATAGCCGACGTTTCCGGCCCCGCCGCGAGCGGATGGCGGCGCGCCGACCTCGCCGTGCACGGGGAGCTCTATCTCCGCGTGCTGCTGCTCCGTCACGGGACCGCGTCCGCCGCGGCACGCAAGGCGGCGGCCGGCTGGGACGGCGACGTGTACGGCGCGTGGCGATCGGCCGACGGGCGCACGTCGATCGTCCTCGCCACCACGTGGGACACGCCCCGCGACGCGCAGGAGTTCTTCGACGCATACCGCCGGACGCTCCCGAAGAAGTACGAGAAGCTCGTCGAGGAGACGGGCAGCGACCTCAGCTCGCTCCGCTACACGTATGGCGAGGAGAAGCTCGGCACGGGCGCCCTCGTCCTGCGCGACAGGGAGGTCTTCGCCGTCGAGGGGTTCGAGGCGGAACTCCGGTCGAAGTTCGTCGAGGCGCTCGTCGCCGCGGCGATCGCGCACGTCGAGTAGCGCGGACGCGGGCCATCAGGGCGCAACAGGCAACGTGATCGACATGGCCATGTAGGGGCGACCCATGGGTCGCTCGTCGTTCGAGATGTCGCTGGTTTGCGAGGTCCGAAGCGAGCGTCGTGCGCAGTTCGCGGGCGACCCATGGGTCATCGCCGTCAACTTACGCGGCGCTCGCGCGTGAAGCGGTGGAGCGACGCATACGCACAGGGAGCGGCGCGGGGTCGGCGTCTTCGGCGGCGCGTGTTGCGCGTTTCGACGCGCAGCGATTCGACG
>JANNHP010000179.1:0-4645 GCA_031404455.1 Planctomycetia bacterium | reverse complement strand
AGACTCTGCCGGTGTAGCGGCAATGCAATTTTCTAACTCGCCGCCGAAGCGCTTCGAGATGACCGCGAGGAGGGCGTCCACGCCCGGGCCGTCGAACTCGTGGCGGCGGCCGTTCTTCGCATTCCATTCCTCGACGAGCGCCTTCGGGTAGCAGGGATACGTCTCCGGCTTGAGGTCGTTGGTGTTCGAGAACGTGATCGGCGCGAGGACGATCGCGGACCGCGACCCGCGCGCGGTCATCGCCGCGCGGCAGTACCCGAGGAAAGAGCAGCCCGCGCCCTCCACGCCGACGAGCACCGGATAGCTCTTCCCCTTCGCCCAGTCCTTCGGCAAGGAGACGTAGCCGACGAGCGGGTGCGTGTCGGACCCGAGGAGGAGGACGTCCTTCGTGGCGAAGTCGACCTCGAGCCTGTCGTACTTGCCCGCGGCGGCGCCGTCCTTGTCCACGCGCTTCAGGCGAACGAGCAGGCGGCCGGCCTCGTCGGGACGGTTGCCGCCCGCGGCGTCGTCGATCGTCCTCCTGATCTTCGAGATGCGCGACGCGACCGTGTCCCAGGCGAGTGCGCGGAAGAGGTACTCCTCGAAGCGCCCCGCCAGCCTCGGGTCGTGATCGAGGACCGCGAGCTTGTCGTAGGCGGCGGCGATCTTCGGCCCGGACACCTTCTTCTGCTTCGCCACGACGTCCGCCGCCGGGGCGTCGTCGGAGAGGGACTCGAGCGCCGCTCTGGTCTCTGCGAGTTTCGGCGCCGCGGCGTCGAGCGCCTCGGCCTCCGCGAGCGCCGCGACGCCCTCCGCCTTCGCGCCGTTCGCCGCGCACCACGCCGCGTACTCGGCGACGAGCTTCGCGGCCTCGGGCTTCAACTTCGCCTCGGCCGCGGCCGGGTCCTTGTCCTTCGCGAGAGCGTCCGACGCCACTGCGACGAGCACGAGCAAGAGGCCGAGGATGCGCTTCATGAGGTCACTTCCCTCCGCCCATGTACCCGATCTCGAGCGCCCGCTTCTGCTCCGGCGTGAGAGCGCCCTCGTCCGCGCCGGGATCGTTGACCTCGGCCGCGCGGGTCGTCACCCACGCGGACTCCGCGATCCACGCGGATACGTGCGACGCCGCGTTCGCGAGCGGCGACTGCATGTCGATCGCGACGGGCGCGGAACCGCGCGAACGCTCGTTGCGGAGTTCCACGCGCCACGGCGCCGTCGCGCTGTAGAGGCGCAGCGACGTCGCACCGTCGGTCACGGAGTAGAACGGCGCGTCGTGGCGTTCGTCGACGGTGCACTCGGAGACGGCGAACGCGGGCGCCGCGGACTTCCCGAGGAGATCGCGGCCGTGCCATCCGTCCGGCGGATCGACGCCCGCGAGGCGCAGCAGCGTCGGCGCGACGTCGAGGTGCCGCGCGATGCCCGCGTCCACGGTCCCCGCGGGCACGCCCGGCCCGGCGAGGATCATCGGCACGCGGATCAACTGTTCGTCGCAGGAGACGCCGTGGTCCCAGCGCGGCGCGGGGTCGGCGGCGAGGTTCTCGCCGTGGTCGGCGACGACGCAGACGACCGTCGTCGGCGTGAGCCCGCGCGCCTCGAGGTCCGCGAGGATGCGCCCGACCGCGTCGTCGGCGGCGCGGACGTCGGCATCGTAGAGATCGTCGGCGAGTTGCGAGCCGCGGCCGCCGGGCACCGTGTCGGCCCACGCCTGCACCGGGAACGTCGCCTGCCCGGTGCCGTGGTAGAGATCGACGTCGGCGAGACCCTTCACGAACTCGTCGGCCGGACCGTACGGCGTGTGCGGCTCGAAGAGATGGACCCAGAGGAAGAACGGCTCCTTCCCGTGGACGTCGAGCCACGCCTTCGCCGCGGCGACGACCGGGGCCGCGTCGGCGAGCGGGAACGACTTCGGCGGCTCGTCCCATCCCCGCTGCAGGATCGGGTAGTTCGAGAGGTCGATGTAGGCCGCGTATTCGAACGCGGTGCGGTATCCGGCGTCCTGGAAGAGCCTCGCGAGCGTCGGCCCGCGAAACCGGTTGCCGAACTGCGTCCAGAAGCGCACGCGGTGGACGGGCGGCGGCTCGCCGGTCGCGATCGTGTGGAGGCTCGGCAGCGTGAACGACGACGCCGCGTAAGCGCGGTCGAACCGCACGCCCGACTTCGCGAGCCGGTCGAGGTGCGGTGTCAGCGCGACGCCGCTGCGCACCGCGCCGAGACGGTCGTGGCGGAGCGTCTCGATCGTGACGAGGAGCACGTTCGGGCCCGACGGCCGGCCTCGGCACGACGCCATCGCGACCGCTGCAAGGACGGCGGCGGCGGCGATGGCGGCGAGAGTCCGACGGGTCATCGCCCCAGTCTAGTGTTCGCGTGGCGGGACATTGCGGAGACGATGCCCGCCTCCCGTCCCGGAGGTCCGCATGTCCCGCCCGATCGTCGCCCTCGCCTTCGTCGCCGCCGCCTCGGCGCTCGCCGCCATCGCGCTGGCCGAGGAACCGCCCGCGCCGCTGAAGTTCGGCTGGCCCGTGCCGTCGAAGGTCACCGTCACCGAGAAGATGCTGAAGAGCGGCCACACTGCCACGAAGCGCTTCACCGCGACGCTGTCGCGCGAGGGCGACGAACTCCGCGTCCGCTTCACGGACTTCGCTCTCCTCGAGATCGACGGCAAGCCCGCGAGCGATCCGTCGCTCGCGAAGAGCATCCAGATGTCGGAGATGATGCTGAAGGCCACGCCGTACCTCGTCCTCGCGGCGGACGGCACGGTCCGGGACATCGGCGGGGTCGACGCGGCGGTGGACGTCGTCTTCGCCGAGTTGACGAAGGCGGGCGACGAGAAGCAGAAGGCCGCCGCGGCGGCGCTCCGCGAACAGCTCCGCTCGCCGATGTACGCGGCCGAGACGAAGCGGCACGTGATGAGGGACTGGCAGACGTGGGTCGGCGAGTGGATCGGGCGCACCGTCCCCGAGGGCAAAGGGGTCGAGGGCGACTACTCCATCCGCTGCCCCGACGGCGCGGACATGAAGGCGCCGACGCTTCTGAAGCGCGCGCCGGCCGATTCCGAGGGCGCGGGACTCGTCAAGCTCACGCGCGAGAGTGTGCTCGATGGCGACGACACCGCCGAGGCCCTCGCCGCGTGGGTGAAGAAGTACTCCGACGCGACCGGCCAGCGCCCGCCCGACGGCCACTTCACCGGGATGCGCCTCTCCGACCGCTCGCTCGTCGTCGCCGACCCGGCGACGCTGCGTCCCCACCGCGTGATGCGCGAGCAGCAGTACACCTGGCGGATGAAGGACCGTCCCGAACGGACCGAGGTCGAGCGCCACGAGTTCGCGTTCGAGTGGCCGGCGGCGGAGCCTGCGGCCGTGCCGGCGACCCCGCCCGGGACCGGGAAGTGACGGCGCCCCGCCGCGCCACGGCAGTTCCGCGTACGATGGGAGTCACGGACAGCTCGTCCCCGAGGTTCCCCATGATGAAGCCCGCGCTGAAGTTCGCCGTCCTCGCTCTCGCCGCCGCGGCGGCTCTCGGCACGCCGAATGCCACGGGCGCCGAGCCGGGCGAGATCGTCATCTCCGGCTACGTCCACGACTTCGACGGCGGCGTCGCCATCGGCGGCGAGACGGATCCGTACGGCTGGGTGCTGTCGCCCGACAAGGTCAACCGGCCCATCACGCTCGCGCGGATCGCCTACCTCGACGCGAAGGCGAGCGGGATCGGCCTCGCCGCGTTCGCGGGGCGCTACTGCGTCTTGCGCGGGACGCTGCGCGAGGACGCTCTCTCCGCCGGCGGCGTCGAGACGCCGCACCGCACGTTCGACGTCCTCGTTGTCGCCGACGTCCGGCCCGTCGCGTCCGCGTCCGCGCCAATCATCCGTCTCCCCGCCCGCATCCTCGCCGACCTCGAAGACCGCGGCGTGGACCTCAGCCGCGACGGCGCCGCGACGCCATCCGGCGGTCTCACCGACGACGGCTTGATCGACGGCAAACGCCGGGCACTCGTCGTCCCGCTCTTCCTGCCCCCGCCCGACTCGGCGGACATGTTCACCGACCTCGCCTACGTCGATCGCCGCGGCCGCCGCTACTGGGCGCACCGCTCCGGCGGGTTCATCGGCGTGTCGCAGTGGGTCGGACCGTTCCGGATTCCACGCGCCCGCGGTCGGTAGCGGCGTCGGACTCGCGGGAAGAAGTTACCTGGCGCCGGATCCCCGCGCGGGCGTCCGCGGCGTGCGAGATGCTCAGGTCGCCAGGTCCACCACGACTGCAATCGTGAACACGATTCCGGCCACCAACAGCAGTCCTTCCCCCAGCCCAATCCCGTGGCCGAAGGAGAGAGCGAGGATGCAACACACCTCGACCGCGCGCAGAACCACCGATCGCGAGCGCGAACGGTGCTTCGCGCCGGGCTGTCTCGCGGAGCCGCTCGGAGCCATCTGAGGCACGACCGCACCCCGCGACGGCCACGCAGGCGCGTCGCCGCTCCGAGGATCGGCGCCTTCCGCACCTTCGTCGCCCCCGCCACTTCGCATGCCGCGCACGCTATCACGCTTCGGGCCAGCCACTCGCGCCTGTGTGGGCTTCGCGGCTTTACACGCCCGTTACCGCCCGGGGCCTCTGGCGCACGTAGGTTGTGGACAGGACGCGCGCGACGAACAGGAGGCCCGCCATGACGCTCACGA
>JANNHP010000178.1:0-2200 GCA_031404455.1 Planctomycetia bacterium | reverse complement strand
CGGGGACGATCACGGGGCACGTGCGGACGAAGGATGGTTCGCCCCTGGCCGGAGTCCGGATCCTGGCGACCACGCCGCCAACGGGCGGAGTGTCGTCGAAGGCGTCCGGGCTGGAGGCGGCGACGACCGCCGAGGACGTCGCCCGCAACGCGATCGCATGGTCGAAATGGGACGCGGCAACCCGGCGCGAGACGCGGACCGACGCGACGGGCGCCTACGCGCTCGGCGGACTCGTCGACGCGAAGTACTCGCTCTCGGCGTCGATGCCGGGATGGTCGATCCACCCGCCTCCGGGGCCGGGGAGGGACGACGCGGCGCGTCCCGGCGGGAACGTGGACTTCGTCGCGCGCGCCTTCGTCGCCGTGCCGACGACCGTGCTCCTCCCGGACGGCTCGACGCCGGAGCGCGCGCTCGTGCGGTGGTTCCCCCCGAAGGGCGATGGCGAAGGCTCGAGTTGGTGGGAGCGAGACGAACCGGTCGTCCAGGTCGAGCCGGGTGAGTGGCGGTTCGTCGCGGAGATCGACCCGGACCTCAGGTCGCCCTCGGTTCCCGTGCGCGCGGCCGTTGGCGAGACTCCGGCACCAGTCACGCTACGTCTCGACGAGCGGAACGTCGTGGCCGGGAAGATCGTCTTCGATCCGGCCGATGCCGAGTGGGACTACGTGCACCTGACGGCGCGACGCCGGGACACGGGCGCGACCAAGGAGGCACGCGCGGGCGCCCGCAGGCCGGACTTCACGTTCCGTTTCGAGGATCTCGACCCCGGCGAGTACGACGTCACGGCGTCGCTCGACAGCGTCACTCCGATCGCAACGTCCGTCGTCCGCGTGACGAGCGGTCGCGTGAACGCCAACGTCGTCCTTCCGCGAATCACAGCGGACCGGGCCCTGACCGTGCGCGTCACGGGTCCGGACGGCAATCCGCTGCCGCCGGAGGACGTCGACTTCTCGATCGTCGAGAGGAGCACGCGGGGCGGCATGAGTTCGGCGGGCACGCGCGCTTCGCGCCTCGCCGACGGATCGCTGCGCGTCGCGCTACGGGTGCCGTCGTTGCCAGCGGACGAGTGGAAGTCCTTCCTCCAAGTGCGCTCGAAGACGGGCGGCATGAAGGACGTCGAATTCGAGCACGGGCGGACCGAGCGCATCGAGGTGCGGTTCGAGGACTCGGCGACGTTCGAGCCGACGATCGTCGGCGTCGAGGGCACTCCCCTCGCGGGCCGGCTTCGCGTGACGCTGGCCAAGAAGGGTGACTACCAGACGGGCACGTACTTCAGCCCGCGCGCGCAGACCGACGAGCCGGTCGCGCCGGGGGACTACGTGGCCCAGCTCTGGGTGACGGACGCGGAGCGCAACACCGGCCGCGTGATCGCGTACATCCCCGTGCGGCTCCGTGCGGGCATGAACCCGGTCGAGATCCAGGTGCCGCAGTTGTACGCGCTGACCGTGCGCTTCCCGGCCGCGTCGAAGGGCGCGAAGGTCTACATCTCGCTGGCGCGCCGTCCGGAGCGGGACGTCGGCTTCGCGGCAACGGTCGTGGCCGCCGACGGCACGGCCACGTTCGAGGACTTGCCGGCCGGCCGGTACGTCGTCGGAACCTACGCGAACGAAGTCGCGAGTCAGATGGTCGTGAGCGTTCCCGCCGGCGACGTGACGTTCGCTCCGGCGACGTTCGCCGGCTTCGCAGTGCGAATCGACGACGACGCGGGAGTGCTCGCGAAGTCCGGCTTCCGCACGGGCGACGTGATCGCGACCGCGGACGGAGTCGCGATCGACACGTTCCGGCGACTCGACGAGGTCATTTACGCCGCGCGCTCCCGCGCGTCGCTGGCAGTGGAAGTCCAGCGCGGGCCCGAACGCGTCACGATCACGATCGACCCGGCGACCTACTGGGCGCGAAGCGACTTCGGCGGCTCCTTGGAGCCCGTCCTCCGCTGACGGCAGCCGTCGCTACGATGTCCGCGTGAACCGTACGACGGCCCGGATCGCGATCGCCGTCGCGGTGGCCGGCGCGGTGGCCATCGTCATCGACGCGGGGTTGCGGGATGGACCGGCGCCGACGTCGGACGCCGCGCCGCGGGCCGCGGAGACGTCGAAGCCCTCGCCGCGCCGAATCGAACGCACCGAGCGGGTGCACGCCGCGGAACCGTGGGTCGAACCTGCGGCGGAGGAGACCGCGCCCGGACGCGCGGGAGAGTTGACCG
>JANNHP010000177.1:0-19583 GCA_031404455.1 Planctomycetia bacterium | reverse complement strand
GGGTAGTTCGTCACGCCCGCCATCGGCGCCAGCACGACAGGCGGCCAGACCCGGAGCGGACCGATCGCGAGCGGCGCGAACTCGTCCGGCCGGGCGACGGGCACGTCGCGGTTCAGCTCGGATCGGTAGACGGGGTGCACGCGGCGTAGCCTACGGCTCGCCTGCGGGCGTCGAGTCGAGCCAGTCCTGAAGTCGTCCCTTCAGCTCAAGCTCGAACGCTCGAAACGACGGGAGACCACGCAGCGGCGCGAAATCTCCGATGAGGGAGGCCACTCGTTCCGGCCACTCAGCGGCGTCGCGCCCGCCGTCGCCCAGAAGGACGTACCGCAACGTCTTACTCACGGTTTGCAATTGGCCCAGAGAGGCAGTTCCCGGGCACGCAGTGCCGCGCCGAGCGGCGCACCTCCGATGACGTCCTCTAGCTCCGCAAGGGCCACTCCGCGTCCGCCGCGCCAGTTGCCCGCGCAGTCAACGGGACGGACAATCGCTTCGCGGCCCGCAGAGCGAACGAACAAGACGTCGGGCGCGTCCAGTTGCCGGATGACGTCGGGCGAATGGGTGTTGATGACGACTTGGCGCGCCGGATTGTCTTCGTCCACCGCGAACTCCGGATCGACGGCGATGTCTTGAAGCAGCTTCACCATCTCGGGCACCCGTGCCGGGTCGATCCCATTCTCCGGCGCCTCCATGCAGAGCACACGACAGGAGTCGGAGTCCAACTGCATCGCGACGAGAGCGAGGAAGCGGAGCGTGCCGTCCGAGAGCGAGCGAGGGCTGAACCATTGATCGGACCGGAGCATCTTCACCTGAACGCTGCGCTGCCCACGCTCGGGATCGTCGTCGATCCGGATGGAATCGACTTCCGGGACGAGTCGCGCCAAGCGGTTGGCGGCTTCCTGGATCACGCGGTCGCCGTCTTGCCATCCAATCCGGCTCTCCGAGACCGTCCCGGCCACGCCTGCCGGTGCGCCGCCACAGAGGCGATGCAGCGTCGCGGCAATGTGGCCACCGTGCTCGTCGACGTGCTGCCGGGAGTCGTAGCTGTCGGGGGTGCGAAGCGCCGAAGGCTCCAAGTGGAGTGCGTGCCAGGCGGACATCTCGCGTCGCGCCGCCAGCGCCGTCGGGTAGTCCGCCAACGTGGCGCCGCCAACCATCGTCCGGCCGGCGATCGGACGCTGGCGGCCCCGCATTCCTCCGTCGCCGTGCAGCCACCCGATGACGCCACTGTCCGACCACTTCGTCGAAATGAACGGTCCGCCCGATCTCTGCCCTATCACCGCGCTGGCCCGGAACGCACGGAGGTGAGGAAATCCGATCGTCGACATGGACCCGCCCTTCGGCAGGCGGGTCAGTTCCTCGTGGACGAGATCCACACGGGGACGTCGATCGGCCCGATATCGAAACGAGATCGAGTAGCGGAGAAGCGTGACCGCGGGCTCTGCGAGGACGCCGAATTCGTCTCGCGCAGTTGGCGGCACGACCATGTCCGCCTCGAACGAGAGCTCACCGGAAGGGTCAGCGCTCCAGAAGAGATCCAACGGGCCGCGCCCCGCAGCCGTCGGTCCCCGCACCGATTCCGCGGCTGTCTGGATGTCCTCGTCCGCGAGCCGTCTCAGGAACTGGATCGCATCGAAGATGTTCGACTTGCCGACTCCGTTCGGGCCGACGAAGCACGTCAGCGGCCCGAATCGGATCTCGACGTCGCGGAGGTTCTTGAACCCCTTCACGTGGAGGCGCAGGAGCATGTCCGGATGCTACCTTGACGAGGTCCGCGAGGCGCGCTCGCTCGTCGACACCCATGTCCGTCACTCGCATCCGCCCCCGCGTCCTCTGCCGTCCGCGCGGCGACGTCGTCCTTCCCGCCGCGGACGAGACGCTCCTCGCCGCGGCGTTGCGCAGCGAGGTCCCGCTGGCGTCGTCGTGCGGCGGCAAGGCGGTCTGCGGCGACTGCATCGTGCGCATCGTCGCGGGGCGCGAGAATCTCTCGCCTCCCGACGCGGACGAACTCGCGTGGCGCACGCGCACCGGGAAGGGCGGCGACGATCTGCGGCTCGCGTGCTGCCTGCGCGTCCGCGGACCCGCCGAAGTGGCGACGACGTACTGGTGACGCCGCGCACGCGCGCCCGGTGCGATCGCGCGCGTCCGCTCTGAGTCCTTGACGCGGTCCCGCAGCCCCGCGAGCTTGGCCCCGTGCCCGAGTTCCCCCCCGCCCGGACGCCCGCCTCGAACCCGCGGCTCAAGGCCGCGATGGTCTCGTTCGCGGTCGGCGTCGTTCTGCTCGCCGCAAAGTTCATCGCCTGGCTCATGACGGACTCGCAGACGGTCCTCTCCGACGCGATGGAGTCGATCGTCAACGTGGTCGCCGCGTTCGCGATGTTCTTCGCCGTGCGGTTCTCGTCGCAGCCCGCCGACGAGGACCATCCCTACGGACACGGCAAGATCGAGTTCGTGACGAGCGGCTCCGAGGGCGGCGCGATCGCGATCGCGGCGCTGCTGATCATGGTGGAGTCGGTGCGCGCTCTCCTCTCCCGCAGCGTGCCGCACGACATCGACGTCGGCGTGTGGATCGTCGGGATCGCCGGCCTCGTGAACTGCGGGCTCGGCCTCCACCTCATCCGCGTCGGCAAGCGCGAGGGCTCCGCCGCGCTCATCGGCGACGGCCACCACGTGCTGTCCGACTTCTGGACGAGCGTCGGCGCGGTCGTCGGTCTCATCCTCGTCATGGTGACCGACCTCTGGTGGATCGACCCGGTCGTCGCCATCCTGGTCTCGTTCAAGCTCCTCGTGACGGGATGGCAACTGCTGCGCACCGCGGCGCGCGGACTCCTCGACGAGGTCGATCCCGAGGTCGTCGCCGATCTCGCTGCGGCGCTCGAGAAGGCGCGCGGGCCCGGCATCATCGAGATCCACGATCTGCGCGCGATCAACGTGGGCGGCTATCGCCACGTCGACCTGCACATGGTCGTGCCCGAGTTCTGGCCGGTCGAGCGGGCGCACGGCGTGATGGACGAGTACGCGCAGCGCGTGCAGGCCGAGCACACGCGCCCTGCTGATCTGCAGTTCCACGTGGACCCGTGCGAGCGCGCCTATTGCCGCAGTTGCGACCTCGCCGACTGCGCCGTGCGGCGTCAGCCGTGCGAACGGCTGCGGGCGTTCACCGCCGAGTCGGTCGTGCGCGGCCCGTCCCCGGCGGAGCCGACGCCCGCGCATCCCGGCGGACGCGTGCAGCCCGCCGCGCCGTAGCGCCCCGCGACGCATCCGCCTGCGGCGCGAATGGTGTGGATAGAGTCCCCCGCCTTGCGAACGCACGACCCCTTGGCTCCGCTCCTCGAGGATGGCGTCATCGAGAGCGTCGAGGCGCGCCTCGCGAGCGGGAAGGAGGCGGACGTCTGGATCGTCGGGCACGAGGGGAAGCTCGTTGCGGCGAAGGTCTACAAGGACCGCGAGACTCGCAGCTTCAAGAACAACGCGACGTACCGCGACGGACGCAAGGTCAACGACACGCGCGTGCAGCGAGCCATGGACCGGAAGAGCCGCTTCGGCCGACGCGCCGCCGAGGAGGACTGGAAGGAGCGGGAGCATCTCGCGCTCGTGAAGCTCCACGCCGCTGGCGTGCGCGTTCCGCGTCCGCTCCTCTTCTGCCAGGGCGTGCTCCTGACCGAAATCGTCCTCGACGCCGCGGGCGATCCGGCGCCCCGACTCATCGACACGGCGGTGCCCGCGGGGAAGTCCGCCATCTGGTACGCGGACCTCCGGCGGCAGATCGTGCTGATGCTCACGTGCGACGTGATCCACGGCGACCTCTCGCCGTACAACGTGCTCGCCGCGCGGGGCGGGCCGACGCTCATCGACTTCCCGCAGGTGATCGGCGCCGCGCACAACCGGTCGGCCGAACGGTTCTTCCGACGCGACGTCGAGTCGATCCGCGCGTTCTTCGTCGCGGCGGATCCGTCGCTCACTGCGACGGCCGGCGACGCCGACGAAATCTGGCAGGCCTGGGAGCGCCGCGAGCTGAAGTCCGACTTCGTCCCGGCGGGCCGGACGGATACGGGCTAGGAGCGTGTCCGGCGGCGACCGTCGCAAGTGCGTGCGCCTATCTCGGACGCGCTCCTAGAGCGCCCGCCAGGCAGCGACGGTCGCGTCCACCCGCGCCGCGTGGAACGTCTTCCACTCTCCGAACGCCGCGGGGTTCGCCGCCGTGAGCTTCGAGAGGAAGCGCTCGTTGGCGCCGTGGCGTTCGTCGAGCAGCGTGGCGACCTTCGGGTCCTCGTGCGCGAGGGCGAACTCCTCCATCCAGAGATGGATCTCGCTCTCGGTGATGGCCGGGATCTCGCAGTAGCGGCGCTCGTCCTCCTCGACGTCCACCGCCGGGAGGTCGGGAATGCTCGTGACGCCGTGAGAGATGCGCACGACGCGCTCCATCGCGCGGTCGAAGTACCACGCGGCCTCGGGGTCGGTCGTGGTGAACGCCTCGCGGAGCTGGGCACCGAGATCGGGTCCCGAGGCGTCCCCAGGCGGGCGCTTCATCCGTCTTCCTGCCCAGTGCGCCACCGGCGCGTTGGGCCGCGTCCTTCGTCCGCGCCGGTCGTGTTCGTCGGGGCGCTACGCACCCCTCACCCCTTCTTGCGGATGGTGAACTTGCGGTCGCGCTGGCGCAGGCGCGCGCGGTCGGCGTCGGTCTCCCAGCGGGCGACGACGAAGTGGATCTCGTCGCGTTCGCCGCCGTCGTCGGTCTCGACCCGCATCGGGATGATGTCCTGGAGGTCCCACTCGGGGCCGAGCGAGAGGTAGTCGTTCGCCTCCTGGTCGCTCTTGCAGTAGTGGATCTCGGCGATCCGCTCGAGCCCGACGTTCCCGTCGGTCTTCACGCGGCGCCTGCGGTCCTTGTGGGCGGGGGATGGCTGCGGCATCTCGGCGGGTTCTCCCGAGCCGGAAGGTTCGGAACTGTCTTGGGACTGCATGGCCAAGATCCTACCCCCTCTTCCGGGCTCGGACCGCCCAGATCGTCAGCACGAGGAAGAGCGCGGTCGCGACGACCGGAGCCCAGGGAAACGGCGTTCCGTCGGCATCGTTCATGGGATGAGCCTCGGACGAAAGCCCGCCTCGGCGGGAATCCACGGCCAGAAGATCAGGATCGCGCGGCCGACGAGATGACTCCGCCGCGCGAAGGGCGCGCGCACGCCGTGCTCCACGGTCGTGCCGTCGCGCGGGAGTTCGCGCGGCACGGCGTCGACGTCGAAGAAGCGGTACGAGCCGCCCTCGATCTTGATGCGCCCGCCCTTCGGGTTGCCCGCCTCGTCGGGGTACTCGGTCGCTCCGAGGATCGGCGCGCCGCCGCCCTTCGGATGGAACACCTCGACCGTCCACTTGCGGCTGTCCGCCGAGCCCTCGACGTTGTCGCCGAGGAAGAGGAAGCCGTCCGGCGGCACGTCGTAGGCGGCCGGGCCGTCGCCCGCGGTGTAGACGATGTCGCGGCCCAGGTACACGTCGCGGAAGTTCACCGCGGCACCCGCGGCTCCGATCTCGACGCGGTTCTTCCCGCGACTGTCGAGCGGCACTGCGGCGCGCGCGACCTCGCTGCCGTCGACGAGAACCCAGGCCTCGCCGTCGGCGACGCAGAACTCCACACGCAGGAAGGGTCCGGCAGGCGCCGCGAAGGGCGCGCTCTGCTTGCCGACGGCGAGAGTTGCGGCGCCGGTGTCGGGGAGCGTCAGCGTGACCGGCGTGCCGCGCGTCGTGATCTGCGCGACCACGCTGGCGCCCGCCTCGCGCACGGCCATGAACACGAGACGGACATCGGGGTACACGCCACTCCCGTCGAACCAGGCGAAGCTCGCCTCCTTCCCAGGGACGCAGCGCGTCTCCGTCTCGGACACCTGCTTCCACGTCCCGGTGCTCCCGATCACCTGCTGGAAGCTCCGGATCGTCTTCGCGCTCGCGAGGAAGTTCGGCCGCGGGTAGAGCTCGCGCCAAAGCGACTGCTGCACGACCGGCGGCTTCTTCGCGACCTTCCCATCGACCCAGATGTCGCCGTCCCGGATCTCGACGTGCTCGCCGGGAAGCCCCACGACGCGCTTCACGTAGTAGAGGTTGCGGAAGAGCGGGAACTCGAAGACCACGATCTCGAAACGCCGCGGGTCGCGGAACAGGTAGCTGAAATTGTCCACGAAGAGGTGGTCGCCCGACGCCCGCGGCGGCCGCGCGCCCATGATCGTCGGCTGCATGGAACCCGTCGGCACGACCATCGCCTGCCCCGCCCACTCCATCATGAAGAGGATCGAGATCCCGATCCACGCGAGTGCGCTGAGCACCGACGGGATGCCGCCGGCGCGCGGCGGGAGCGGGTCGAATTCCTCCTCGGCGGGCGGCAACGGCAGCGCGCGGCGGAGCGCCGGGCCCCCGGCCACGACGAGCACCGCGAACACGACGAACGCGAGTCCCCACATCGCCCCGTGCCCGAACCACGCGACGACCGCCGCGGCCGCGCACGATGCGACGGGCAGGAGGACGCGGGCCCACCGGTATCGATGACGGAACTGCGCCGCGACCGCGGCCGCCACGAACGCGCCGCAGATGATCGCGCGGTGCGCGGTCGTGCCGGTGCCCAGTGCGTGGTACTCGGGGAGGAGCCACGCCGCGAGGGCGAGCCAGATCGCCGTGTTGCGCACGCGGCGCCCGGCGGCGGCCTCTTCGGGAGCCAGCGTGTCGAGGATCGGGCGCAGGACGAGCGCGCCCCTCACGGGAGGATCCGGGGTCTCCACTCCCCCCACGGAGGGAACGGGAAGAAGATCAGGAAGGCGCGTCCGACGAGGTCCTCGCGGCGCACGAACGGCTGGTTCTCGACTTTGTAGACGCCGTCCACGAGGTCGTCCTTCATCACCCGCCGCCTCACTCCGAAGCTGTCGTGGAACTCGTACGCGTCGCCCACGTCGCGCACGTTCACGACCGAGTTCACGTCGTCGAGGCGCACGGAGTCGTCGGCGACGTATTCCGCGCCCTCTTTCGTGCGGAAGACCTTCGCCGTCCAGAGTCGGCTGTCGCGCGATGCGCCCGTGTTGTCGCCGAGCATGAAGTAGCGGCCTTCGGGGATGTCCCACGTTCCCGAGCCCTGTCTCGAGTACTGCAGATCGTGCTCGAGCTGGATCTTGCCGAGCTTCACCGTGGCGCCCGTCACTCCGATCGACGTCTGCTCGCCGCGGCCGGGGACGTTCGCCGTGTCGCCGGTCTCGATCCGCGCGACGAGGCGCCCGTCGCGCCAGACGCGCGCCACGCGGTCGGCCACGGCGAACGCGAGGCGCGACGGCGACGAGCCGAGGCCGTCGATCGCGAGCCTCGTGCGTTCCACGCCCGGTCCGGTGATCCACATCTCGTCGCGCCGCGCCTCGAGTTCCACGCGGCGGCCGCTGCCGTCGATGCGGATGAGCACCGCGCCAAGGCCGAGCTGCGCAGGGTCCACGTCGAACGACGCGCGGACGTCAGCGATTCCCGCGTCGTGGACGATCCAGCTCGTCTTTCCCGCGGCGACGGTGGCCGTGGCGCCGTCGGTGTCGAAGCCCCACTGGCCCGCCGCGTCGGGATGGAACGACTGCCCCATGCCGCCCGCCGGCCAACCGCCCGATTGGTCCGGGAGGAGCGCGAACCACAGCGAGTCCTGCACCGCCTCCGGCTTCGAGACGACTTTCCCGTTCACGTAGATGTCGCCGTCCCTGATCTCGAGGCGCTCGCCCGGGAGACCCACGAGGCGCTTGATGAAGTTCGTCGGCCGGAAGAGCGGGTACTTGAAGACGATGATCTCCCAGCGCTTCGGGTCGGAGAAGAGCAGCGGCGACTTCGACGCGAGGAGACGGTCGCCCTTCCTGCGTCCGTAGCCCTCGCCGTAGATCGTCGGCTCCATCGAGCCCGTCGGGATCTTGAACGCCTCGAACGCGAACTCGCGGACGACGAGTGCCAGGACGAACGCCGTCGCGACGGACTCGACGATGTCGGACGGGGACTCACCGTCGTGGCCTTCGCTCCCTCCAGCGTCCTTCGCCCGGATCCCCGCCCGCGCGAGAAGGAACGGGACCGCGATTCCCACCGCCGCCAGGGTCGCGAACCAGAGCAGGAGCGACGCGTGACCGAGGACCGCGCCGAGCACGAGCGCGCCGCACGCGACGAACTTCCACACGCGCTCCGTGCGCTTGCGGTGGAGGAGGACTCCCGCGCTCGCCAGCGTGACGGCCGTGACCCACCGGTCCTCCATCGTCAGCGTGCCCAAGGAGGCAACCGGAGGTGCGAGGAACGCGACGACCAGCGCCAGCACGACGAGCACGATCCCCATGTAGCGGACGAGGATCGCTTCGAGGATCCAGGCGATCAGGTGTCCGATGAACAGCACGCGCTAACCCTTCCTCTTCTTCTTGCCGTCCTCGCGCTCCTCGCCGAGCACCGCGAGGAACGCCTCCTGCGGGATCTCGACGCCGCCGATCGCCTTCATCCGCTTCTTACCTTCCTTCTGCTTCTCGAGGAGCTTGCGTTTGCGCGAGATGTCGCCGCCGTAGCACTTCGACGTCACGTCCTTGCGCATCGGCGCGATCGTCTCGCGGGCGATGATCTTGCCGCCGACGGCAGCCTGCAGAGCCACGGCGAAGAGGTGCCGCGGGATCTTCTTCCGCAGGCGCACGAGGATCTCGCGGGCCTTCTGCTCCGCCTCGTCGCGGTGCGCGATGAAGCTGAAGGCGTCCACGTCCTCGGCCGCCACCATGAGCCGCACGCGAACGAGGTCGCTCGCCTGGTAGCCGATGAGGTCGTAGTCCATCGAGCCGAAGCCGCGGGTGATCGACTTCAGGATGTCGTAGAAGTCGTAGAGGATCTCCGCCATCGGAAGGTCGAAGACGAGCAGCGCGCGCTCGCGCGACACGTACTCCGTGCGCCGGTACTTGCCGCGCCGGTCGAGCGAGATCTGCATCACCGCGCCGATCGCCTCCGAGGGCACGAGCAGCGACACGCGCACGATCGGTTCGCGGAACTCCTCGATGACCGACGGATCCGGCAGTTCGCTCGGCCGCTCCACGATCACGACCTCGCCGTCGCGCTTCTTCACCTCGTACGTGACGTTCGGCGCCGTCTGCACGATCTCGACACCCGACTCGCGCTCGAGCCGCTCCTGCACGATCTCCATGTGGAGGAGTCCGAGGAACCCGCAGCGGAATCCGAAACCGAGCGCCTCGGACGACTCGGGGTGGTACGTGAAGCTCGCGTCGTTCAGCGAGAGCTTGTCGAGCGCTTTGCGAAGCTCCTCGAACTGCGCGTTGTTCACCGGGTAGATGCCGCAGTGGACCATCGCCTTCGGCTCGCGGTAGCCGGGCAGCGACGCGACGGCGTCGGCGTCCTTCTCGTGCACCACGGTGTCGCCGATGCGGACCTCGTGGATGTTCTTGATGTTGCACCAGAGGTAGCCCGTCTCGCCGGCGTGGAGCTCCGTCTGCGCCGTCATCTTGGGACGCATGAGGCCGAGCTCGAGGATCTCGTGCGTCTTCGCGGTGCCCTTGAACCGGACTTTGTCGCCCTTCCTGATGCGGCCCTCGCGCACGCGGATGAACACGATCACGCCGCGGTAGATGTCGTAGACGGAGTCGAAGATCAGCGCCTGCAAGGCCGCGTTCGGCTCGCCCGTCGGCGCCGGGACGCGCAGCAGGATCTCGTGCAGGAGTTCCGGCACGCCGAGACCCGTCTTCGCGGACACGCCGAGGACCTCGGACGGGTCGATGCCGAACGTCGTCTCGAGCTCCTCCTTCACCTCATCGGGCCGCGCCTGCTGGAGGTCGATCTTGTTCAGCACCGGCACGATCGTGAGCCCCGCCTCGATGGCGAGGTACGCGTTCGCGACCGTCTGCGCCTGCACGCCCTGCGCGGCGTCGACGAGCAGCACCGTGCCCTCGCACGCGCGCATCGACCGGGAGACCTCGTAGTTGAAGTCCACGTGGCCCGGCGTGTCGATCAGGTTGAGCCGGTAGCTCACTCCCTCGTGCTCGTAGTCGAGGGCGACCGCCTTCGCCTTGATCGTGATGCCGCGCTCGCGCTCGAGATCCATCGAGTCGAGCGTCTGCTCCTTCATGTCCCGGTCGGCCATGGCGTGGCACGCCGACAGGATCCGGTCCGCGAGCGTGGACTTGCCGTGGTCGATGTGCGCGACGATGTTGAAGTTGCGGATGTTCTTCAGGTCCATGCGGTGCGGTGCGCTCTCGTTCAGATCGAAGACGAACGCGACATGGTGCCTGCTGGGCGCTTCATCGCTGACGATTCGCGCCCGGCGGAGCGCCTTCTGCGGCCCGATGGATCGGGACGAGCGCCGCAACCGCGGCCGAGAAGAGGATCGCGACCACGCCCACGACCGCGACCGACGTTCGGGAGAGAAGTCGCAGTGCGCGCCTCGTGCCACGCCGTGAATCGATCTTGCGGACGTGGATGCCGAGCACTACGCGGGGCGGAGCGAAGCTCATCCAGAGGCACATCACGAGTGTGCAACCGAAGATCGCGCACGCCATCACTCCGAGTTGCGTCAGTCGGCCGTCCGGGAACGGACCCGCCCGGAATCGGACGACGAAAAAGATCGCCGCCAGGCAGAGCGGGGTGCACGCCATGAACGCAGCCAGATGCCGCCGGATACGGGCCTTCGCCAGCGCCTCTGCGGGCAGCGTGTCGCCGACGGGGTCGTACATCACGGGAGCATCATCCGAGAATCGGATCGTGTCGCAACTCATGGAATCAGCGGAGCGATCGCCCTCTTCAGATCGGCGATGGCGCGGGCCCGGTGGCTGATCGCGTTCTTCTCCGACGGGAGGAGTTCCGCGAACGTGCGGTCGAGTTCGGCGACGAGGAAGTGCGGGTCGTATCCGAAGCCGCCGCGGCCGCGCGGATCCTCGATCAGCACGCCGTCGCAGCGTCCCTCGCCGCGCGCGACGACGCGCCCGTCGGGCGTCGCGACCGAGAGCACGCAGCGGAACACGGCCGCCGGCCGCACGAGTCCGCCCGCGCGCGCCTCGGCCACGAGCTTCCGGTTGTTCGCGAGGTCCCCCGCGCCCTCGCCGGCGTAGCGCGCGGAACGCACGCCGGGGCGCCCGTCGAGCGCCGGCACTTCGAGGCCCGAATCGTCGGCGAGGGCGAGGAGTCCGCTCGACCGCGCCGCGTGGACGGCCTTCAGGTCGGCGTTCTCCTCGAACGTCGATCCCGTCTCCTCGGCCGGAGTGAAGCGCTGCGCGGGCGGCAGATCGTCCATGCCGAGGAGGCGCAGCGGCGCGTCGCCGAGCAGCGTGCGGAGTTCCGCGAGCTTGTGCAGGTTGCCGGTGGCGACGACGACGTCCATGGGGCCGGGGAGTGTCCCGGCGCGGCCGCGGACGGCAGCGGAATTGGGGACGGCGGACGGCCTCCGGACGCCGCGGACTGTCCCCGGTACGTAGTATCTTGTTAGGCATGAGCGCCGACACTCTCTTCCCCCTCGTGACGCCCCTCGTGGCAACCGCTTCGCGCGACCGGTGCGAGCGGCGGCGGGAACCGCGTCCGCGGACGGGTGAACCGTCCAGCGGCTCCGCGGTGGATCGTCTCCGGTGGGAGGGCGCCGTGCGTGTGATCACGACCACCGAGCTCACTCCCCGCGACATCTCCGACCTCTCGGCCGCGGCGCGGTCCGGGCCGATCGAGGTGCGGCTCGCCATCCCCACGACCGACCGCCGTCTGGCCGCGGCGCTCGAGCCTGGAGCGCCCTCGCCGTCGCTCCGGTTCGCCGCCTTGCGCGCCGCACGCCGGGCGGGGCTCGTCGCGGGCGTGGTCGTGGCCCCGCTCATCCCCGGCGTCAACGACGTGGAGTTCGATCTCACGCGCCTCCTCGGCGAGGCTCGCGCGGCGGGGGCGGCGTTCGTCGGGTTCCGGGTCTCGTGCCCCTCGGAGCGCCGGAGTCGCGAGCTCGTGCGGAGCCTGAGAGCGAGCTGTCCGCGCGCGGCGGCGCGGTTCGAGGTGCGCCGGATCATGGCCGACCGGACGCCGGCCGAGAAGGCCGACGCCCCCGAGGCCGTCGCGCGGATGCTGCGGCGGCTCGCCCCGCGGTGCGGTGTCGCCCTGCGGCCCGATCCCGCCACTCTGACGCCGAGCCCCCCCTGCTCGCAGGCGGAGTTTCCATTCGCGCCGTAGCCGCAAGCGCCGAAGGGGGTTATCCTCGGGCCACCAGGTTTCGGAGGGTTCGCACATGGACAGGTCGCTCCTTGCGGCGGCGGGCGCGCTCGCGCTCGGCGTCACGATCGGACTCACCCGCCCCGCCAACGCGGGTTGATGCGGCGGCGGAGGCGGTCCCGGTTTCGGGGCCGGCGGAGCTCCCCAGGGGGGCGCACCCACTGCCAACGGCGGCGGGTCGGATTCCGTATCCAATTCGAATTCGGACGCGCACTTCCTCTACGTGCGCTGGGACGAGGCGACGCTGCCCGCCCTTCAGGTCGTCACGCCCAAGTCGCCGGGCGAGAAAGTCGCGACGCCCGAGGAGCTGCTCGAACGCTCGCTGAAGATCAGCAAGTGGAACCCGAGCCTCACGCTCCTCTACTTCCACACGCCGCACGAGGAGCTCGACAAGAGCAAGCTCGTCGGCGCGGCAGGCGCGACCTTCCGTCAGTGCAAGACCTTCTTCGACGAAGAGGTCGCGCGCTGGCTCTCGCTCTACCACCCGGTCGAGGTGGACATGGGCGCCTCCGACGCGAAGACCGCGGAGCGCCTCGGCTTCAAGGACGGCGCGATGTTCGCCGTCATCGACCAGGACATGAACGTGATCGCCACGTCGAAGCCGCTCGCGAAGTCGGAGAACGTGGCCGCCTTCCTGAAGGCCACGATCAAGTCCGAGAAGTGCGCGAAGTACTGGGAGCCCATCCAGAAGCAGGTCGACGAGCAGAAGAAGACGTTGGAAGAGGCGCGCTCGCTCGCCGCGAAGCAGATGTACAAGGAGGCGCTCGAGAAATACAAGCTCGTGCTCTCCTCGAACGTGCGCATCGCCGAGTTCTGGGATGACGCCTCGAAGGAAGCGGAGAAGGTCCAGCGCAAGGCCGAGAAGCAGTAGCCGTATCCGCCTGATGGATCAGCGGCCCGGACGCCTCGCGCGTCCGGGCCGCTTTCGATTCCGGGGACGACCGACGGCCCGGCTGAGCCCGGGAATCCGAACGAGGGCAAGACCCTCGCGAGTCCGGGCGTTCGTTTGGAGTTCCGGCTTCAGCCGGGCCGTTCGCCGGCACGCTTCGAACTGCGGGCCGGCGTCGAATGCTAGACGGCGTCCTTGTTGTACTTCGCGTCGCCGAAGCCGAGGACGAGGAACATGATCGAACTGGTGATCGGAAGCCCGAGCAGCACGCCAAAGAGAACGTCCTTCCCGAACTTCTTCGCGACCTCGATGCCCAGGAGGATGCCGAAGATGACGCCCACGCAGGGCAGCACCATGAGAAGACCCCACCAGCCCGGCCTCCCTGCGATCTCGGCGAGGATGATCAGGTTGTAGAAGGGAATGAGCACCGCCCAACCCGGCTTGCCCGCCTTCTCGAACGTCTTCCAGCCGCCCGCGATCACCAGGACGATGCAGAGCAGCCACACGAAGCAGAACGCGCCGCCGAACAACGCGCCGAACAGTCCCGATTCGTCCATCGCATCACCTCCCGAGCACCGTCACGGCGTCCGCGGCACCCGCCGCGACGCAACTTCTGAGGAAGTCTAGGCCCGGGCAGGCGACTGGTTCAACGGTGCAATCCGTCTCGCGCCCGCGTCAGCCGACGGCGACACGCCGCCGCGTCGTCGAAGCGACGCGTTCATCGGGCGTGAGGATGCCGCGGAAGTTCAGCGGATCGGCCGCCGACACGGTCATCGCTTCGCCGACCGCGTCGCGAGCGGACTCGTCGCGCCGCTTCTGGCGCATCAGCACCACGGCCTCGGGAAGCGCGTACTGCTCGCCCGCGAAGCCCGCGACGAAACGCCCGCCGCGGACGTCGCCGCGCAACTCCATCGCCCGGTACACGCGGACGAGATCCCGCCACGGCACCGGCAGCTTCTCGCGGAGCAGCGTTCGCCGGAAGACGACGCCCGTGCGCCGCAGCAGCGTCTTCGCCACCCACTCGGCGTCGAGTTCCGTCGCGGGCGCATCGCGGCGGAAGAGGCTCCACCGCCCGACGACCGCGATCGGCTGACGTCGCCGCGACGGCGGCACGATCAGCGCGCGCAGGCCGCCGAACGAATCGCAGGTGACGAGCCCGCGGCCGACGAGTTCGCCAAGGCCGTCGTCCACCTGCGACGGGAGGAGCCGCGTCTTCCACGCGATCTCCTGCGGGAACATCGCGCCCGACGACGTCAGCTCGTCGAACACGAGGCGCGCGTCGCTCGCGAGCGTCGACGAATCCGTCGGCGGAGCGAGCGAAGTCCACCTCGCGAGGTCCTCGCGCGGGAGGAGGCAGACCGGCGTCGAGCGGATCGCCGAAGCGCCGCCGCCCCAGAGACGTCCCCACGCGATCTCGCCCGAGAGAGTGAGCTGATCGAGCCACTCGCGACGGTAGCCGCGCACGCGCGCCGGCAGCACGCTCGCCTCCCACGACGCCGCGGGGATCTCGAAGCCAGCGAGCTTCCGGATGACCTCCGCCACGCCGCGCGGCCCGTCGAGCTTGCGCTCCGGTGTCGCGTGCTGCCACGCCGCGAGGAACCGGAGGAACTGCGCCGCCGTGACGGGCTCGATCTCGCGGCGCAGGCGCTCGACCGTGTAGCGGTGGATGCGCGCGAGGAGACGACGGTCGCACCACGCGTCGCGGCCTTCGAGGCGCGCGCGGAGAACCGCGCCGTCGCGCTCGAGGTCGGCGAAGAGCGGATCGTCGGAGACGACCGGCCCGAGCGCTTCGAGACGTCCGCGCAGCACCGCCTTCGGATCGCGCGACGACTCCGCCGCGAACCAGCGGTCGCCGTCCCGGACGACGCGTCCGGCCGCCGCGAGTTCCGCGAGCCACGCCGCCCACCGCTTCGATTCGTCGGTCGTGACGCAGCCCATCCAGAGGAGCGCCTCGTGGACCTCCTCGGCCGACTCCGGCTGCGGCCACGCCTCCTCGCGAACGCGCGCGACGGCCTCGGGATCGAGCGCGCCGAGCGTGTCGGCGGTTCGCGCGCTCAGACCGCGTCGCGACTGGACCGCCTGCGTGCGGCGCTCTTCGAGCGGCGCGTCGTCGAGGAAGGAGTACGGCTGCGCGTGGAGGATGCCGCGCGCGAAGGGCGACGGCTCCGTCGTGTCGACCGAGACGCGCTCGATCGTGCCGTCGCGAAGGCCGCGCAGCACGTCGAGGAAGCCGTCGACGTCCATCGCCTCGTGCAGGCAGTCGTCGATGGTCTGCCGCACGAGCGGGTGGTCCATCGGCACCTCTCGATCGCCGCCCGGGAGCGTCTCGGGGCACGCGAGCGCCTGCGGGAAGGCGGCCATCAACTGATCGTCGGCCCGCATGCGCAGCAGAGGCGCGGGCACGCGCTTGCCGTTGCGGTTGCGCTCGACGACGAGCGAGCGCTGCGCGTTCCAGCGCCAGCGCGCCTCGAACATCGGCGACGCGAGGAGCGCCTGCACGAGTACCTTCTCGGCCGAGTTCGGGTGGAGGTAGTCGAACACCTCGTCGAGGTCGAAGCCGTGCTGCGGCGAGAGCGAGAGGAGGATGGCGTCCTCCGTCGCGGCGGCCTGGAGCTCGAAGCCGAAGCCGACGCAGAACCGCTTGCGGAGTGCCAGACCCCACGCGCGGTTGATCCGTCCGCCGAACGGAGCGTGCAGGACGAGTTGCATCCCGCCCGTCTCGTCGAAGAACCGCTCCAGCACGACGCGCCGCTGCGTCGGCACCGTGCCGAGCGCCGCGCGTCCGGCGTCGAGGTACTCCCTCGCCTGCTGCGCCGCCGCCGCCGGGACGCCAGAAAGCGACGAAAACGGGTCGGAGACGGTACCGACGCTTTCTCGGGTCGCGGCCACGGCGGCGGCGAGCTCGCGCGTGCGCGCGGGGGCTTCGGCGATCCAGAACGGGAGGTTCGGGATCGCGCCCTTCGCGTTCGCGACGCGGACGATCCCCGGCTCCACGCGGAGGATGCGCCAGCTCGTCGTGCCGAGCTGGAAGACGTCGCCGCTGTTGCTTTCGACGGCGAAGTCCTCGTGGACGGTGCCGACGAACGTGCCCTCGGGCTCCTCGATGACGCGGTAGTCCGCGTTGTCCGGGATGGCCCCGCCGCACGTGACGGCCACGAGCCGCGCGCGCTTCGTCGCCATCAGCCGCCCGCCAATGGCGTCACGGTGCAGGAGTGACGCTCGCCCATTCGTGTGGAGGGCCACGACGGCGTCGAAGTCCTCCCGCGTCAGCTCGCGATACGGCCACGCGCGGCGCAGCGCGGCGAAGAGGTCGTCAAGGCGCCACTCCCCCGCCGCGCACGCGGCGACGATCTGCTGCGCGAGGATGTCGAGCGGCGCGCGCGGGATCGGCGTGCGGTCGAGCTCGCGGCGGCGGACGGAGTCGACGAGCGCGATCGCGGCGATCAGTTCGTCCTGCGTCAGTGGGAAGAGACGTCCCTTCGGCACGCGGCCGACGCCGTGGCCCGCGCGGCCGACGCGCTGCAGCAGCGTGGCGATCGACCACGTCGGCCCGATCTGGACGACGAGGTCGACGTCGCCGATGTCGAGTCCGAGTTCGAGCGACGCCGTGGCGACGAGCGCGCGGAGTTCTCCCGCCTTCAGCCGCCGCTCCGCCGTGAGACGCCGCTCCTTCGACAGCGACCCGTGATGGCTCGCGACGGCGTCCTCGCCGAGGATCTCCGCGAGCCGCGCCGACACGCGCTCCGTCAGCTTCCTCGTGTTGACGAACACCAGCGTCGTGCGATGCGCGCGGACGAGTTCGGCGATCCGTGCGTAGACCTCGCTCCACGTCTCGTGCGAGCACACGGTCTCGAGCGGCGACGGCGGCACTTCGATCGCGAGGTCGATGTCGCGGAGGTGCCCCGCGTCCACGAGCGAGCATTCGCGGCCCGCGCCGACGAGGAACCGGCCCACGTCCTCGAGCGGCTTCTGCGTGGCGGAGAGGCCGATGCGCTGGATGGGTCCGGCGAGCGCCTCGAGGCGCTCCAGCGAGAGCGCGAGGTGCGAGCCGCGCTTCCCGCCCGTCAGCGCGTGGATCTCGTCCACGATCACCGTCTTCACCGTCGAGAGCATTCGCCGGCCGCCGACGGTCGTCAGCAGGATGTAGAGCGACTCGGGCGTGGTGACGAGCACGTGCGGCGGACGCTTCGTCATCGCGGCGCGCTTGCTCGCCTCCGTGTCTCCGGACCGGACCATCACGCGGACGTCCGGCAGCGACGGGTCCATCGCGCGCAACTCCGCGAGCGGTCCCGATAGGTTCTTCTGCACGTCGTTCGACAGCGCCTTCAGCGGCGAGACGTAGAGCACCTGCGTGCCGTCGCGCAGTGCGTCGCCCTGTCGCAGCAGCGTGTCGATGGCGTGGAGAAAGGCGGCGAGCGTCTTGCCCGTGCCGGTCGGCGCGGCGATCAGCGTGTGACGCCCCGCGCGGATCTGCGGCCATCCGTCGCGCTGCGGCGCGGTCGGCTGTCCGATGCGCTCCGCGAACCAGCGGGCGACCGTCGGATGGAACCCTGCGAGCGGCATGACGTGAGGCTATCCGCCCCGGGTCCCGCTATCCTGCGCGGCCCGTCAGGTCAGGAGGAGTCCCCCGATGAGTTACACCCCGAAGGAAGCCGATCTCTTGCGCCGCGTTCTCGCCGCAGAACTCGAAGGCGAGTACCAGATCCTGCTGAAGATCGTCGACGCCGTCCCCGCCACGAAGCTCGGCTGGAAGCCGACGAAGACGAAGAGCATGGCGTTCGGCTCCATGGCCGGTCACGCCGGCGGCGCCGGGAGCTTCTTCACCACGATGATCGACGGAGGCGCGCCGAAGGAGCCGAACTACGAGTTCAAGACGAAGCAGGCGCTCGCGAAGGCGATCAAGGCCTACGCGGCCGAGTTCCAGGGGAAGCTCGCCGGCTACACGCCGAAGCGTCTCGCCGAGGAGATCGACTTCTTCGGACAGAAGCAGGCGGCGATCACGCTGCTCCGCTGGCACCACGTCCACCTCGTCCATCACCGCGCCCAGCTCTCGATGTATCTCCGCGTCATGGGTGCGAAGGTCCCGAGCACCTACGGCGGCTCGGCCGACGACAAGGGGATGTAGCGCCGCGTGCGTCCCCGGGGCGTCCCCTTCTTCGCCGTGGCCGCACTCGCACTCGCGATGTGCGGCTGCGCGAAGATCCGCTCGTGGATGCCGTTCAAGTCGAAGGACGCGAAGACCGTCGCCGCCGAGGCGACGAAGCCGAAGAGTGCGGGCCGCCTGCTTCTCGCGGGCGGCGGACGCATCCCGGGCGCGGTGATCGCCGAGGCCGCGAAGCTGACGAGCGGCACCGCCGCGAAGGTATTGATCATTCCGCTCGCCTCCGCCGCGCGCGATCCGGGACGGACGACCGCCGACGTGTGGACGAAGGCCGGCTTCGCCGACGTCGAGGTGCTCGACGCCGACGATGTCGCGCACGCGAACGCGCAGATCGAGGTCGCGACGTTCCTCTGGATGACCGGCGGCGACCAAACGCGCCTCGTCGGACGTCTCCTCGAAGCCGACCTCGCGCTGCGTCTGCGCGCGCGCTTCGACGCGGGCGCTCTCGTCGGCGGCACGAACGCCGGCGCCACGGCCGTCGCCGAACTCGTGCTCGCGGGCGCGTCCGACGACGACGAGATGCAGCAGGGCCGCGTCGAGACGGCGGGCGGCCTCGGCCTCTGGCCCGGCGTGATCGTCGATCAGGCGTTCGTCGCGAAGAAGCGCTTCAACCGTCTGATGGCGGCGGTCATCGACCACCCGCATTTCGTCGGCATCGGCATCGACGAGGGCACGGGCGTCGTCGTGGAAGGCACGACGCTGCGAGTCGTCGGCGAGGGCAACGTCGTCGTGATCGACGCGCGCCGCGCGAAGGTCACGCCGTCGCGGCCGGGCGACGCGTCGGCGGCGACGGGTGTCGAGATGCAGGTGCTGGCGGAGGGGATGTCGTTCGACCTGGCGCGGCGGTAGGAGCAACAATCTCTCGGTAGCGGCGGACCCCCGTGTCCGCCCATCGTTGATCTGCACAGACCGCCGCATCGCCGACCGTGCGGGAACGCCATCGGAACGGTGCCCCATCGTGGGATCCACGTGGGGCGGACACGGGGGTCCGCCCCTACCGAGATGGTCTCTGACGCCGCGTGCGCCTACCGCATCCGCCACGCGTAGTCGAACCACCCGGCCGCGCGGACGTCGCCGTCCATCTCGCCGAGGAAGCCCGGCCCGAAGACGACGTAGTCCGGGATGCCGATCCCCGAGCCGAACACGAGGAAGGCGTAGAAGAGACGCGTCGCGGCGGCGCCGGTGTCCGCGAACGCGGCGGCGAGGGCGCCGTCGCTCCCCTTGCGCGGACGGACGAACGCCGCGGCGACGACGCCGTCGTGCTTCGTCCCGTTGACCGACATCACGCCGCGCTTCGCCTGGATGGGGCAGTCGTCGTCGAAGACGGTG
>JANNHP010000176.1:0-4310 GCA_031404455.1 Planctomycetia bacterium | reverse complement strand
GCCAGCCGCGACGGCACCTTCGCACCGCGCATCCAGTTCATGCTGACGAGCATCGACGACGGGACGACGTGGCGCGAGATCCCGCAACCGTTCAAGCAGGCGAACACGCTTCTGCAGTGGCTCTGCCGCGGACTTCCGGGCCGCGTCGTCGCCTCGGGCTCGAACGCCTCCATCTTCACGACCGACGGACCGGTGCCGCCTCCCGCCGCCGGCGCCACGCTGACCGCGCGCGAGGGATCGCTCTTCGAGGTGGACATCCCCCGGCCCCCGGTGCCGGGCATCGTCGACGTGCGGTACAGCGCCGTGCAGGGCACCGCCGTCGCCGGTCAGCACTACGCGAAGACGGGCGGCACGCTCAACTGGGACGCCGCCGACGCGGACCCTCAGACGATCACGATCCAGATGCTCGACGACGCCGCGGTCAACCAGCCGCGGACGTTCACGCTGCAGCTCGTCTTCGACACGGTGGACGTGCAGGGCAGCTCGACCGTGCCCGTCACGATCGAGGACGACGACGGCGGCTCGGTCGTCGGCCTCCAGCTCCGCGGTCGCACCGGCCTCGAGACGACGGAAGCGGGCGGCCAGGCGACGCTCAAGGTCGCGCTCAACCGCCTCCCGACAGCCGACGTGACGGTCGCGGTGACGGGACTCGACGCGAGCGAGGGCACGCTCTCCGCGACGTCGCTCACGTTCACGACGGCGAACTGGAACCGGCAGCAGGACATCGTGATCACCGGCGTGGACGACCCCGCCGCCGACGGGAACGTGGCCTACACGCTGCGGCTCAAGGCGGCGAGCGCCGACACCGCGTACAACGCGCTCCTCGAGGACTTCGCGTCCGTCGTCAATCGCGACGACGAGGTTTCCGCGGGCGCGGTGCTCGATCTCGCGAAGGGCGACGTCACCGACTCGTCGAAGGCCGGGAAAGACGTCGTCAGCCTCTCCGGCGCCTTCCCGAAGATCGGCGCCTCGTTCGATCCGAAGACCGCGGCGGGCTTCGCCGAGTTCGGCGATCCGGCGAGTCCGCTGCGCTTCGCGTTCACGGCGGGCGACGCGCGGTGGAAGAAGAACAAGAACAAGTCGTGGACGTGGAAGAGCGCGAAGGGCGCGACTCCCGTCGTCGTCGTGATGGTGGACGCCGTGCGCGGGAAGTTCACGATCAAGGCCACGAAGCTCGACCTCGCGGCGACTCCCGCGACGAGCTTCCTCACCACGCTCGACGCCGGCGGCGAGTTCGGGTCCTTCACGACGGGGTTCGCGGACCGCGGCAAGGGACGCTTCCGGTTCAGGAAGTAGCCCCGTTCCTAGCGCTGCTGCGACCGGGTCCGCGCGACGCCGCCGTGGCTCGCGTACGGCGACCGCGCGCCGCCCGCCGCTGCCTCGGTCCTCGATTCCGCGATTCGCTTGCGCACGTCCTCGGGACGGTTCGCGCGGGCGACCGCGTCGTCCATGGTGATGAGTCCCTCGCCGTACAGGCGGATCAGCTCGTCCTCGAGCGTGCACATGCCGGCCGACTTCCCGGTCTGCAGCATGCTGAAGAGCTGGGTGGACTTGCCCTCGCGGATGAGCGAGCGCACGGCGTCCGTCCCGACGAGGATCTCACGCACCGCGACGCGCCCGCCGCCGATCTGGGGCAGGAGGCTCTGGCAGATCACGCCCTGGAGCGTGGACGCGAACTGGATGCGGACCTGCTGCTGCGAGTCGGTCGGGAAGACGTCGATGATGCGGTCCACGGTCGAGATCGCGGTCGTGGTGTGGAGCGTGCCGAACACGAGGTGACCCGTCTCGGCGGCGGTGATCGCCATCCCGATCGTCTCGAGGTCGCGCATCTCGCCGATCAGGATGACGTCCGGGTCCTGGCGCATCGCGCGGCGCAGCGCCTCCTTGAACGACGGGCTGTCCTGGCCGATCTGCCGCTGCGTGACGAACGACTTCTTGTCCTTGTGCACGAACTCCAGCGGGTCCTCCATCGTGAGGATGTGGAGTTGCTCCCGCTCGTTGATCGAGTCGATCATCGCGGCGAGCGTCGTCGACTTGCCCGAGCCCGTCGCCCCGGTCACGAGGACGAGTCCGCGCGGCTTGTGCGCGAGCTCCATGCAGATCGCCGGAAGTCCCAGCGAGGCGGCGCTCGGAATCGTGTCGGGGATGAGGCGGATGACCATGCCGACCGAAGTGCGCTGGTGCAGCGCGTTGACGCGGAAACGCGCGAGCCCGGTCACCGCGTAGGAGAAGTCGAGGTCCTTCTCGGCGAGGAAGCGCTCCCACTGGCCCTCGGCCATCAGCTCCGCCGCGAGGTCGGCCGTCATCTGCGGCGTCAGCACCGGCAACTCGTGGTCGGGGAGGATCTTCCCGTCGATGCGGAACCCCGGGCACGATCCGGCCTTGATGTGGATGTCGGAAGCGCCGAACTCGACCATCTTGTGCAGCAGGCTGATCATGTCCATGGCGACTCGATCCTCGGTTCCTTCGCGGCCTGCCGCGCAACGCCTGCGGACCTATCGGAAGCCTGGGTCGGCTCCTTGACCCGGCGGGGACCGTCGCCGACGCGAGTGCCCGGTCCGGGATCGAATGCGGTACCGGGAGACATCCGCCCGCGAGTTCCTCGGCTGTGAGGCGCCTCCCGATTCCCCGGGAGCCTGGCTCAGCCGCCCCAGAGGACGAACGAAGCCCAGTGCGCCGGGTGCGCGAACGGGCCGCCGGAGCGGAGCATCTCGATCTTCGCCGCGCGCAGCGCCTCGCCGGGCGCGAGTCCGTCGCGGAGCATCTTCCGGTAGAGGGCGACCATGAGCGCGCGCGTCGCGTCGTCGGAGACCGCCCAGTTCGAGACGACCACTCGCGACGCGCCGGCGAAGAGGAAGCCGCGCGCCAGGTTGATCGCGCCCTCGCCGACGAGGAACTCCCCGCGCCCGGTGTCGCACGCGGAGAGCACCACCAGGTCCGCCGGGACCCGCATCCGGTAGATGTCGTCCACGCTGAGGACTTCGCCGCCCGTGAGGATGAGTCCTGTGAGCCGCGGCCTCGCGGTGTCCACGCGCCCGTGGCAGGCGAGGTGGAGCGCCGCGAGGCGCGCCGGAACGTCCGAGAGCGCTCGGGTGAGCTCCGCCGACGTCGCGCGCTCGCGCAGGAGCAGGTTCGCCTCGCCCGGAGGGACGAGTTCGCCCAGCGCCTTCACCTCGGCCGCGGTGCCCGGGAGCCGCCGGAGCCGTCCGAACGTGCGGAGCTCGGCCCCGCTCGCCTGCGTCTCGCCGGGGTAGACCGGATCGCCGAGCGCCACGATGCCCTCGCCGGGACCGCCCGTCCTCGTCCGTTCGTCCCGGAGCACCACGGAGACGGTCGCCGACGGCACGTACGCGATCTCCCATCGCTCGATCACGCGCTCCCGGCGGTCGCCGTCCTTGCGCACCAGCGCCTCGACGGGCAGGAACGCGAGGGGGCCGTCCGGGGAGACGAGGATCCGCTTGCGCGTCGCCGTCTCCGGTTCGAGCGGACGGAGCAGCGCCTCGTAGAGGCCCGACGCCTTCGCCTCGTCGGCGCTGCCCTCCACGCAGACGAGGTCGACGTAGTCGTGGACTCGCGCGGTGAGGGCGGCCGTGTCGCCGAGATCGACGAGGCGGACGGATTCCCGCGTGACGACCACGGCGAGCGCGTGAGCGGGCGCCATGTGGAAGAGCACCATCGCGGTGCCGGGATCGAGCGACGCCTGGAGATCGGTCAGCGAGACCGGCCGCGGGTAGACGACGTCCGCCACCCGACGGGCCTCGCGCTGAACGCGAGCCGTCGATTCCCCGAGGCCGCGGTACGCGGAGTCGAGATCGGTTCGTGCGGATTCGAGCGCCTTCGCGCCGGTGCCTGCGACGGACGCGAGCTCCGTGAGACGGTTCCTCAGCGCGGCGACGCGGTCGCGCGCGGCGGCGTCGGCGTCGCGCAGTTCGGGCGTGACCGCGGCGTTGACGAGCGCGTCGCGGTTGACGATTCCGTCCGCGAGGATGAGGCCGCGGCTCGACTCCGCGAACCAGTACGCCTCCGCGGCCGCGCGAGCGCCACCCGCGGACGGCCCCGCCAGGAGGTCCCGCGCGGCGAGGATCCCTTCGTCCGCCGCGGCGCGGGCGTCGCGGCGCAGACCGGTCGCCTCCTCTTCGCCGAGGCCGATCCCGAGAGCCAGCGGCGTCTCGACGGCGCGGCGGGCGAGCGCAATCGCGTCTGCGGGACGTCCGAGTCGCCGTGTCACGCCGGCCAGGTCGCGCAGCACGCGCGACGCGCCGATCCGGTCGCCGAGGATCTCCATCTCGGCGAGCGCCGCCTGCGCGGCA
>JANNHP010000175.1:0-9200 GCA_031404455.1 Planctomycetia bacterium | reverse complement strand
GGCGACGCGGGCCGTCATGGCACTGCGCGGCTAATCAAACCTCTGGTTTGGGGCGGACCCCCGTGTCCGCCCTGGTTTCGCTGGGAGCCACGCCCTCGCCGATCCCGCGTCGGGCGGACACGGGGGTCCGCCCCTACCGAGACATCTCGCCCCTCGCGGCCTGATCGCCGGAGCGAACAGTTCGGAGACGTGCGGCTTCGTCTGACCGGCACCGGAGGAGCATGCACGCGGTCTTCGAGCGGGACTTCGTCGCCTTCAGCGCGTCCGCGCGGTTCCAGATCCTGCGCTTCGCGATGGCGTCGATCATGGGCGCCACGCTGCTCGTATTGGTGCTGCGCGCCTACGCGACCAGCGACTACTCGAACGTCGGGTCGCTCGTCTTCAGCGCATCGACCACGATCGGGATGGGACTGGTCCTCCTCGCGGTGCCCGCGTCGTTCTCGACGGTGCTCGTCCACGCGCGCGCCGGCAGCACGCTGCCCGTCCTCCTCACCACGCCGCTCTCGGCCCTCTCCATTTCCGCAGGCGCATTCGCGGCGCGGACCGCGATCTTCCTCACGCTGATCGTCGCCACGTGGCCGCCCCTCGCGTCGAGCCTCCTCTTCGGCGGCGTGCGCGGATCGCAGCTCTTCGCCGCGACGGCCGTCCTCACGGCCACGGGGCTGATCGTCGCGGTCCCGGCGTACCTCGCCTCGGCGTTCGCGCGCCGCACGACGATCGCCGTGGTGACGGCCTACCTCGCGGCCGCCGCGTCGATCGCGCTCCTCTACCTCGCCGGCGACTACGCCGCCGCCAACGGGCTCGCCCTTGACTCGGCGATCTCGCCGCTGCACGCGATGGCCGTCGCGCTCGAGCCGGGCTCGGCGTCCTCGACCGGACCGTACGTCCTCGTCGCATGGAGCGCCGCGCTCGCAGTCGGCACGGTCGTCCTCGTGGCGTGGCGTCTCGGGCGCGAGGGCCGCGGAATCATCGATTCAGCCCGCGTCGCCGCGCTGTCCGGGCGCTCCTGCCGCGCGCTCCGACACGAGAACCCGGTGCTCGATCGCGAGACGCGCGGCAGCTTCCTTCGCGCCGGCGCCGGGCGCGGGCTCCTCGGCCTGCTCATCGGGTCGGAGGTCGTGTTCGTGCTGCTGTGCCGCCAGCGCGACGAGTGGACGTTCCTCCCGCTCCACTTCGGCGTGCTCGCCATGCAGACGTTCCTGATCGTGCTCGCCGTCACCGCCGCGGGCGCGACGTCGCTCTCGGCCGAGCGCGAGGGCCGCACGCTCGACCTCGTGCGCGCCACGCCCCTCACGCCGCGCGACATCGTCACGGGCAAGCTCCTCGGACTCTTCCGCAGCTTCGCGCCGTGCCTCGCGGTGCCCTTCCTCCACCTGATCGTCGCCGCGTGGCCGCTCGGCGTCTTCTCGCCGCTCGCGGCGTTCCTCACCGCCGCGATGGGAACCCTCGCCATCTCGGTGTGGGCGATCTTCGGCCTCTCGCAGTCGCTCGACCAGCCGAACCCCAACCGCGCGGTGCTCCGGACGATGGGTGCCTACGGGATCGTGGCGGTGCTCCTCGCCGCGAACCTCGGCTTTACGGTCGAGGGCGCCTTCCGCGAGGTCGATCCGTGGATCCGGATGTCCGTCGCGTTCGGCGCGAACCCCGTGTCGCTCGCTCTCCTGCCCGCCGCGGCGCTGCGAACAGGCGGGTCGGACGCGGGCAACACCGCCGTCGCGCCGCCGGACGCCGGCGACCTCTCCTTCGCGCTCGTCTGCGGCGCGATCTGGATCGCTCTCTACGCCTCGGTGGGCCTCGCCGTCTATCGTCGGCTCTTCCACATGTACCGCACCCGGGTCGACGGATGACGCTCGCGTTCGCGCTGACGCTGCTGCGCCCCGAGTGGCTCCTCGTGCTCCTCGCGGCCCCGCTCTTCGCGTGGATCGCGCTCCGCTCGACGAAAGGCCGCCCGCGCGCCGGCGACTGGGCGGCGCTCGCGGCCCGCACGATCCTCCTCGCCGCGCTGGCGCTCGCTCTCTGCGTGCCCCGCGTGGAGACGGACAGCAAGGGTCGCTCCGTGGCGTACGCGCTCGACGTCTCCGAGAGCATGCCGCCCGACGCGCTCCAGCGCGCGGGCGACTTCATCCGCGAGAGCTCCTCGCTCCGCGGCGAGGAGGACGACGCCTCGTTCGTCGTCTTCGCCGACGGCGCCGCGGTCGAGGCCCCGTTCGCCCGCGTCTCCTCCACGCGCCGCATGGAGGCGGTCGTCATCGACCCCGCGAACCTCGCGTCGAAGATCCCGCGCGGCGAGAGCGACGCCGACGGCGCGCTGCGGATCGCCCGCGCCGGGTTCCCGCCGGGCGGCGCGCGGCGCATCGTGCTCGTGACCGACGGCAACGAGACGCGCGGCGACGCGGCCGCGGCCGTCCGCGAACTCGTCGCCGACCACGTGGACGTGCAGGTCGTCCCGGTGCGCTACGAGCGGCAGCGCGAAGTCCTCGTCGAGAAGCTGGTCGCCCCCGCCGCGGCGGGAACCGTCGCGCCGGTGCCGGTGCGGCTCGTCGTGCAGAGCACCCACGACTCCGTCGCCGCGCGCGTGCGGTTCCTCGTCGACGACGTGGAGGTCGCGGCCCAGGACCGCACACTCGACCGCGGCGCGAACGTGTTCGAACTCCCGTGGCGGTTCGACCGGTCGGGCTTCCACCGCATCGAGGCGATCGTCGAGCCCGAGTCCGACGGCAATCCGGCGAACAACCGCGGCCGCGCCGCGGTGATCGTGCGGGGACGCGGGCGCGTGCTGCTCGCGACCGCCGCAGCGAAGAGTCCGCTCGAGGCGGCGCTCCGCGAGAACCTCGACGCCGACCTCGACGCGGGCGGCCCGGAGATCATCCCCTCGGACCCGGGCGGGCTCGTGCCCTACGACGCGGTCGTCATCGAGAACGTCGCCGCGTTCGCGCTGACCGACGTGCAGCGGCGGATCCTCGCGTCCGCGGTGCGGGATCTCGGCGTCGGGCTCGTCTGCATCGGCGGCCCGCGCACGTACGGACCAGGTGGCTACGCAGGGACGGACCTCGAAGCCGTGCTGCCGGTGTCGTGCGAGATCTCGCAGAAGCGCGTCCTGCCCGCGGGCGCCCTCGTCATCGTGCTGCACACGTGCGAATTCCCCGACGGCAACGCCGCCGCGCGCGCCATCACCAAGCGCGCCATCCGCGCGCTCTCGTCCTCCGACGAGATCGGCGTCCTCGACTACGACATGCAGGGCGGCGACCGCTGGGTCGTCGAGCTCCAGCGCGCGACGGACAAGCAGAAGATCTGCGGGCTGATCGACGCCGCGTTCCCGGCCGACATGCCGAGCTTCGCGTCGATCGTGCAGATGGCGTGGGAGGGACTGCAGAAGAGCACCGCGGCCGTCAAGCACATGATCATCATCTCGGACGGCGACCCGGCGATGCCCGACGACGAGCTGGCGGCGAACATCGTGGCCGACCGGATCACGATCTCGACGGTGCTCGTCAACCCGCACAGCCGCGAGCACTCCGAGCCCGTCATGCGCCGCCTCGCGGAGTCGAACGGCGGCCACTACTACTTCGTCGACGCCGCGAACATCGAGCGCCTGCCGGAGATCTTCCTGAAGGAGGCGGTCACCGTGCGGCGCTCCGCCGTGCGCGAGGAACTCTTCAAACCGACCGTGACCGGACTCCACCGCATGGTCCGCGACATCGGCGAGGGCGACCTCCCGGCGCTGCGCGGATACGTGGTGACGAGCGAGAAGCCGAACACGGAGCTCGTGCTCGCGGGGCCCGAGGGCGATCCGATCCTCTCCACCTGGAGGTGCGGACTCGGCCAGAGCACGGCTTGGACCAGCGACGCGTCCGCGTGGGCGCAGGACTGGGCCGCGTGGGGCGGATACGGACGCTTCTTCGGGCAGATGGTGACGAGCTCGCTCCGCGCGCTGAACCGCGCGGGTGCCCGCACTTCCACCGACGTCTCCGGCGGCACCGCGCACATCGCGCTCGACGTGCTGCGCCCCGACGGGTCGTTCGCGAACGGTCTCGAGGTGCGCGGATCGGCCGTGCTCCCCGACGGTTCCAGCGAGGAGTTCCGCGTGGAGCAGACCGGTCCCGGTCGCTACGAGGGACGCTTCCCCGCGAAGCACGTGGGCACCTCGGTCGCGAACCTCGTCTACCGCGATCCCGCGACGCCGGACGCGGCCCCGGCGCTCGCGATGGCCGCGATCTGCGTGCCCTACTCCGCCGAGCACCTCGCGCAGCGCTCGAACGAGCGCTTCTTCGCCACGCTGGAGAGCGCCGGCGCCACGATCCTCGACCTCGACAAGCTCGACGACGCGCTCGCGAAGGACCCGAACGCGCCGAACGCGCGGCGGGCGCCGTGGGAGGGTGCCGCGGGCCGGAGCACGGAATCGCTCGAGCTCTGGCCGTGGATCGCGGCCGTGGCGGCGCTGCTCCTCGTCCTCGACGTGGCCATCCGCCGCGTGCGCATCCCGTGGGATCGAATTCTGGCGAGGCGCCAGAATTCGAATGTACGACCTCCGCACGCAGTCGTGACGCGAGGCGCGGCGACGCCGATGCCCATCGGAACCTTCGACGCGTTGTCGGCCGCGGGCGAGACGCCGGCCCCGAGCGTGCCTCCGGACGCACCGAGTCCACCGGGGGCGGCGTCGGCTCCGCACGCGGCACCGTCCGGCGGCCTCCTCGGCGCGAAGAGGCGCGCGCAGAGGAAGCAGCGGTGGGAGGAGAACCAGTAGCGGGCGCTACCAGTTCTTCGTCACGCGGACCTTCAGGACCTTCTCCGGGTCGCCCTCGGCGGCGTGGAGCTCGAGCTGCCAGTACCCGGAACGGATCGTCGTGACGTGGCTCCGGCCCTTGGCGTGGATGGTCTCGTCGCCCATCGGATCGACGATCCGCGCCCACGCCCCAGGGCGTCCCTTGACATCGACCTTCAGCTTGAGCGTCCTGCCCGGGTCGTACCTCGGCCGCAGCACGTCCAGCCGCCACGAGCGCGACGCCCCGTCGGCGAGCCGGGCCTTCTGCCAGAACCCGAGGAAGAACTCCGGCGGCTCGCCGCCGCCGGTGCCGCCGCCGACGGAACCGTCGCCCGGCACGGGATCGGCGCCCGTGACGTCCCAGAGGTACGGCTTCAGGAACGGATAGCTGAGATCGAAGCTCCCGTACCAGCTCGGATCCACGCTGTTCGTGCACGACGCCCACCCGCCGTAGAGCTGTCCGACGACCTGGAAGCTCGAGTTGAAGAGCGGCGATCCGGACGATCCCGGCTCGACCGATCCGCTCGTCCACGCGACTTCGTGGTGCTGGAGCTGGAATCCCGTCGGGTACTGCGTGCTGACGACCGTGAGCCGGCCCTTCGACACTCGCATCGCCGTCGCGTCCGGGTGGTGCACCCCGGCGACCGATTCGCCGACGACCGGCCGGACCGACGTCCAGCCGAGGAACGTCCGCGACGGCGGCAGCGAGCCCGTGAGGCGCAAGAGCGTCACGTCGGTCGTCGTGGATCCGGCGACGTACGTCGCGCCGTACGTGCGCTGGAGCGTCTGCGGCTGAGGAGCGAGGCCGCTGCAGGTGGGCGCGTAGTAGTCCCAGTAGCACTCGACCGTGTTCGCCACGGCCTCGCTGCTGACGCAGTGGTTCGCCGTGAGGAGCCACGGGACGAGCGTCGTCGCGTCGTTGTCGTTGAGGAGGGCACCGCTGCACGAGTAGCCGCCCGTGCCGTCCTGGACGAAGTCGAAGCGGCAAACCCCGCGGGCCACGCCGATGCCGTAGTTCGCGTCGCACTGGACGTCGACGTGGCACGTCCCGACCTTCGGCGGGCCCAGTCCACCCTGCGGCGGCGGTGCGGGGGCACCCGCGTAGTCGTGGAGGACTCCGTCGATCCGCAGGTCCTGGCCGATCGCCGCGAAGGCTGCGGGCACGCGCAGTTCGAGCCGCGCGCGCTCGCAGAACACCGTCGGCATCCACCGTCCGCCGTCGGCCGAGGTCGCGGCGCTGGTGAACGGTCCGTACTGCTCGGACGGCTCGGCGGCGTCGTAGACGAAGACCGCGGCGTCGGGCGGCAGCGCGCACCGCGCGAGATGCAGCCGGAGCCCGACCGCGCCCTTCGACGAGACCTCGCACGTCCAGACGAGATCGCCGCCCGGAAGCTCGACGACGCCGTCCATGCCCCGCCGCAGCCGACGAGGAGCGCGAACGTTCCGGAAGCCGCGGACGACGCCGATCCGCTCGGCCTGCGGCCTCGCGACGTCGGCGCGGGACTTCGCGTCTTCGGCGAGCAGCGGCGCCGGGTCGAGCCACGGGAGATCGACGCGGCGCGCGACCGGCGCGCCCCGCTTGCCCGCGCGGTGCCGGGCGGGCGGCACGAGGGGCAGCACGACGGGCGCGGTCGCCGCGTTCGCCGGCGGCGCCGTCACGGCGTCGACCGAATCGGCTGCCGCGAAGCCGTCGCCGCATAGGACCGCCGCTCCCACGAGTGCCCAGACGCGTCGAACGCTGCGTCCCCTCGAACCCATGGGCCGCACCTCCGTTGCGTGAGTCTATAGTGCCCCGGCAGTCGGGTACCGGAGGAGAACCAGTGAGCCCCTTCCAGATGCCGCAGGACGCGCGCGAGCGCGCGGAGATGTTCCGCGCCCGCTACGAGGCCGTTCGCGCGGAGCTCGCCAAGGTGATCGTCGGACAGCGCGAGGTCGTCGAGACGGTGCTCCGCGCGTTCTTCTCCGGCGGCAACGTGCTGCTCGAAGGCGTGCCCGGCCTCGGCAAGACGATGCTCGTCCGCACGCTCGCGGACGCGATGGAGCTCTCGTTTGCGCGCATCCAGTTCACGCCGGACCTCATGCCCGCGGACGTCGTCGGCACCATGATCGTGACGGACCACGGCGGCGCGCGGTCGCTCGTCTTCCAGAAGGGCCCGATCTTCGCGAACATCGTGCTCGCCGACGAAGTGAACCGCGCGACGCCGAAGACGCAGAGTGCCCTCCTCGAAGCGATGCAGGAGCACAGCGTCACGGTCGGCGGCGAGACGTACCGCGTGCCCGAGCCCTTCCTCGTCATCGCCACGCAGAACCCGATCGACATGGAGGGCACGTACCCCCTGCCCGAGGCGCAGCTCGACCGTTTCCTCGTGAAGGTCCTCGTTTCGTACACGACCCGCGAGGAGACGAACGAGGTCATCGCGCGGACGACGCGCGCCGTGCAGCCGACTGCGGCGAAGGTGATGGACGCCTCCGAGGTCATGGCGTGGCGTCTCTTCGTCCGCGACGTCGCCGTCGCCCCGCACGTCGCCGACTTCGCGACGCGCCTCGTCATGGCGACGCACCCCGGCGATCCGTCGGCGCCGCCCTCGATCGGGAAGTACGTGCGCTTCGGGAGCTCCCCGCGCGGTGCGCAGGGGCTCATCCTCCTCGGAAAGGTGAGAGCGCTCCTCGACGGCCGCTTCAACGTGTCGTTCCGCGACGTCGCCCTCGAAGCCCCCGCCGTGCTGCGTCACCGCCTCATCCGCAACTTCGAGGCGGAGGCCGACAACGTGGACGGCGACGCCCTCGTCGCGGACGTCGTGAAGGCGACGCCTCAGTCGGATCTCCTGACGAAGGCGTGAAACGCATCGCGCGGTTCAACGTCTCGGTAGGGGCGGACCCCTGTGTCCGCCCCACGTCTGATCCCGGAACGGCCACCGATCCAGGTGCCGCGCCGGGCGGACACGGGGGTCCGCCCCTACCGAGAAGCGGTGTGGATCGGCAGCGCAGACGGGTCGTCGCATGCCCCTCCTGACCAAGGACTTCATCGCGCGGCTCGGCGCGCTCGAGATCGTCTCCCGGCGCATCCGGCGCGGGCGGTTCCGCGGCGAGCGGCGGTCCACGCGGCGCGGGTCGTCGGTGGAGTTCGCGGACCACCGCCCGTACGCGATCGGCGACGACGTACGCTTCCTCGACTGGAACATGTACGCGCGCCTCGACCGGCTCGTGACGAAGCTCTTCCACGACGAAGAGGACCTCGCCGTCCACCTCGTGCTCGACCGCAGCGCCTCGATGGACTTCGGCGACCCGACGAAGGCGCTCTACGCGAAGCGCGTGCTCGCGGCGCTCGGCTACGTGGCGCTCCTCGGCATGAACCGAGTCGTCCTCTGGTCGCCCGGCGAGGGCGGCGAGATCGACGTCCGCGACCTGCGATCCGCGCGCAGCGCCGCGCGACTCTTCGACGTCCTCGACGCGGCGCCCGTCGGCGGCGAGACGGGACTCGGCGAGCCGCTCCGTCGCTGGGCCGGCACGCGCCGACCGCGCGGGATCGTCGTCGTGGCGAGCGATTTCCTGCACAAGGACGGCGCGTGGGAGCATCTCCGCCCGCTCGCGCGCGGCGGCGTCGAGGTCCACTGCGTGCGCGTGCTGACGCCGGAGGAGGAGACGCCGGAGGTCGAGGGCGATCTGCGACTCGTCGACTCCGAGACGGGCGGCGGCGTGGACGTGACCGTCACGCCGAAACTGTTGCGCCTCTACCGCGAAGCACGCAGCGCGTACGACCACCGCCTCGACGAGTTCTGCCGCTCCCGGCAGATGACGCTGCTGACGTCCGTCACGTCCGCGCCGTTCGAATCGCTCGTGCTCGAGAGCCTCCGCCGGAAGGGGCTGCTCAGGTGAACCTCCTCTTCCCGCTCGGGATGGCGGCGCTCGGCGCACTCGTGCCGCTCGTCCTGCTCTACCTCCTGAAGCAGAAGCGCGTCGAGGTGAAAGTCCCGACCAACTTCCTCTGGGCCCGCGCCGTCGAGGACCTGCGCGCGTCGTCGCTCTTCCAGCGCCTGCGCGCCACGATCCTCCTGCTGCTCCAGGCGGCGGCGATCGTGCTCTTCGCGCTCGCCGCCGCGGGCGCCAGTCTCGATCTGAATCTCGGGGACGTCCCCCGCCACGTGATCGTGCTCATCGACCGCAGCGCGAGCATGCAGGCGGCCGACGAGGACGGCCGCTCGCGCTTCGACGTGGCGAAGGAACTCGCGCGCGACCAGGCGAACGGTCTCTCCGCGGCCGACGAGATGATGATCGTCGGCTTCGACGTCCGCGCCGAGGTCGTCGCCGCGTTCACCGGCGACAAGTCGCGCTTGGGGACGGTCCTCGACGGACTTTCCGCGCGCGACCTGCCCACGAAGCTCGCCGACGCGCTGATGCTCGCGGTGTCGTTCGCGCAGGCGTCGAAGGGCTTCGACAC
>JANNHP010000174.1:0-1696 GCA_031404455.1 Planctomycetia bacterium | reverse complement strand
GAGCCCCGCGAGCGACCATCCGAGCCCGCGCACGGCGCGCAGACACATCGCCGCGCCGAGGAGCGCCTCGCCCGCGACGATCGCCGCGAGCACCGGCTTCGCGGGAACGCCCGGCGGCACCGCGTGCGTCGCGAACTGGTACGCGGCGATCGGCGACACGACCTTCGCCACCGCGGCGACGAGCCACATCAGGCCGAGGACGACGCCCGCGACGGCGAGCACCCGTCGGCGCGCCGCGTTCACGGCTGGTCCCCGACCGGCAGGTCGTACGTGCGAGGCGTCGCCCCCTCCTGCGAGACGCGCACGCCCGAGGCCCGCGTCGTGCCGGGCGGGAGATGCAGCGTGAACGTCTGCGACCGGCCGCGGCTCATGTCCCGGACGGACGACGTCCCGACCACGCGCAACGGCGCCGAGATCGCCTCCACGCGCACCTCGTCGATCGGCTCGTCGCCGCGCGCGGTGACGACGAGGTCGAACGCGTCGTGCTCCGCAGTGCGCACGCCGCGGACGATGCGGATGTCGAGGAAGGGCTCCATCTTCGCGACGTGGATCCACGCGGCGGCGCCTGCGGCGAGGCCGATCGCCGCGGCGGCGATCCATCGGATGCGGGGCGGGACGCTCATCGTCGGCGCGGAGTGTAGACGCGGGCCGCGTGGCGTAGCATCGTCGACCTTCCGAGGAGGCATCCGTGGCGAAGCGTTGCTGGCTGATGAAGAGCGAGCCGTCGGTGTTCTCGATCGACGATCTCGAGCGCGCGGGCCCGACGGCGTGGGAGGGCGTGCGCAACTACCAGGCGCGCAACCTCTTGCGGGACGAGGTGAAGGCCGGCGACGACGTCCTCTTCTACCACTCGAGCGCGGAGCCGTCGGGCGTGGCCGGGATCGCGAGAGTCGTCCGCGCCGGGTATCCCGATCCGTCGCAGTTCGACAGAGAGTCCGAGCACCACGACCCGAAGGCGGCGCGCGACGCGCCGCGGTGGTTCGTCGTCGACGTGAAGTTCGTCCGGAAGCTCAAAGACGTGGTCCCGCTCGCCGCGCTGAAGGCGAACCCGGCGCTCGCGGAGATGGTCGTCACGAAACAGGGCAGCCGTCTCAGCGTCCAGCCCGTGACTGCGCGCGAGTTCAAAGCCGTCGTCGCCATGGCAGGGTGAAATGCTTGGCCCCCCCGCCGGGGGTTCCTACGATCGCCCACCCTCCGGGCCACCTCGCCCGGGCATCCCGTGCCGGGGTGGCGAAATTGGCATACGCGCTAGCTTGAGGTGCTAGAGGCCCTAACCCGGCCGTGCAGGTTCAAGTCCTGTCCCCGGCACCACGCGTGGCGGCGCTCTTCGAGCGCCGCCTCGCTCGCCTTCGCGCTGACGCGCTTCGGCGGGCAGGCCCTCCCGAACTGGGGCCGCCCTCACCGTCCGTAGTCCACCAGCGCCCCCAGCGGCGTCGCGAACACCACCTTCCCCACCGGGAAGTCCTCCCCCGCGCCCGGCACCCAATGAAGCCCCCGCATCTCGGTCACCGGCCCCGACGAGACCCAGGCGTTCAGATGGAACCGGAGCAGCGACTTCATCCGGTCGTCCTCGGGCTGGAACGGGCCCTGGATCCTGGTCACGTGGGGCGGGTGCTCCGCGAGGAACCGGTGCTCGGCCGCGATCTCCGCCGTCTTCAACCAGACGTCGCGGTCGTGGGCGAACGACTTCTCGATC
>JANNHP010000173.1:0-17515 GCA_031404455.1 Planctomycetia bacterium | reverse complement strand
CCGACGGATCGGGGCGGCGCGAGACGATGAACTCGCGGGCGATGTTCGTGTCGCCCATCTCGAACCGTCCGAGCGGGAAGACGCCCGCGGCGTCGTAGGCGAGGAGGTAGCTGCCGGGCGCGAGGCCGGCGATCTGGAACTTCCCGTATCTCACTGCCCGATCTTTCGGCGGAAGCGCCCGCCAGTCGTCGCCTTCGCGGACGAAGCAGTGCACGACGAAGCCGCCGATCGGGTCGCCGGCGCGCGACTTCGTCTTCACGTCGATCCACCGCACCCGACCGTGCTCGAACTTCAGCTCGACGGTCGTGCGGTCGCCCGTCACCTCGATCGTCTGCGGGGCGCTCGGCGGGTCGGAGTCCGTCGTCGCCGAAACCTGGTACCGGCCGGGCGGGAGGAAGGCCCGCAGCGTCGGCTCGTCGTCGCCGTCGATGACGATCATGCGCCGATCGCGCATGAGGAGCGGCGTCCACCGTCCGCCCGTCGCCGGACGGACTTCGACCTGGACGAGGAAGTCCTTCTGCTCCTCCGAGAGCGTGAAGTAGCGGCCGGGGAGCGGAGCGAGGACGGCATCGACGCGCGTCGTGCCGTCCGCGACGACGCGCTGCTCCCACGGCGCGAATCCGAGCGCCTCGACGGTCATAGTGAACTCGCCGCTCGTCAACCCGGCGACCGGAACATCCGCTCCCGGTTCCAGCCAGTGCCCACCGAAGATCCCGTTGCTCATGCCCGTGACGACGTCCTCGTCGTTCGCCCCCGCCGTCACGCGGAATGGTTCGCGCACCTGCCACTCCGGACGCTCGCGGCACAGGAGCACGCCCTCGACGAACTCGCCCTTGCGCGCCGAGCGGGCGGCGAAGCGGACGTCGGCACGCGCGGTCACCCGCACGGCGGCCTCCAGCACGTCGGACGCGAGATCGACCTGCACCCATCCGTCGCCGAGATCCTCGGGCGGGTCGCTGCCTTCGGCGGCCGGAACGGTCGCCGAGACCCAGTAGCGGCCCGGCGGGAGTTCGCCGACCTCGACGACGCCGTCCTCCGGACGACCGCCGCCGCGCGTCGCGCCGTCGACGCTCCTCACTTCGACGAGCACGTCCTCGGGGCGCGCATCGATCGCGAGCGCCACGCGGACGCGCAGGTTGCACGGGGCCGGAATGCGGACGGTGGCGTCCACCGTGTCCGAGAACGCAGCGACCTGGCGGACGGTCTTCGCGACGCCGTCCCCGCTCACGGAGAGATCGAAGACGCCCGGAACGAGACCCTCGAAGCGGAATGCGTCGCCGTCGTCCATCGTCAGCGTGAGCGGCGGTGCGGATCGCGCGTCCGGATCGCGCCGCGCGAGCACGACGGTCAGCGGGCCGTCGTCCATCCTGCCGAAGACGAACACGTGCCCCGCGACCGCGACGCCCTCGTCCGCAGGGAGCGGTCCTGTCGCGACGTGGACCTCGTCAGCCGCGACCGCCCGCGCGGCCGCGAACGTCACGAGAGCGCCGACGATCCATCGCTTCCTCATGACCGGCCTCCTCGGACCGCGTGCCTCGTTCGTGGTCTCCGACCCGCTTGGATGCAAGACTACTCCCGATGTTCTTCAGGAAACTCCGCGACTCGCTCGCCAACACGACCAAGGCGCTGACCGGCCGCATCAAGGCGATCGTCAAGGGCAGGAAGATCGACGCGGCGCTCTGGGTCGAGGTCGAGGAGATCCTCCTCACGAGCGACGTCGGCGTCGTCGCGGCGGACGAGCTCATCTCGAAGGCGCGCGAGGCCGCGAAGCTCGGCGAGATCCTCTCGGGCGACGACCTCGTGCCGTGGCTCCGCCGCCGGATGATCGAGCGCCTCTCAGTTGACAAGGTGGGGGACGAAAGGGGCCTGCGCTGGGCGAAGTCGGGGCCGACGGTCGTGCTCATCGCCGGCGTCAACGGTTCCGGCAAGACGACGACGATCGCGAAGCTCGCGAAGTGGCTCACGTCGCAGGAGAAGACGGTCATGGTCGCGGCCTGCGACACGTTCCGCGCGGCGGCCGTCGATCAGCTCGGCATCTGGGCCGACCGGATCGGCGTTGCGATCGTGCGCAAGCCGACCGGCTCCGATCCGTCGGGCGTGGCCTTCGACGCGGCGGAGGCGGCGACCGCGAGGGGCGTGGACGTGCTCATCGTCGACACCGCGGGCCGCCTCCACACGCAGAAGAACCTCATGGAGGAACTGACGAAGATCACGCGCGTGCTCGGGAAACGCATCCCCGGAGCGCCGCACGAGACGCTGCTCGTCCTCGACGGCACCGCGGGACAGAACGGGCTCCAGCAGACGCAGCGCTTCCGCGAGCACGCGAACGTGACCGGGCTCGTCGTCAGCAAGCTCGACGGGACGGCGAAGGGCGGCGTCGTCCTCTCGATCCGCGATCAGATCGGCGTGCCGGTGAAGTTCGTCGGCACGGGCGAGACGGCCGACGACTTCGCCCCCTTCGACGCCGAGACATTCGTGGCGGCCCTTTTCGGGGATGAGGCGGGCAGAGACGTCTAAGCCCTCGGTGACTCGCACCGCAACCCCGATTCCAGCCTTGTCTGCGCTCGCCGCGGCCGTCGCGCTGGTGATTCTGCCGATGGCGAATCTCCCGAGCTTCGACGTGCCGAAGCTCGTGCTGCTCGTGCTCGGGCTCGCCGCGATCCACGTGACGACGGCGAGGCGCCGCGAGACCGGCGCGAGGGACGGCGCGCTCGCCGACCCCATCCTCGCGATCCCGCTCGCGCTCGCCGTCATCGCGGCGATCGGCGCGATCGTCACGGGACCGCGCGGTTCGCTCGTTGGTCCGGTGACGGCGCTCGCGTGCATCGCGGCGGCGCGCCTCGTCGCGCAGGCGGCGGACCCGGCGGCGGCGGTCCGCACGATCGCCCGCGGCGTCGCGATCGCGGCGCTCGCCGCGGGGCTGTACGGGGTCCTCCAGAAGGCGGGGCTCGACGTCACCCCGTGGGCCAGCCGTCGCGAGCCCGTGGCGACGTTCGGGAACACGAGCTTCGCCGCGGAGTTCCAGGCGGCGGCCCTGCCGTTCTCGTTGCTGCTCGCGCTCCGTCGGGACTCGGGGCTCGTAGACCGCGTCCTCGGCGGATCCGCAGCGCTCGCCGGGATCGTCCACGTCGGGATCGCGCTGTCGCGGACGGACTACGTCGCCGCCGCCGCGGGGCTCGGCGCGGCGGCGTGCCTGCTCCTCCACGCGCGGGGACGACGTCGCGCGGCGGCGGGACTCGCGGCCGCGGGAGTCGTCGCAGGCGTGGCCCTCGGCTTCGCGTTCGTCGCGGCGGCGCGCGGCGACGGTCCGTCGTGGCTCGGCCGCAGCGACACGATGGCCGTGCGAACCGGCATCTGGAGTGCCACGACGCGGATGATCGCGGACGCGCCCGTCCGCGTGGCCGGGACGCCGTTCGTCGACGCGTTTCCCGCGTGGCGCGAGGCCGACGAGTTCCGCATCTCGCTCGGCCGCCGCGTGGAGACGCCGCACCACGACTGGCTGGAGATCGCGTTCGCGCTCGGCGTCCCGGGACTCCTCGCGGCGCTCGGCGTCGTCGTCCTCCTCGCGAAGCGCCTCGTCGCGACGGCGTCAACACACGCGGCGGAATCCGCGGCGCTCGGCGGATCGCTCGCGGCGCTCGCGGTGTCGGCGCTCGCGTCGTCGCCGCTCTCGCACCCGGCGACGGCGCTCCTCCCCGCGCTCGCCGCGGGACTCGTCGTCGCGCTCGCCCCGCGTCCGCTGCGAGGCGCCACGCTCCCCGCGCGGCGCACGGACGTCGCGTTCGCCGTGGCGCTCGGCGCAACACTCGTCGGCGGGCCGACGCTCTCGACACTGCGCTCCGACGGCTTCCTCGCCCTCGGACGGACCGAGCTCGACGCCCGGAACCCGGCGCGTGCGCTGGCGCTCCTCGACGCCGCGGCCGCCGCGGACTCGCAGGCCGCCGACGCGCGGTTCGAGCTCGGCTCGCTCCTGCGCAGCGCCGGCCGCTCGGACGAGGCGATCGCCGCGCTCGAATCGGCGCGGGCGATCCGTCCCGGGGACCTGAACTACCGAGTGAACCTCGCCTACGCCCTGCGCGCTGCCGGGCGTTCGGACGACGCCGCGAAGATGGTCGAGGACGGTCTCGCGCAGTGCGCGTTCCACCCGCTCCTCCTCGCCGCTCGCGCGATCTTCATCGCCGAGAAGGGACGCGACGCCGAGGCGCTCGCCGAGGTCCGGCTCGCCGTGAAGATGCTTCCCGGCGATCCGCGCCTGCGGGCGCTCGCGGCGGAGATGGCGCTGCCCCGCGCGCCTTCGCCGACCGCGGAACCGCCCGACGTCATCCGCATCGACGAGTCCGTCTTCGCCGCCCCAGCCGCCCGCGAGGCCGCGCTCGACGCGCTCCTCGGGCTCCATGCCGCGCACGAGACCGAGGAACTCGGACGCTCTGCGCGCTCGATGCTCCGGCGCGACCCGGGTCTCCTCGGTCCGCTCGTCACCCGCGCGCGGCGACTCGCGGCGACCCGGCCGGACGACGCCGCGGCCCTGATGCTCGCCGCCGCGACCGCGGTGAAGGACGACGCGGGCTTCCTCGACGAGGCGGCTCAGGTGCTGCGCGAGACCGGCCGGGCCGAGGAGTCGACGATCCTCCTCGGACGATCGCTCGGCGTGCGCGCCGCGGAGGCGTTCGTCCTCGGGCTCGACTCGAAGGCGCTGAAGCTCGCCGGGCAGGCCGCCGAGCGCGATCCCTCCCCCGCGCACTTCCTGATGGTGGCACGCGCCGCGGCGCGACTCGGCGAGCGCGACGCTGCGGTCGAGAGCATCGGCGCGGCGGTGGCGGCGGGTCCCGTCGATCCGGACGAGGTGCGGCGGGACCCTGATCTCGCAACGCTCCTGCCCAATCGCCGTCTGGAGGAAGTGCTCGAACGCGCGGCGAGGCGGACCGGCGAAAACCGGACGAAGGCGGGCAACCGTCGATAGGTTGGAGCGACCGATGAAGACATCCAATGGCCTCCTCGCCGCCTGGCTCGTGCTGATCGCCGCTCTCGGCGGCGCGATCGTCTACTTCATGATGAACGCGGAGGCCCCTCCCCCGCCCGACGCGCCGGTCAAGCCTGCGGCCGCGAAGCCGAAGCCCCCGGAGCAGAAGGGCCCGACCCGGCGTCCCGGACGCGATCCGCACAGGCCTTCGATGCCCCCGCCTCGCGCCGAGATCAACGGCGTCGTCCACGGTCCCGACGGGAAGCCCGTGCCGGTCGCGCACGTCGCGATCTTCGCCCCGACCAAGCCCGGACAGCCCGACGTCCCCGCGGACATGGATGAGATCCGCAAGCTGAACCAGATCGTCTACATCACGACCGAGGAGTGGGACCTCCCGCGCCCCCTTGCGACGTGGACCGGCGGAGGCGCCGAGTCCTCGGGCGCCGAGTCCTCGGAACTCGCCGGGTGCGAGACGGGCGACGACGGGCGGTTCGTCCTCACGCTCCCGCCCCACGTGGGCATCGGACCGTTCCGTCTGACGGCCGCGAAGGAGGGCGTGGGCTCCGCCACGGCCGTCGAGGTCCGCTCGGGTCAGCGTCTCGAGCTCACGCTCGGCCTCGCCGCGGGCGTCAAGGGCACGGTCATCACCGAGGTCGAGAGCATCCCGGTCGAGGGCGCCCGCGTCTCGTTCGACAGCGGGGCGAAGCGCTACACCACGATCACCGGCGCCGACGGCACGTTCTTCGTCGAGGGCGTCTCGCCGGGCTTCTATCAGCTCAGCGTCTCGGCGAAGGGCAAGACGCCGCTCTTCGAGAGCCGGTTCCGGGTGTCGGGCGGCGACTCTCCGCCGTACACGCTTCGCATGCCGCGCGGCACGTTCATGCGCGTGAAGGCGCTGCTCGAGTCGGCCGGCGACGCCGGCGCGGCGCGCCGCCTCGACGAAGGCGATCCGATCGCGGGCGCCGAGATCGTGCTCTTCTGCGAGGACACGTACACCTACGTCATAGGCCGCACGAACGCCGAGGGCCACGTCGACTTCCAGGGCATTCCGGCCGGGCGCTGGGTGCTGAACGGGATGGCGTTCGGGGTGATCTCGCTCGGCGACGAGCCCGTCACGATCGACAAGAACGACCTCACGAAGGACGAGACGATCCGTTTCGAGGCGGCGGTCGAGACGCCGATCGAAGTCGTGGACGAGGACGGCCGTCCCGTCGCGGGGATGGACTTCTACACCGTCAACTCCGACGAGAGGTACGACTCGCTCCGTTCGATGAAGGCCGCGACGACCGACGGCGAGGGGAAGCTGAAGTACTCCTTCGAGTTCGACGGTCCGCGCTGCTCGCTCTACGGCTTCAAGGCCGGCTACTCGCTGGTGCGCGCCTATCCCGACGACTACCAGGCGGGCGACCCGATCCGGCTCGTGGCGAAGAAGCCGGTGCGCGTGCACGGCATGGTCCGCAACTCGGAGCGCAGGGCCATCCCCGACGCGGTCGTCACGATCACGATCGCGGCACCCGACAACCAGGCCTTCGACGATCTCGAACTCGAGATCCGCACGGACGCCGACGGCCGGTACGAGTTCCCGTATCTTCCGCGCTCCGAGGGCATCACGGTCGGAGCGACCGCCCCCGACGGCATCTCGACCGACGAGCAGGACCTCGAGGTCGAGGCGGGCAAGGACGAGTACACGCTCGACTTCGAGATCGAACTCGAGGACCTGTCCCCGCCCGTGCCCCGCACTCCCGCGCCGCCGCGGGTGAAGGCGCCGGACGGGAACGAGATGAAGCGAGACGATCCCGAAGAGAAGAAGTGACCTTGCGGTGACTCCGGGCGCCGACGCTCGGAGCATGCGCAACCAGTTCCTCGCGACCTCGGTGCTGCTCGTCCTCTCGGCCTGCGCTTCGACCGAGTACGTTCCGCGCACGCCCGGCCCCGCGCCGTCGGCGCGAACGCCCGCGGCGCCGGTCATCCAGATCCACGACGTGCGCGACATCGTGTCGCCGCCGGGCGACGCGAGAGCAGTGAGCGGGCTCGCGGACGAGGTGCGCGAACTCGTCGTGTTCATCCACGGCGGCGACGATCCCGGCGCGACGGTGACGGAGCACGGAAACGCGATCGTGGTCGTTGCGACGCCCGAGATGCAGCGGAAGATCTCGGACTACCTGCGGCGCCAGCGCGAGAGCGTCAGGCCGGACGGTCTCTGACGCGCTGTCTCGCGCGCTCCTCGAGGGCCTCGAGCCACGCGAGCGGGATGCGCATCTTCCCGCGACCGGTGCCGATCTTGAGGTCGGGCTTGTTGTCGCCGTGGAAGTCCGAGCCGCCCGACGGCAGGAGCCCGGCGTCCTGCGCGAGTCCCTCCCACCGCGCGATCTCCTTCGGCGTCGAGCGACCGCAGCGCACCTCGACGGCGTCGAGTCCGGCGGCGGCGAGGCGGCGCAACTCCGCGAGCATCGGCTCGTCGTCGTCGAATCCGAGCGTGAACGGGTGGCAGAGGACGCTCGCGCCGCCCGCGTCGCGGATGGCGCCGATCGCCTCCGCGAGTTCCACGCGCGGCCGGTCGGCGTAGGCGGGGGCACCCTTCTTCAGGAAGCGGTCGAACGCCTCCTGGAGCGAACCGACGACGCGCTTCCTCACGAGGACGCGTGCGAAGTGCGGCCGCGCTATGACGTCGCCGCCCGCCTCGGCCTCCACTTCTTCGATCGTCAACTCGACGCCGAGCGCCGCAAGCTTCGCCACGATCTCGCGGTTGCGCGGACCGCGGCCGTCGTTCAGCAGATCGGCGACGGCGACGAGACGCGCGCTCATCGGATCCACGCTCACGCCGATCATGTGGAAGGTTCCGCTGTGCGGCAGCGAGAGCTCGATCCCGGGGACGACGCGGATGCCGAGTCTCAGGCCCGCGTCGAGCGCCTCGGGGATGCCGGCGAACGTGTCGTGGTCCGTCAGCGCGACCGCGGCGAGCTTCGCCTCTTTCGCGCGCCGCACGACCTCGGCGGGCGCGACCGTGCCGTCCGACGACGTCGAGTGGACGTGCAGGTCGCAGTGCTCGATCACGCCCCCATCACCCGGGAGTCCGCGCGCTGCGCCGGATGCTGAGCAGGTAGCGCTCGGTCTCCTCGACGCAGCGCGCGAGCGGGAACTCCGCGGCGACCTTCTCGCGGCCTGCGAGCCCCATCGCGCGGCCGCGGTCGGGCGAGGTGAACACGCGGACGAGTGCGTCCGCGAGACCGGCGACGTCGCCCTTCTCCACCAGGTACCCCGTGACGCCGGAGGTCACCTCGGCGTCGACCGACCCGACCGCGGTCGACACCACGGGCCGCGCGGCGGCCATCGCCTCGAGGACGACCATCGGCAGGCCCTCGAAGTCGCTGCTCATCGCGAGACAGTCCGCAGCGCTGAGCACGCGCGCCACGTCGCTTCGGAATCCGAGGAGCCGGACGGACGGGCGGATTCCGAGACGGTCGATGTGCACCTCGAGCTCCGGGAGGAGGCGCCCGTGGCCCGTGAGGAGCAGCGTCGCAGAGGGGAGCCTCGCGCGCACGCGCGCGAATGCGTCGAACAGCAGGTCGAACCGCTTCTGCAGATGGAGCCGCCCGATCGCGAGCACGACCGGCGCGCCGGGCGCGATCCCGAGTTCCCGCCGCACGGCGAGGCCCGCGGATTCCGGCTGGTCGAAGTCCGCCACGCGGATGCCGTACGGGATCGCGACCACGCGGGCGGGATCGAGCGAGCCGCTCGTGATGACCTCCGCGCGCATCTTCTCGGTGAGCGTCACGACCCGGTCGAGGAAGAGCTCGTACGTGAGCCGGTAGCGCAGCCCCGGCCGCGTCTCGACGAGACCCATGAACGAGACGACCGGCGGGTGCCCCGCGAACTTCGCCGCGAAGCCCGACACGCGGATCCCGCGGTGGAGCTTCGTCGCGACGACGTCCACGGCCTGGTGCTGCATGAACCGCGACAGCCTGTAGGCCTGGTCGAGCTGGAAGTCGCCCCGGAGCGGGACCTCGCACAGCGGGAAGCCCGCGTCGCCCGCGCGCCGCATCCAGAGGGAACCGGGCCGACCGGCGATGGACACGCGGTGACCGCGGGCGCGCAGGCCCTCGGACACGTCCGAGAGCCAGCGCTCGACGCCGCCCCAGCCCTCGGCCCCCACCGGGTCGAGCACGAGGAGTGACATGCGCCCCGGGGGCGGCGGATCAGGATCGTCGGTCGCCACGAACTGGCCGCTGCCTCCTCGTCGACCCGCTGCGAGGCGGTCGGACGCGTGCGAGTTTCTACTGACGCAGGTAGCCGAGTTCCTCGCACTTTCGCAGGATCTTGGCGGCGCTCTCGGCCACGGTCTCCTGGTGCGTGAGGCAGACGACCTCCGGATGGAGCGGCGCCTCGTAGGGGTCGCTGATCCCGGTGAACTCCTTCAGTTCCCCAGCGCGGGCCTTCTTGTAGAGGCCCTTCACGTCGCGCTGCTCGCACACCGCGAGGGGGGTGTCGACGAACACCTCGACGAAGCGCGGGGTCTCCCGGCGGATCTCGTCGCGGATCTCGCGGTACGGGCTGATCGCCGCGCAGACGCAGATGCAGCCGTGCTTCGCCAGCGTTCGCGCCACCCAGCCGATCCGCCGGATGTTCGTGTCGCGGTCGGGCTTGCTGAATCCGAGGCCCTTCGACAGGTGCGTGCGGACGACGTCGCCGTCGAGGATCTCGTAGTTGACGCGGCGGCGCTGGAACTCGCGCTCGAGCTCCTCGGCGATGGTGGACTTCCCGGCGCCCGAGAGGCCGGTGAACCAGATCACGAAACCAGGGTCGTTCATGGGGTTGCTCCGGGAACCGGGGTCATTTCGGCGCGGCGGGCGCCGCGCGCATCGCGTCGATCAGGATGCGGGCCACGGCGGGACGCGAGAACTCGGGCGGCGGCTCGAGGCCTTCCCGGAGCATCTCGCGCACCTTGGTCCCCGACGGGGCGACGCGCTCCGACGGATCGTGGTGGCACGTCTTGTCCGACGCGATCCACCCGCACTGCCTGCAGAAGAACGTGTGCTCGAAGAAGACCGGCTGGATGCCGAGCTCGCCGTCCGCGAACTCCTCGAAGATCCGCTGGGCGTCGTAGGTGCCGTAGTAGTTGCCCACGCCCGCGTGGTCGCGGCCCACGATGAAGTGCGTGACGCCGTAGTTGCGCCGCACGAGCGCGTGGAAGATCGCCTCGCGCGGCCCGGCGTAACGCATCGCCGCGGGGAAGACCGACAGCATGACGCGCGCCTTCGGGTAGTGGTTCTCCATCAGCACTTCGTAGCAGCGCATCCGCACGTCGGCCGGGATGTCGTCGCCCTTGGTCTCGCCGACGAGCGGGTGGATGAGGAGGCCGTCCACCATCTCGAGCGCGCACTTGGTGAGGTACTCGTGGGCGCGGTGGATGGGGTTGCGCGTCTGGAACGCCACGATCCGCTTCCAGCCCCGCGCCGCGAACTCCGCGCGGGTCTCTGAGGGCGTGAGGCGGTACTTCGCGAACGTCGTGTTGATGTCGGCGGCGATCACCTCGACCGGGCCGCCGAGGAGGACGTCGCCCTGGCGCATGAGCGCCGCGACGCCCGGGTGCGCCGTGTCCTCGGTGCGGAAGACGTTCTGCGCCTCGCGCGCCTTGTCGTACCCGAACCGCTCCTCGATCCGGACGACCGCGACCGGGCGGCCCTTCACCCAGAGCGCCGCCTCGTCGCCCGGGATCGCGTCCGACTGCTCCTTCGTGACGGCGAGGGTGATCGGAATCGACCAGGGCTCGCCCGACGCGAGGCGCATCCTGAGGACGACCGAGTCGTAGTCGGCCTTCGCCAGGAACCCGGTGAGCGGGGAGAAGCCGCCGTTGCCGAGCAGCTCGAGGTCGGCGGCCGTCCGGTCGTCGACGTCGATCCGCGGGAGCTTCGGAGCCTTCGCCGCGAGCTCAGCGATGCGCGCGCCCGTGGCGAGGAGCGGCCGGATGGGGTACGAGTTCACGGTGAAACCTGGCCCTTCCCGGAGGTCCGCGCGGACTTTTCGGCGCGTTCTGCCGGAAAAAGCGGGCGAGGCTAGCGATGCGCGGCGGACGGCTCGAAGAAGAAGGGCGGGCCGAACCGTCGGCGCAGCCAGATCGACGCGCGGTGAGGCCGCTTCGGCTCGAGACCCGCGCGCCGGTACATCTCCTCCACGTCCACCGGACGCCACGGGTGGGCCTTGCCCGATGCAAGGACGCTCTTCTGCCCGTGGTGGACGAGGAACGGGGGCTCGTTCGCGGCGCGCCGGTAGATCCAGCCCTTCGCGAACGCCCTCGCGCACCAGTCGTACGGCGCGCCGTTCCACGGATAGCGCTCCGCGTCGAGCGGGCCGACGGCGTCGAAGGCCTCTCGCCGCATGAAGAAGCACTGGCCGTCCACGCAGCCGTGGACGGGCCCGATCCGCTTCCAGTTCAGCGCGATCCCGGTCACCGCCACCTTCGGGTCGGCTTCGAGCACCGCGGCGAGGCGCGAGATCCAGTCGTCGCGCAGCACCTCGCAGTCCGGATTGAGGAGGAGCAGGTAGCGCGAGCGCGGATCGGCGACGGCGAGCCCCTGGTTGCACGCCTTCGCCCAGAGCGGGTTGTCGTCGTTCTGGACGAGGCGGATCCGCCCGGCGTCCGCCTCGGCGCGGTTCACGCCGCGCGTCGCCGTTCCCGACGCGTTGTCCACCACGATGAGCTCGTAGGGCTCGCGCGTGCGGGCGCGGACCGACTCGTGCATCCGGCGGACGTAGTCCGGCGCGTCGAACGTGACGGTCACGATCGAAACCATGGGCACGATCGATACCATGGGCACGATGGAGACGAGCGGGGTCGCGGCCATCGCGCCCGAGGGTACAAGGGGTTCCTGTCGAATTCTCATCGCCGAGACCCGGGGCGGATACGCTCCCGCCGACTTCCGGTTCCAGGTTCACAACAAGGAGACTCTCGTGAAGTCCGTCCGCACCGCGCTAGCCGTCCTCATCCTCTCAGTCCCCGCGTTCGCCGCCGACGGTGATCCGGTCAAGCCGGTGGCGCCCGTCGCGCCCGCCGAGACCAAGGTCGAGACGGCCAAGATCCGCACCGCCACCGCTGAGTCGGAGGCCGCCTTCCACAAGTACGCGAGTCTCGTCGCCTTCCCGCCCCACGGAGTGAAGGCCTACTCGTACACGATGGACGCGTTGATCCCCCAGTTGGGCGAAGCGATCCAGATCAGCTACGAGTTCGAGGACGGCAAGGAGCCGAAGACCGACGTGAAGCTCCCGCCCTCGCTCGAGCAGCAGATCCCTCCGGAGATGCACGACCAGGTCAAGAAGCAGTTCAGTTCGCAGATGGGCGGACAGAGTCTCGAGAAGGCCGACGCGAAGATCGGCGAGTACAACCTGGCGCACAAGTCCGAGGGCGGCAAGACGATCGTCACCGCCACGCTCTTCGACGACAAGGCGCAGTTCGAGAATGCGACCTACACGTTCAACGGCGACGGTCTGCTCGAGAAGCAGGTCTTCACGATGCACGTCGATCCCTCGAAGCCGGAGGCCGCGATGATGGCCGGCGTCGAGATGGAGATCACCTTCACGTACGTGAAGAAGGGCGACCGCTGGGGCTTCGACACGATCAACACGGTCACGCCGATGGGCGACATCTCGGTCAAGTTCGCGTGGTTCGACCTGGCGGACACGATCCCCTTGCCGAAGTCGATGGAGATCTCGATGCCGATGCTCCCCGAACCGATGACGATCACCTTCCACGACTTCAAGGTCGACGGCAAGGCCATCGCCGGCACGCAGCGGAAGGTTGAAACGCCGAAGACCGAGGAGAAGCCGAAGGACGCGCCCCCGGCGCCGCCCGCTCCTGCGGACGGCGGCAAGTAGCCGCACGCTCCGAACCCGGCCGGACGCGAGGTGATCGCCGATGAAGGCGTACTTCGCGTCCGCGCCGATCGTCCTCGCCCCGGCCACCGCCGCGGCCGAGGACGGGACGAAGCCGCGCTTGCGCGCTGTCCCGGCGGCCGAGATGGTCCCAGCCCCGTTGAAGGAGCCCGCGAAGCCGTCCGAGCCGCCGAAGTAGCAGCTACTTCGCCGGCGTGCCGCCCGGGGAGTCGCGGAAGCCCGACTCGATCTTCCAGAGGATGAGGTTCGCGCGCCCTTCGTTGCTCGCGATCTCCTCCCACTTCGCCTGGGAGATCGCCGAGGGCTGGTCGATGTCGACGTTGCGCTGCACCTGGACCGCGGCCGAGACCGCCCAGGAACCCGGCGCGACTTCCTTGAACTTCACCCACGCTCGGCTGCGCTTGCCCTCGAAACGGTTCGGCGCGAGCCGAGTGATCCAGTGCGACACCATTTCGCGCGACGCGAAGCTCGTGTGCTCGGTGTCCACCCCTTCGCAGTCCATCGCGAGGACCTGCGACGCGCGGTCCCAGAGCGAGTCGAGCTCGACGCCGACGAGCGGCGCCGGGCCGCTCACGAACGCCTCGGCCGGGGCGGGACTGTCCGCGGGGTTCCCCCGGAAGATCTCCGTCGTCTCGCACCCGAGCGGCGCGAACGAACAAAGCACGGCGAAGCAGAGCCCGAGTCGTCGGTTCATGGCCGGAGCGTAGCATGCCGCTGGTGAAGCCAGGAATCCCGTCGTCCCGCCCGGCCTTCCCCGCCTGGGCGCCCGTCGCGATCCTCACGGTCCTCGCGTTCTGGCTGCGCGCCCGCGGACTTCCCGGCACGTGGGGCACCGATTCGCTGACGTACTTCGAGGCCTGCCGCGAGCCGGACCCGCTCTCGAGCGACCCGCGCGCGGACCGCTGGCTCGCCGTGGCGCTCGTGCGAGGCGCGCTCCGGCTCGGCGGGTGGGCGCCCGCGGCGGCGAGCGTCCCCGGGGTGCTCTTCTCGGCCGCGGTGGTGCCGGTCGTCTGGCTCGCGCTGCGCCGCCGGATGGGCGACGCACTCGCGCTCCTGCCGTGCGCGATCTGGGCGTTCCTCGGCGTCGCGATGGAGGAGGTCGTCGAGATCAGCTCCGACGTGATGACGGCGCTGCCCGTCGCCGCGGCCGTCCTCGGCCTCCTCCTCGCGGCGCGGCGCACGGAGCAACGAATCGCTCCGCTCGTCGGCGCCGGTCTCGCGCTCGGCGTCGGCGCCACCCTGAAGGAGACGACGCTCTTCGCGATGATCGGATTCGCCGCCGGCGCCTTCACGCTCGGCCGCGGCGCAGCGAGGTGGCGTCACGCCGCCGCGGTCGCGCTCCCGGCGCTCACCGTGTTCGGCGCGGGCGTGCTCCTCGTCAACCCGAGCCGAGTCGCGAACGCGTCGGACTACATGGCCTTCGACCCTGCGTTCGTGCCCCAAGGCGCCGCCGCCTACCTCCGCCGGATGACGATCGAGATCCCGTTGTCGCTGCTCACGGCCACGCAGGCCTACGGCGTGCTGTTCGTCATTGCGATCCCGCTCTGCGTGCGGCTCCCGTTCCGCGCACTGCGCGGCGACGCGCTCGCGGTCGCGTCGATCGCAGGACTCCTCGCGTTCGACGTGCTGCCCATCTCGCTCGGCTCCTGGTCGCTCCTCCCGGCGACCCGGCCGCGCTACCTGCTCTGCCTGATGCCGCTCCTGCTCGCGGCGATCGCGGACGCGCTGCGCGAGCGGCCGGCGACGAACGCCGAGCGGTGGACGTCGATCGCGGCCGCGGCGGCGGGGTTCCTGTTCGTCGGCGAGTCGCCGTGGACGACGATCGTCGTCCCGATCGGACTGATCGTCGCCGCCTGGCCCGCGCTGCCCGATCCGATCGGGTCGCTCCTCACGGACCGCAGGCGTCTCGGGATCTCAGCCGCTCTCTTCCTCGCTGCCACCGTCGCCTGGACCCGGCTCCCCGCGGGACCGACCGCCGTCGAGTGGGCGGTGGCCGCCGCGGTCGGGGCCATCGTGACGACGCCGTGGCTCGTCGGCCGCGACCGCGGCGACCCGCTCCCCTACTTCGCCGTTGGCGCGAGCCTCGTGCTCGCCGTGGCGATGACTCGCTCCCGCTTCGTCGCGGACGACGGCTGGACCGCCTGGTCCCATCTGCCCGCGTCGGGACGGGTCTACGCCGAGCGGATCGTGGGACGCAGGCTTCGCGCCGCCTCGATCGCGGCCGGCGCCGACGCGAGCCGCGTCGTGCTCCTCGAGGAGACGTCGCCGCCGCCGAAGGGCCTCGGACCGGACGACCGGGTGCTCGCCCGCGACGTCGGGTCGCTCACGCAGGGACTCCGTCTCGCCGACGCCTGCCGCGCCCCCGGGTCGGGCCTGCGGCAGGCCGTCGCGAGGCTCGGCGACACGGTCATCTTCGCGCCCGCACAGCGATGACTCGCCGGGACGGCGACGCGCCGACTAGCATGCGCGGTTCGATGTCACTCCCCGTCATCGCCATCGTCGGACGGCCCAACGTCGGCAAGAGCACCCTGCTCAACGCCGCGGCGGGCCGCCTCATCTCCGTGGTCGACCCGACCGAGGGCGTCACGCGCGACCGCGTGACGGCGCCGATGGTCATCGACGGCAAGGCGTTCGACCTCGTGGACACCGGCGGCATCGGGATCGTGGACGTCCAGGACCTCTCGCCGCTCGTCGAGGCTCAGATCCTCGCTGCGCTCGATTCGGCCTCGGTCGTGATCTTCGTGGTGGATGCGCGCGCCGGCGTGACGGCGCTCGACCAGCGCATCGCGAAGCAGTTGCACGAGCTCGGCAAGCCGCTGATCTTCGCGGCGAACAAGACCGAGTCGATGAAGCTCCGCCAGTCGCTCGGCGAGTTCGAGAGCCTCGGTTTCGGGGCCCCCGTCCAGCTCTCCGCCCAGAACAAGGAGAACGTCTCGACGGTGATCGAGGCGGCCGTCGCGATGCTCCCCGAGGGCGGCCCCTCCGTCCTGCCCGAGGTGATGCTCAAGGTCGCGATCGTCGGCCGCCGCAACTCGGGCAAGAGCACCCTCGTCAACGCGCTCGCCGGGAGCGACCGCGTGATCGTCTCCGAGAAGCCGGGCACCACGCGCGACTCGATCGACGTGTCGATCCAGCGCAACCGGGACATCTGGCTCCTGATCGACACCGCCGGCGTCACGACGCACGCCCACGACGGCAAGGACCCGATCCAGTGGTACAGCGAGCACCGCGCGTACCGCTCGATCCGCCGCGCCGACGTGTCGATCCTCCTCCTCGACGTGACGAAGGAGATCGGCGGCCTCGAGAAGCGCCTCGCGTCGGAGATCGAGAAGGCCGGCAAGCCGTGCCTGCTCGCCGCGAACAAGTGGGACCTCGTGAAGGGCACGCGCACGGGCGAGTTCGAGGAGTACTTCAAGAACGTGCTCCCCGGCCTCGGCCGCGCGCCGGTCGCGTTCCTCTCCGCGAAGACGAAGCTCAACACGCAGCGCATGCTCGACGTGTGCGCCGACCTGCACAAGCAGTCCACTCAGCGCCTGACGACCGGTCAGATCAACCGGTTCGTCGCGATCGCTATGGAGCAGCGCGCGCCGCGGATCAAGTCCGCCCGCCGCGCCCGCATCTACTACGCGACACAGGTCGGCGTGTCGCCGCCGACGATCGCGCTCTTCGTCAACGACCCGGACCTCTTCGACCCGTCGTTCCGCCGCTACCTCGAGAACCGCTTCCGCGACACCTTCCCCTTCCCGGAAGTCCCCGTCCGCCTCGACTTCCGCCGCCGCGAGCGCAAGGTGCTCGACGGCGACCAGCGGTGAGAGTCCGCGGAGGAACCGCGGACTCTCACCGGTCCATCGCCGCGCGCGGGTCGAGCGCGTCGCGGAGGCCGTCGCCGAAGAGGTTGAAGCCGAGCACCGTCACCGCGATCGCGGCGCCCGGCGGGATCAGGAGGAACCAGAGCTTCGGGTCGAGCGCGTACTGGAAGCCGTGCGTCAGCATCACGCCCCACTCGGGCGCGGTCGGGGGCGGGCCGAGGCCGAGGAACGACAGGCCCGCGGCGTCGAGGATCGCGGTGCCCGTGCCGAGCGTCGCGAGCACGAGGATCGGCGCGATGCAGTTCGGCAGCACGGTGAAGAGGACGATCCGCGACGGCCGCACGCCGAGCGCGCGGGCCGCCGTGACGTACTCGAGCGACTTCACCTGCAGCACCGCGGCGCGCACCTGACGGATGATCGGCGGGATCGACACGACGGCGACCGCGTAGATCACGGTGAGCAGCTCGCGCTCGCCGCGGATCGCCGCGATGCAGACGGCGAGAAGCAGCGCCGGGAACGCGAGGAAGACATCGGTCGCGCGCATCACAAGCGAGTCGACCCACCCGCCGCGCCAGCCGGCGACGGCGCCGAGCGGCACGCCCACGAGGAGCGCGAGCGCGATCGACGCGACCGCGGTGACGAGCGACGTCCGGGCGCCGTAGACGAGGCGCGAGAACACGTCGAAGCCGTTCTCGTCGGTGCCGAGCGGGTGCGCGGAGGACGGCGGCAGTTGGAAGATGTCGGCGCGGTCGGGGTCGATCCGCATCTCGGGGTCGAAGCCCGCGAGCGCCCCCGCCGAGAGGGCCGCGACGAGCATCGTGCCGACGAGCGCCGCGCCGACGAGGGCCGAGCGGTTGCG
>JANNHP010000172.1:0-3063 GCA_031404455.1 Planctomycetia bacterium | reverse complement strand
AATCCGCCGCGGCAGCGGCGGCGCGGGCGCCCACCGCGGCGGCGACGGACTCGTCCGGGAGATCGAGTTCCTGGCGCCGATGTCGGGCGGCATCCTCTCGGAGCGTCGCGTCCGCGCGGCGTTCGGCCTCGCGGGCGGATCCCCAGGCGCCGTCGGCCGCAACGTGCTCGTCCGCGACGGCGTCGAGACGGAGTTGCCGGGGCGCGCGGCGTTCGAGGCGCGGATCGGCGACGTGTTGCGGATCGAGACGCCGGGCGGCGGGGGTTTCGGCTGACGAGCGCCCGCGCGCTCAGTCGGATGGCCCGGCCTGCGACCAACCAGATTGCGACCTTCGGAGACTCAGCAGTCGCCGGCACCCGAGGCAGATGCCCGTGGTGGTCCACTTGCCGCTCCTTCGGTTCCAACCCGTACCGCCCCAGACAAGCTGGGCGAGACATCGCGGGCACGTGAGTCGAGCGAGTGCGCCGATGATCAGGCCGAGCGCAAGCAGCATGAGAAGACAGACGAGCAGTCCAAACGCCACGAACGCCACGCCGGCGACCCACGGCGACACTTCATCGCTCACGGCCGCGGCCTCCTCCTCGACAGCAGCACGAACGCCACGACCAAGAACCCGGCGACGACGACGAGCGCGATCGCGGCGATGGAGCGAGTCGAGTCCGGGTCGTTCGCGCCGGGGTCCAGGCGCCGCATCCACTTGGCGCGCTCGGCCTCGGCGTCGTCCGGGCGCGGGAACTGCCAGTCCCGCTGGTGCACTCGATCCAGGTACCGGCACAGGTGGAGCAGGAGCGACGGATCGTCGATTCGCGGGAGTGCGTCGCGCGCTGCCGCGTCGACGTTTCCCAGATCGAGCTTCCTGGGGATGTCCGGCCACCGGTAGAGCGCGATCGCCAGCGCATCGCGGTCCCCGACCGGAATCGACGGATCGGCGAGGAGGGTGACGATCTCGGCGTATCGATCCGGGTCGGCGGGATTGAGGCAGAGACGGCCGAGCGCGGCCGCCGGACGGAGTTCGGGACTCCCTGTCCGGGCGGTCGCGGTCAGCCGGGCCTCGACGGCTCCGCGGTCCGCCTTGCCGATCCAATCCCCGATCCGTCCCGCAGCGTAGAGCGCGACGCGTATGTCCGGATTCCCGATGGCGTCGACGATCAGATCCGAGAACTGCGACGAACGCCGGAAACCCCGTGCGTCCAGGCGTTCGATCGCGGTGGCGACGACGAGCGGTTCGGTGTGCGCGAGCAGAGCGCGCCAAGCCTGCTGGTAATCCAAATCCCCGGGGTCGCGCGTTCCGGCGCGAAGCACTCGAACGCCTCCGATGAACCGTCCTTCCGGGACAGGCGACGCCCACCCGCCGAATCCACCGGGCAGCATCGTCATCCGCGCGGCCCCGTCCTCGAGCACCACGTCGCCTTCGCAACCGCCGCCCATCGACGCGAAGCCGTCGTCGTCTGCGTGGAGGAAGGCGACGAGTCGCTGTCCGGCCGCGTACGGAGGCTCGCGGTGCCCGCAGGTCCAGTCCTTGAACCGGTACACGCGCAGAGACTCGGCGGGTTTCGCGCCGTGGATCCAATCCTCGACGCGGAGGTCGTAGTCCGTCTCGCGCAACGACTCGATCCGCCCGACGACGATGACGTCGGCTCCGAAGACGCACTCGGAGAACGAGGGCGGGCTGTACTCCGCGGCCGCCGGCCGTGTGGCCACCACGACGCAACCGAACGCGAGGACGACCGCCGGACGCATGTGCAGAGGCTAGCGCCGGTCGGCGCCCGCATAACATCGCACCATCATGAACCCGCCCGCGCCGCCCGTGGTGTCCTCGCTATAGCCGATGTCCTCCGACGACCTTCATCCGACCCTCGATGCCCTCCTCGCGGAGACGCAGTGGGTCCGCGCCCTCGCACGGAGCCTCGTCGTCGATCCCGGCACGGCGGACGACGTCGCGCAGGACGCCGCGGTCATCGCGCTGACGAAGCCGCCGTCGGACGCGGGCGCGGTGCGCGGGTGGTTCCGCCGCGTCGTGAAGAACCTCGCGTCGAACGCGAGGCGGGGCGAATCGCGGCGCGGGGCGCGCGAGGAGTCGGTCGCTCGGCCGGAGTCCGACGAGGCGGCGGACGAGACGGTCGCGCGGTGGGAGGTCCGGCGGCAGGTCGTCGAGGCGGTGCTCGGCCTCGACGAGCCGTATCGGACGACGATCCTGCTGCGGTTCTTCGACGGGCTCACGGCCGCGCAGGCGGCCGTGCGTCAGGGCGTGCCGCTCGAGACCGTCCGCACCCGGACGCGCCGCGGGCTCGAACTGCTGCGCGGCCGTCTCGCGCACCTCGACGACCGCAAAAGGAAGCGGGGAATGGCGGTGCTGCTGGTGCTCGCGCGCCGCGAGACGGATCTCGTGGCGCTCGGGAGGGGGGTGGCGACGGGCTCGGCGGTCGGAGGTGCGGCGATGGCGTCTGCGACGAAGTGGATCGGCGCCGCGGCGTTCCTGGCGCTGTTCGGCGGAGGACTGACGTGGGCCGTCCTGACGACGCGCGACGCGAGCGAACGTCACGAGTCCGCCGCGAACGCGACGCTCCGGCCCGCCGTGCCGGTGAAAGTCCGCCGCGCGCCGCCGCCGACCGACGCTTCCGAGGCCGCTGCGCCCGACGGCGTGGACCTCGACTCGTGCGACCGGGAGCGCGACCTCTTCGGCGTCGTCGTCGCGCCAGACGGACGTCCGGTAGCCGGGGCGCGCGTGCAGGCGCTCCGGTGGCGGCCGTACGGGCAACTGATCGCGCAGCGCGGCTTCCTCGATCCGTACACGCCGGGCGAGGAGACGAACTCGGGCTTCGACGGGACGTTCGCGCTGCGCCTGCCGCCCCGCGACTCGGTGACGATGATGCGGGTCGCGGCCGAGGGCTTCGCGCTCTGGGAGTCGGCGTACCGGCAGGCGGGCGAGCGTGTCCGTGTGACGCTCTCCTCCGGGATGACCCTGACCGTCGCCGTGAAGTCGCACGATGGCGCGCCCGTCCCGGACGCGGACGTCAGCCTCTCGGCGGACGGCGAACCGCCCGGCGTCACCACGATCGCCCG
>JANNHP010000171.1:0-2746 GCA_031404455.1 Planctomycetia bacterium | reverse complement strand
CGCGTTCAGGCGAGCGCTGAGGAGGTTCGGGATCGCGACCGACGCGATCACCGCGATGATCGCGACGACGATCATCAGCTCGATCAGGGTGAAGCCGTTCCGACGATTGCGCACGATGCCCCCTCGGGCGATGGACGGCTGACGCCGCCGCGACGTTCGCAGCGCACGCCCGCCGGCCGCGGGTCGCCTCCCGTTGGATGCGGGGGACGCAACGCAACTCGCGTTCCACGGGCGCCGCCGAGCCCGGCGCAGCCTGCGTGCCGGGCGCGCGAGTCGGGTGGCGGGTCCGCCGGGGAGGTCGTCGTGTCGAAGCGATTCGACGGGGCGGCGGTTTCCGCGCGCGGACCGGACGTCTACTTCGGCGCGACGCCCGCGCCGTCGCCCGCGTCGCCGCGCGTCGGCGGCACGGGGCCGTGGCCCTCGTCGATCGGCGGGGTCGGATCGCCCGCGGCGCGGCGGCCGGTGGGCGCGCCCCCGGGCTCGGCTCCGGCGGGCACCGACGTGAAGAACACGGAGTGCACGACGCGGGAGCCGTCGAGGAGCCCGAAGCCGAACGCCGCGCCCTCGACGCCGCGGAAGACGCTGAACGTGCCGGAGAGCGTCTGCGATTCCGCGTGGAAGGCGCCCCTCGGGGCGGCGGCCAGGATCGCGGCGACCGACTCGCGCGAGGGCGTGGCGCCTTCGAGACGCAGCGGAGCGAGCGCCGCCATCACGTACGAGCGCAGCACGCGGACGCGGTGGTCCGCGAACGTGGCGTGGTCGCCGAACACCTCGACGCCGAGCAGGTTCCCGCCGGCCGAGACCGCGAACCCGACGACGTTGGCCGGCTCGAGGCGCTTCGCGAACGTCTTCACGTAGAGGTCGGCCCGCGCCGCGAGCTCGGGGTTCGACGAGTAGATGTTGTCGAGGCTGCCGTAGCGCCCGGGCGACGCAAGTCCGCCGACCGTGCGGCCGACGGCGTCGTCGAAGGCCTCTTGGCCGAGCCCGCCCGACATGAGCGCGCGGTCCACGGCGATGAGAGCGCGGAGGTCCGGCGGCGCGACGCCCCGCGACGACGTGAACGTGCGATAGCTGCTCGAGCGCGCGCGGCCGCTGGTGTACGTCGGGATCGAGAGGCGCTCTCCCGGCGCGATCAGGAGGTCCTCGCGAGCGACGCGGTCCTGGCGTCCGCCCGCGAGCACGTCTCCGGCGAGGACGAGGACCGGACGCTTCGGGTCGTTGTTGACGGCGACGACCGTCTCCCGGACCGGGCTCTCGGTGACGGAGAGGATCTCCTGCGCGATCGCGTCGGCGCACGGCACGGCGCGCACGCGATCGGCGGCGCGGGCCGCCGGCTTCGCGCCGTCGAGCTCGATCGGCCACACCTGAACCTGGTTGAACGGCGGATAGTTCCCGGCCGCGACCCGCACCTCGCCGAGGAACGTCGCGAGCGGCGAGAGCGCAGCGGATTGCGCGGACGTGGGACGTCCGGCCGTCGCGACCGGGCTCTCGGGCGTGCGGTTGAGCTGCTCCTCGAGCGCGAGGATCCGGCGCTCCCGCGAGTACGCGTCGTGGTCGGGAAGGGCGTCGCGGAGGAAGTGCTCGTCGCCGCGCGGCTCGAAGACATCGGGCGCCGAGGGCGGGGCGGAGGGAGCGTCGTCCGGTTCGAGCCGCGCGACCACCGGATCGAGCGGCGCGACCCGCGGAACGTCGGACCCGCTGTGCCGCTCAACCGGCGCCGCGACGGGCGCCGGCCGCGCGGCAAGGAGCGACTTCAGCTCCGCGAGCTGGGCCGAGACACGGTCCGGCGCGCTCGAATCCAGGTCGGCGAGCCGCGGCGCGACGAGCGCGTATCCGCCGGCACCCGCGGCGACGAGCGCGAAGCCCGCCGCGATGCGCCACACGGTGTCGGTCCGCGGCGCCGAGCGCCCGGCTCCGACGCTGGCGAGCACGCGATTACGGAAGCCGGTCGACGTCGCGTAGCGCGTCTCCTGGGCGTCCCATCGGCGCAGCGTGCGGCTCACGAGCCGGAGCTGACCGACCGCGGCGCGGCAGGAATCGCAGACGCGCAGGTGCGACTCGATCTCGGCGCGCAGCGCGGGCGTCGTCTCACCGTCGAGATAGGCGGAGAGCTCCGGCTCGTAGCGTGGGCACGGGTGATTCACAGTCCTTGCTCCCGTCGCTCTTCGGGGGTCGCGAGCTTGCGCAGACGGTGCGCGAGGCGCTTCCTGCCGCGGTGGATCCAGGTCTTGACCTCGCCGAGGTTCGCTCCCATCACGGCGGCGATCTCCTCGTACGTGAGTCCTTCGAACTCGCGAAGGCTGAGCGCCTCCCGGAGCTTCTCCGGGAGTTCGGTCACCGCATCGCGGACGATCAAACGCTCCTCCTCGGTCTCGACGCGCGGCTCGGGCGAGAGCCCGGGCGGCGCCTCGACGGTCTCGTCGAGCACGAACACGTCCTCGGTGTGATCCCCGTGGCCGGACCGCCGCCGCGCGGCCCGGAGGCGGTCGCGGCAGTGGTTGCCGAGCACGGTGTAGAAGTACGTCCCGAACTTCGCCGTGGGCTCGTAGCGGGCCGCGGAGCGGTAGAGACGGATGAACGTCTCCTGCGCCGCATCCTCGGCCTCCTGGTAGTCGCCAAAGACTCTGTAGGCGTACCGCTTCGCAGCCCCCTCCCACCGCTCCATCAGCAGCCGGAAGGCGGCAACGTCGCCACGGGCGACTTTCCGCATGAGCAGTTCGTCGGTGTCCGCCAAGCGCTGGGGGTC
>JANNHP010000170.1:0-46004 GCA_031404455.1 Planctomycetia bacterium | reverse complement strand
CGAACTCCTTCGCGACGTCGCGGAGCACGTCCGCGAGGCTCGCCGCCGCGTGGATGCGAGCCTCCGCCTTGTGACCGCCCGACTTGTCGCCCTTCCCGCCGCTCGGACCCGGGCCCGGCGCGTGCGCGTCGCCGCAGGCGGCCGCGACGAACGCGAGAACGGCGGTGACGAGAGTGCGGATCGCGCGCATCGGACCTCCGGCTTGCCGCCGATCCTCGCCGCCAGAACCTACGGTGTCAGGCTCCGACCCACCGTTTCCCACACCCCCCGGCCCGGCGCCCGATCCGCGAATGTGGAAAAGGGTGGGGCGGAGTCCGACTCGGTACCCTCCGCCGCGTGCTCTCCCCCGAGGAACTGGGCGCCCTCCTTCTCTCCGCCGAGATCGGGCTCGCGGCGACCGTCTGCGTCCTGCCGCCCGCGATTGCGCTCGGACACGTCTTCGCGACGCGGACGTTCCCGGGCAAGGCCGTCGCCGAGACGGTGTTGATGCTCCCGCTCGTGCTGCCTCCGGTCGTCACCGGCTACCTGCTGCTCGTCCTCCTCGGACGCCGCGGACCGCTCGGTCCGGCGCTCGAGGCGATCGGCCTGCCCGTCGTCTTCACGTGGCGCGCGTGCGTCGTGGCGTCCGCAGTGATGGCGTTCCCGCTCGCCTACCGCGCGTGCCGGACGGCGTTCGAGGCGGTCGATCCGCGGCTCGCGGCGCAGGCGCGCACGCTCGGCGCGTCGCGGTTCGACGCGTTCGTCACGGTCGTCCTGCCGATGGCGAAGGGCGGCGTGCTCGCAGCGGCGGTGCTGGCGTTCGCGCGGAGCGTCGGCGAGTTCGGCGCGACGATCGTCCTCGCCGGAAACGTCGAGGGCGAGACGCGCACGCTGCCGGTCGCCGTGTTCTCGGAGATCCAGGGGCGCGGCCCGGAGGGCGCCTGGCGTCTCGCGGCGCTCTGCGTGGTGCTCGCACTCGGCGCCCTCCTCGCGAGCGAGTTCCTCGCGCGGAGACGTCCGCGATGACGCGACTCGCCGTCGCCTTCACGCTGCGCGTGTCGGAGTCGTTCTCGCTCGACGTCGCGTTCGACGCCGACCTCCCCGCGGAGGCGCCCGTCGTCGCGCTCTTCGGACCGTCGGGAAGCGGCAAGTCGACGACGATCGCGCTCCTCGCCGGACTCGCGCGTCCCGACCGCGGAAGCGCTTCGCTCGGCGACGAACCGCACGTCGACGTGGCGCGCGGCGTCAATCTGCCGCCCGAGCGCCGCGCGGTCGGGCTCGTCGCGCAGGACGGCCTCCTCTTCCCGCACCTCACCGTGGCCGGGAACCTCGCGTACGGCGAGCGCCGCCGACGCGGCCGCGCCGCGCCGGCGAAGGGCGACGTCATCGACACGCTGCGTCTCGCGCCGCTGCTGCCGCGCCGTCCCTCGACTCTCTCCGGCGGCGAACGCCAGCGCGTGGCGCTCGGACGGGCGCTGCTCTCGGGCCCGCGACTGCTGCTCCTCGACGAACCCGTCTCGGCGCTCGACCTCCCGGCGCGGCGCGAGGCGCTCGACTTCGTCACGGAGACGATCCGCCGCTTCCGCGTGCCGACGCTCTTCGTCAGTCACGACGAGTCGGAGGTGTTGCGGATCGCGCGCGTCGCCGTGCGCCTCGACGCGGGGCGCGTCGTCGCGAGCGGCACGCCCGAGAACGTGCTCTCCGGCGCGCGGGCGGGCGAGGGCGTGGACAACCTCTTCCGCGCGGCGTACGCCGCGTCCGAGCGCCGCGACATCGCGACCGGTCCCGGCGGATCGACGATCCAGCTCCCGCGCGCGGGCGCGGAAGGCGAGGGCGTGTGGTGCCGCGTCGCGTCGGGCGCCATCGCGCTCGAGCCCGCGGACGCGGCGGCGCCGCTGACGAGCGCGCGCAACCGCCTCGCGGGCCGCGTCGTCGCGCTGCGGCGCGAGCCGCACCTCGTGCGCGTGGCGGTGGACGTGGGCGTCGTGTTGCAGGCCGACGTCACGCCCGAAGCCGCGGACGCGCTGCGGCTCGCGGTGGGAGGCGAGATCCGCTGCGTCTTCAAGACGCACTCGATCGAGGTGCTGCGGTGAGGGGCTACGCCGCGGCGGGCGTCGCCGGCTTCACGCGCAGGTCACCGTTGAGGACGGCGATCGCGGCGCGCGAGAGCAGCGTGAAGACGAGCGCCCCGACCCCGAAGATCCCGGCGCTCACCATCAGCTCGACCTTCGACGGCGAGTACTCGTAGATCTCGCCGAGGACCGACGGAGTGAAGCCGGGGACGACGAGAGCGACGCCCTTCTCGATGAACACGCTGATCAGGATCAGCACGCAGCCGAGGTTCAGCGTGACCGGGTTCTTCCGGCTCGCCGGGAAGAGGAAGAGCAGGAAGGCGGCGATGCCCGCGATGAGGCTCGTCCACGCCCAGGGCACGAGCGCCGTCTTTCCCTCGAGTCCGAAGAAGAGGTACTCCATGTGCTTCAGGTGGTGCGTGCCGGAGTACGTCTCCTTGAACACCTCGGCGGCGGTGAAGAAGAGGTTCACGAACATCGCGTAGGCCATGAGCTCGGCGATCTTCCAGATGGCCTCGGGCTTGAGATCGAGGCGCGCCTTCCTCCTGAGGATCTGGAGCAGGATGAGCATGATCGCCGGCCCGCTGCAGAACGCGGAGACGAGGAACCGCGGTGCCAGGAGCGACGCGTTCCAGAACGGGCGGTTCGGCAGGCCGTTGTAGACGAACGCCGTCACCGTGTGGATGCACACCGCCATCGGGATCGACGCGAGCACGAACCACACGAAGAGCTTCGACTTCGCCTCGCGGCCGCGGAAGTAGCTGACCAGCGCGTAGGTCGCGACGCCGAGGTTCAGCACAAGGTAGATGTTCAGGACCACGACGTCCCACGCGAGCAGAGAGCTCGGCACGTTCAGGTCGCCGATGAACGGCATGATGTGGAGCAGGCGGTCCGGGCGGCCCACGTCCACGGTGACGAACAGCATGCACATCGAGATCGCCGAGATCGCGAGCACCTCGCCGAGCACGGCGAGTTCCTTGATCGGCTTCCAGTGATAGACGTACGCCGGGATCACGAGGATCACCGCCGCCGCGGCGACGCCGACGAGGAACGTGAAGTTCCCGATGTAGAAGCCCCACGACACCGGGTCGCGCAGTCCCGTCGAGACGAGCCCTTCCCGGAACTGGATGCTGTAGCCGTAGATGCCCACCGCGATCAGCGTCACGAGCGCCGCGAGCCACACGAAGTACGTGCGCGACCCGTGCGTCCAGAGGCGGATGCTGCCGCGGACGAACTGCGGGAACGGGTGGTCGGTGAGTGCGCTCATACGGAGTAGAAGTAGAAGAACTTCGGGTGGGTGCCGAGCTCGGACTTCAGGACGAAGACCTTCTTCGTCGCGAGCAGGCGGCGGATCTCGGACTCGGGGTCGAGCAGGTTGCCGAACACGCGCGCGCCGGTGGGGCAGGCGTCGTGGCACGCGGGATAGAGGCCGTTCCTCGTGCGCTGGATGCAGAACGTGCACTTCTCGACGACGCCGCGCATGCGCGGGCGGTTGCCGAGGACGTGCATCTCCGTGTTGACCTCCGACGCGGGCAGGTGCGGCTCGCTCCAGTTGAAGTGGCGCGCGCCGTACGGGCACGCCGACATGCAGCAGCGGCAGCCGATGCACTGGTCGTAGTCGATCACCACGATGCCGTCGGGCTCCATCCACGTGGCCTTCACCGGGCAGACCTTCACGCACGGCGGGTTGTCGCACTGCTGGCACTGGATGGGGATGTACGCCTTGCCCGGCGCCGGGACCTTGTCGGGCGTGTAGTACGCGGTCGAGCGCTCGAGGTCGATGCCCGCCTCCTCGTCCATCTCGAGCACGGTGATCCACTGGATCGGGTTGTGGTGCGGACCGTCGGGCGAGGGCCGCGACTGGTTGTTCTCCTCCACGCACGCCTCGACGCACTTGCGGTTGCCGTTGCAGCGCGAGAGGTCGAGGCCGTAGCCGAAGATCACGCCCGGGATGGGGCCCTCGGCGCCGACGCGCACGGGCTTGCCGTACTTCTCGGCGCACTCCTTCTCGATGCGCGCGCAGAAGGCCTTCACCTCGTCGGGCGTCATCGCGCGCAGGCGCGTGTGCATGAACTCGCGCAGCGCGGCCGCGCGGTCGCCGCAGGCGGCGGCGGTCGTGACGACGGCCGTCGAGACGGCGGCGGTCTTCAGGAACGTCCGGCGCGAGAGGGTCATCGGACCTCCTCGGGGCGCGCGGGCCTCGGCAGCGGGTCCATCGGCTTGAAGCGCGGACCGTGCGGGTCGTGGCACGCGACGCAGAGGCGGTACTCGCGGCGTCCGTTCCACGACCCGGTGCGCTTGCCGTGCAGGCCGATCTTCCAGTCGCGGTACTGCGTGCCGTGGCACTGGCCGCAGAGCTTGAACGACTGCTCGAACGAGACCGGCGATCCGTTCGCGAGCCTCAGGTGGTCGCGATCGGCGGCATCGTGGCAGTCGAGGCAGCCGCGCTGCTCCTCCGCGTGGTTCAGGACGATGTTCGCGTGCGGCTTCTGCGTCGTCTCCCTGTGGCACGTGTCGCACTTCGCGGGCTTCGCCTGCGCCTCGTGGCAGGCGACGCAGCGCTCCATCAGCGTGACGGGCTTCGGCTTCGCGAACGGCCCGTCGCCGGGCTCGCCGTGGCACGAGGCGCAGGCGACGCCGGCCTTGATGTGCTTCACGTGCTGCTGGGAGACGTCGCGGGTCCTCCAGCGGCGGGGGAACGCGGTCGTGCCGTCCGCGGCGGTCACCGCGGCGAAGTAGCGGCGGGCGCCGTCGGAGAGCTTGTCGGGTTCGCCGTGGCAGGTGTCGCACGTGTCGCGCGCCGGGATCCTCGGGTCGGCCTCGGCGTCGCCGTCCTGGTGGCAGTCGGCGCACTCGATCCCGCGTCCCACGTGGAGCTTGTGGGGCATGGCCGGAGCCTCGTCCTTCACGGGAGATCCGCCCTCGTGGCACTGCGAGCACGGGAAGATGCCGGGAGTGAAGGGAGGTGGGGGGACCGGGAACACCGCGTCGGCGGGCGCCTTCACCGGCGGGACCGTCTGCGTGTGGATCGCCGCCTCCCACGCCGTCCGGCCCTCGACGCGCCCGCAGGCCGCCGCCGCGGCGCCGAGGAGGAGGAGGACGAGCCCGAGCGGCATCGCGGTGCGGTGGATCGAGGGGCTCATGCGTCGGCGCGAACCCTACGCAGTCCCCGCGGGCGTTTCTGTGACCAGGGTTACGGCTCTCGCGGAGATCGCGACCGGGATCACCGATCCGCGGGCGGCCGCGAGAGTTTCCGGTCCGAGTGATCCCGGTCACGCATCCGGGCCGGGCCGCGGTCTAGTCTTTGCGCATCGATCGCCAGGCGATCCGTCAACACTCGCAGGAGGACATGAAGATGAGACTCACAGGCCTCGCCGCCGCGGTGCTCTCCGCGGCCACCGTGTTCGCTCTGGCCCTCGCCGACGGCGCCGCGGAGGACACGGCGCCCCCTGCAGGAGACAAAGCGCAGTTCGTCGGCGACAAGGCATGCCAGAAGTGCCACTTCCAGGAGCACAAGTCCTGGAAGAAGACGTCGATGGCGAAGGCGATGAAGACGCTCGCGCCCACGACCGAGGCGGACAACAAGGCTCTCTTCGACAAGAAGACCGCCGCGAAGCTCGACCCGGCGAAGGACTACACGACCGACGCGACCTGTCTGAAGTGCCACACGACGGGCTACGGCGAGCCCGGCGGCTATCCCGTCGACCCGAAGAAGGACGAGGCGGCGGGCAAGCTCGCGACGCTGATGGGCTCCGTCTCCTGCGAGTCGTGCCACGGCCCCGGCAGCCTCTACGTCAAACACAAGACGGAAGAGGTGGAGAAGAACAAGGACGCGAAGTTCACGGCCGATGCGCTCGCGAAGTTCGGGCTCACGAAGCCCGACGCGGAGAACTGCGCCAAGTGCCACAACAAGGACAACCCGACGGACGCCACCGCGGCCGAGTTCAAGTTCGACGACGCCAAGGCGAAGGTCCACGACCACCCGAAGAAGTAGTCCGGCGCAGCGCGCCCTCCCGCAGCGCGCGGGAGGGCGCCGCGTCCCGCGCCACCCTGCGCCACCCTGGGCCCCCGTGGGCCGATCCCGGCTGCCCGCGCCCGAATCCGCGCCGTCGGCTCCGGAGTCCGTGACGTGAGTCACCTTTCCCGCGCAGCGTGCTGACTAGCCTCGCCGCGGTCGTGCGCGTTCCTCGGATCCCGAGCAGTTCACGGGAGGGCTCATGAAGCGAACTGTCTGGATCGTGGATCCCCGGCTCGGCCGGGAGGGCGCGACGGGCATCGCCGAGTCGCTCGCAGCGCGCGGCATGTCCGCCGCGGTCCGGGTGCTCTCCGCCGGGGCTGCGGTCGTGATCGACGACGCGCCCGCCGCGCTCGAGGCACCCGCCGGGATCGTGCGGCAGTCGTCCGTGGAGATGCCCGCAGGAACGGGCGTCACGCGGCGGGCGCTCCTCGACACGTTCGCCGGGGCGCTCGTCTTCGCCTCCGTAGCGGCGGGCGCCGGCGTCGTCGGCATGTTCGCGTCGCCGCCGCCCGCACGGCGCGAGGACGTGGGCGAGATCGAGGTCGCGAGCCTCTCCGACCTGAAGGCGAAGGGCAGCGTCCGGTTCCACTTCGGCCGCGAGCCCTGCATCCTCATCCACTCGAACGGACAACTCCACGCGCTGTCGCTCGTCTGCACGCACCTCGGATGCCTCGTCGAGTTCAACGCGACGGCGCGACAGCTCACGTGCCCGTGCCACCGCGCGGCGTTCGGCCTCGAGGGCAACGTCATCGAGGGCCCGCCGCCGCGTCCGCTGACGAGCTACACGGTCGCGGTCGCGGGCGACCGCGTCTTCGTGCGGCGCAGGACCGACGCATGACGCGGCCGTCGCTCACCGCGTTCCTCGCGCGCCCCGCGGAGCGCCGCCGGCCCATCTTCCTCGACCTCGGGCGGCTCAGCGTCTTCCTGTTCTGCGTGCTCGTCGCGACGGGTGCCCTCCTCACGCTCTACTACCGGCCCTCGCCCGAAGACGCCTTCGAGAGCATCGTCACGATCACGAACTCGGTGCACCTCGGGTGGCTCGTGCGGAGCCTCCACCGCGTCGCGGGCCACGCGATGGTCGTGCTCGCCGCCGTCTACACGATGCGCGGTTTCTTCCGGCGCCTCTTCCTGAAGGAGCGCGGCGCCGCGGCGTGGCGCATCTCCGCGCTGTTCGCGTTCGTCTGCCTCGCGTTCCTGCTCACGGGAGAGTCGCTCCCGTGGAACCAGCGCGCCTACTGGCAGACGGTCGTGAACACGAACCTGATCGGGCAGATCCCGTTCGTCGGCGACCGGCTCGCCGACGCGGTGCGCGGCGGCCCGCAGGTCTCCGGGCTGACGGTCGTGCGCCTCTACGCGCTGCACGCGCTCCTCCTTCCGTGGATCGCCTTCGGGCTCCTCGTGCTCGCGCGAGACCTGCGCAAGCGGGGGGAGAAGCCATGATCCTGCGATTCGCCTCCGGCGCGACCGCGGGCGAGCGCGCGGAAGTCTCCGCGGCCGTGCGGCGCACCGGCGCCCCGTGCGCCGAGAAGGACGGTCTGCTCGTGCTCGACGAACCGCTCTCCGAGGACGACGCGGTCGCGATCGCGGCGATGCCCGGCGTCGCCGAGATCGGTCCGCGCGCGCCCGACATGGCGACGATGGGCGAGGCGCTGATGCTGTGGGTCGCCGGCGCCGCCGCGATCCTCGGCGTGCTCGTGCTGATCGCCTGCAACGTGGGCAACGCGATCGGGCAGCGCGCCGATCCGCTGCGCACCCCGGGCGCGCTCAGGCCGTCGTGGCCGCTCTACCCGTGGTACGCGGCGGAGTCCGCCATGCCGGGGCGCGTGCCCGTCGCGCTGCTGCTCTGCGTGGCGGCGGTCGTCCTCTTCTCCTGGCCGCGGCTCGGGAGAGGGCTCGCGGAGCGGCGGCCGGTCCTGCACGCGGCGCTCGGAATCGCGGTGCTGCTCCTGGTCGCTGCGCTCGGGGCGATGGAGGCCGTGAGATGAGAGCGACACGGGTCCTCGCCGCGTTCGCGTGTCTCGCCGCCGCCGCGGCCGCCGCCTCGGCGAAGGACGCCGGAGGATGCGGCGTCTGCCACGGCGCGGAGCGCGTGGTGTACGAGACCTCCATCCACCGCTCGACGGATCTCGGCTGCGTGGGCTGTCACGGCGGCGACGCCTCCGCGGTGGACTCGAAGGACGCGGCGCACTCGACGGCCAAGGGTTACCGCGGGAAGATCGCCCGTCGCGACATCGCGGCCTCGTGCGGCGAGTGCCACGCCGATGTGAAGAAGATGCGGCCGTTCGGTCTCCGTACGGACGCGCTCGCGGCGTACCGCACGAGCCACCACGGCAAGGCCGTCCTCGAGAACGGCACGGACGACGCCGCGACGTGCACCGACTGCCACGGCGCCCACGACGTGAGGCGCGTGAAGGACCCGCTCTCGCCGTCCTTCCGCCAGAACGTCCCCGCCACGTGCGGCCGGTGCCACGACGACGCGGCGCTCATGAAGCGCCACGGGATCGAGTCGCACGCCGTGCCCGACTTCGCGAAGAGCGTGCACGGGGTGAGTCTCGCGAACGGGATGCAGGGCGTGCCCTCCTGCGCCGACTGCCACGACGCGCACGCGGCGACTCCGCCCGGGGCGAACGAGGTGGCCGACGTTTGCGGCAACTGCCACCGCGAGACGCGCGACCGATTCCTCGAGAGCCCGCACGCCGCGGCGTCGCGACGGGGCGCGATGCGGCAGTGCGTGACGTGCCACGGCAACCACGCGGTCTCGCATCCCGACTTCTCCCTCTTCGACGCGGCGTCCGAAGCCGGGGGCGAGGTGCACGGAGGGACGCGCTGCCTCGAGTGTCACGACGCCTCGAAGCCCGACGACAAGGGCGCCGCCGCGGCGATCGCGTTCGGCAAGGGCCTGCGCGAGGCCGATGCGACGGTGAAGAAGGTGACGGCGCGCGTGGACGCCATCGAGTCCGCCGGCTTCCACGTCGACGACGAGCGCGAGGCGCTCCTCCGCGCGCGGAGGGAGCTCGTGCGGACGGTCCCGCTCGCCCACACCGTGGACGCGAAACGCGTGGACGGAGCTCTGCGTCTCGTGCACTCCCTCGCCGGCGAGGCGCTCGCGGGCTGCGAGGAGAAGGTCCGCCTCGAACGCGACCGTCGCATCTTCGGGTCGGTCGCCGGCTTCGTGCTCCTCGGCGTCGCCGGGGTGCTGGGGCTCCGGCGCCGCATCGCGAGGAGGGGATGAAGAAACCGAAGCGCCCGCTCGCGAGGAGGATCGCGCTCTTCCTGCTCATCGGGTTCCTGGTCTCGCTCCCGCTCGGCTACGGGTTCATGGAGTACTCCACTCAGCCGGAGTTCTGCGCCTCGTGCCACAACATGGTCCCCTACGTGAAGTCGTGGGAGAACTCGTCGCACGGACGCGCGAACGTGAGCTGCATCGACTGCCACTTCGAGCCGGGCGTCATCGAGACGTTCGAGGGGAAGTGGAAGGCGAGCACCCAGCTCGTGAAGTACGTCACGTCGACCGAGGGGTCGAAGCCCTGGGCGCAGGTCTCGGACAAGTCCTGCATGCGCGGCGGGTGCCACTCCTCGCGGCTGCTCGAGGGCAAGGTCGAGCTGAACATCGGCCGCACGTCGATCTCGTTCGACCACACGCCGCACCTCACGGAGATGCGCCGCAACAAGAAGCTCAGGTGCACGTCGTGCCACTCGCAGATCGTGCAGGGCGAGCACCTCACCGTCACGCCGAGCACCTGCTTCCTCTGCCACTTCAAGGGCGCGGACGACGACCCGAAGCTCTCCGAGTGCCGCACGTGCCACCAGCCGCCCGCGGCGCCGATCGACGTGGGGGAGGGGTTCAGTTTCCAGCACGCGGAGTACGTGCAGCGCGGCGTCGGATGCGAGTCGTGCCACTCGGGCGTCACGCAGGGGACGGGCGAGGTGCCGAAGCACCGGTGCCAGGCGTGTCACGCGGTGCAGGAGCACATCGACCGATTCGCCGAGACTGAGTTCGTCCACAGGAAGCACGTCACCGACCACAAGGTGGACTGCCTCGAGTGCCACACGGAGATGACGCACCGCCTGCGTCCGCCGGAGACCGCCGCGAAGGGCGAGTGCGCGGCGTGCCACGAGAAGGGCCACGGGGTCGCGGAGGCCTTCTACCGCGGCGTCGGCGGACGCGGCGTCGGCGCGACGCCGAACCCGATGTACCTCACGCACATCGGCTGCGCGGGATGTCACAAGCACTTCGGCGAGAAGATCGAGGACCCGAAGTCCGCGGTGAAGGCGAAGGAGGTCGCGTGCCTCGCGTGCCACGGGACGACGTACGAGGGGCTCCTCGGCAGATGGCAGAAGGCATTCGGCCCCGCGTCCCTTGCCGTCGCGGAGGAGGTGGCGGGCGCGATCGCCGCCGCCGCGAAGGCGGGCGGCGACGCGGCCGCGCTGCGCGGTCCGCTCGAGGACGCGCGGCACGACGCGTCGCTCGTCGGCGCCGACAGGAGTCGCGGCGCCCACAACCCGTGGTTCGCCAGGAAGCTGCTCGAGAGCTCGTTCAAGGCGTCGCAGGAGGCGTGGGCGATACTCGAGCCCGCGCGGCCGCGCAGCGACTTCCCGCTCGGGCCGAAGTTCCCGACGCGCATGGAGTGCGCGCTCGTCTGCCATCTCGGGATCGAGGACCGCAAGATCGGACTCGCGGGCACGCGGTTCGACCACACGAACCACATCAGGAACGGCCTGCGCGAGTGTGACGCGTGCCACACCGCCGCGGTCCACGGCCGCACGATCGTCGGCGCCGCCGACTGCGTCACGTGCCACCACGGCCCGCAGGCGCCGCCGCGCGACTGCATCTCGTGTCACGCCGAGGAGGATCGCTTCCTGCGCGGCGTCGGCGCGGACGGCGCGGAGGCACCGCAGATGATGGCGAAGGTCGCGTGCGCGGAATGCCACGGCGACGCGAACCGAATCCCGGGCGATCCCGCCGCGAAGCCGGTGCGCGAGATCGTGCAGAAGAACTGCGACCGCTGCCACGGCGAGAAGTACGCGACGATGGTCGGCGAGTGGACTTCCGATTCCGACTCGTGGTTCGCAGAGGCCGACGCGCGCCTCGCGAAGATCGCCGCACGCGTCGCGTCCGGGCTGACCACGCAGGCGAAGGCCTCCGTGGCGCGCGATGTCCTCGAGCGACTGCGCCGCGCGCGGCCCGCGCACAACGTGCTCTGGTTCGAGGAATTGAAAGAGACGTTCGATGAAGCGGCTCGCGTCGCGGAAAAGTAGCGATCGCGCGCGATTCGGCCGGGACGCCCGAGCCTGGCCTGGTGATGCACGTCACCGCGCCCGCGAGTGTCTCGGCGGGGACCGCTCCCGTGTGACATCGGTCACGAACGAGGCCGCGAGCGCGTTCGATACTTCGGACATGTGTTCAATCGACCCGGTCGGAGCCAGGCGGGCTGTTGCCCGAGACTTCGCTGGGAAGGCTACGAGGAGGTGCGTGATGGTGAGCCGGGAGGCTCGGAGCAGGCTCCGCCTGCTGCCCGTCCTGATGGCGCTCGGCGGTGCGGTGACCGTGATCTGGTCCTCCGCTCCCACGAACGCTGCCTGGGATGGTGTTCAAGACGTGAGGCTCGGCGACTCGATGTCCGCCGAATTCAAAGGGGCGCCACTGACGGAGGCGCACAAGTACGCCTTCTTCGCGCCGAAGGACACGATCCTCAGCACGACCGTCAAGATCGGCTCGGACGCGGCGGGGCTCACCCCGCAGCTCCGCATGTACGACGGCGTCGACGCTCAGGTCGATCTCGGTGCGGCGCAGGTCGGCTCGACCGTGAAGAACTACAAGTTCCTCGCGACCGGCACCTACTCGCTCCAGGTCCGCGCCACGGCGGGCACCGGGCTCTACACGCTGTCCACGAAGGTGAAGTACCCGAAGGGCGTCTCCGGCGCGACGACCACCGGTTCCTTCGCGTTCGACGCGGTCGCCGGCAGCGCCGTCACGGCGCAGGTCAAGGCGACGAAGGGCAGCACCGCCGCTCCGACGATCACGTCCCTGACGTATCCGGGCGGCATCGTGGTCCTCGGCGCGCAGGCCGGCGGCACGAAGATCATGAAGATCCCGCTCACGGTCAGCAAGACGTTCACGCTGACGATCGACCCGGGCACCGCCGGGCAGAGCGTGGACGTGAAGGTGACCCTCGCGGCCCCGAAGGCGCGCCGCGCGTGGAGCTTCGGCTTCGTCGAGAGCGTTTCCGGCCTCGCGACCGAGAACCGTGCGAAGTGGGAGACCTCGGCCCACGCGGCGCTCAACACGACGCCATTCACGTATTGGAACAACGCCAACCCGCCGGTCATCCCGGCGACCTGCAACAAGTGCCACAGCGGGCTCGGCTACCGTGACTTCCTCGGCGCGGACGGCACCGCGTCCAACCTGAACGACCCGGCGCCGGCCCCCCGGCACGGGCCAGATCCCGAACCTCCCGTCGCCCGTCGGCACCCCCGTCAACTGCGACGCGTGCCACAACGACGTCACCTCCACGCTGACGGCGGTGACGCTGCCCTCCGGCAAGACGCTCACGGGCCTCGGCGACGAGTCTCGCTGCATCGTCTGCCACCAGGGCCGCGAGTCGAAGCTGAGCATGGACACGATGATCACGGCCGCGGCCGTCGCCGACGCCGACACGGTCAGCACCGCGATCAGGTTCAAGAACCTGCACTACTTCGCAGCGGCGGCCAGCTACTACGGCCGAGAGGCGGGCGTTGCCTACGAGTACACCGGCAAGGCGTACGAGAAGGAGTTCACGCACGTCCAGTCCTTCAACCAGTGCATGGAGTGCCACGACCCGCACAGCCTCAAGGTGCGCGTCAACGACTGCGCGAGCTGCCACGACATCGCTCCGGCGAACCTCGCCGCGGGCAAGTACGACGATGCGATCACCGACCTCTACGGCGCGCGCATGAAGGGCACCACCTCCGACTTCGACGGCGACGGCACGAAGGAAGGCATCTACTTCGAGCTCGTCGGCATGTCGGATGTCCTCTACAAGGCCATCCGGGAGTACGCGAACGACGTCTCCGGCAAGCCGCTCATCTACGACGGCCACACGTATCCGTACTGGTTCGAGGACAAGGGCACGATCGGCACGTTCGAGCCGGGTGTGGACACCGGGTTCGCGAGCTGGACCGCGCGTCTCGTGAAGACCGCATTCAACTACCAGATGTGGCAGAAGGACCCGGGTGCCTTCGCGCACAACGGCAAGTACCTCATGGAGCTGATGTACGACGGCATCGAGGAACTGGACGCGCACGCCAACGTCGACGTCGCGAGGTCCAACGGCTACACGGTCGACTTCGCGGACCTCGTCAGGAACGACAGCGGCCACTTCGACACCTCCGCCGACGCCTATACGGACTGGAACGCGACCGACGTCGTCTCGTCGAGCTGCGTCCGGTGCCACAGCGTCGCGGGCTTCGAGTTCAAGCTGAAGTACGGGATCGACGCCACGATCGGGCAGGAGACCATCGCAGGCATGAGCTGCGAGTCCTGCCACACGGTGGGCGCCGACTTCACCGACGACGGGACGAACGTCCCGGCGCTCAAGACGCTCCTCAACAACAAGCTCGAGTTCTCCTATCCGACGACGGCGACCTCGGCGGAGAAGAACGCCAAGGCGCAGTCCGCCGGAGCGGGCGACAACTCCTACCTGTGCATGACGTGCCACCTGGGCCGTCAGTCGCAGCTCTCCGTGGACGCGGCGATCGCCGCGGCCGCGACCACCCTCAACTTCCCGCACGTCCACTACTTCCCGGCCGGAGCCGTGCAGTACGGCCGGTGGGCGAACGTCGGATACCAGTACGCCGCGAAGACGTACGCCGCTCGGTGGAACCACACCCCGGGCTACGACACCTCGCCGACCCCGAACTTCGCGGCGACCTCGAACAACACCTGGAACGTCGCGATGGCGAGCAGCGGCAAGTGCACCTTCTGCCACATGAACGAAGGCTCGCACGAGTTCAAGCCGGAAGTCGCGCACTGCGACGACTGCCACACGTTCACGGACCCGGCGGACATCTCGACGATCAACCGTCTCGCCAACTTCAACGGCAACTACGACGGTGACGCCGCGACGACGACTCTGAAGCAGGAGATAGCGGCCATCGCCGCCAAGCTCTACGCGAGGATCGTCGTGTACGCCCCGACCGAGGGGCAGGGCCCGATCGTGCTGGACGCGCACACGAGCCCCTACTGGTACAAGGACAACGGCAAGGGCGGCGGCATCGTGGGTGACGGCATCCGTCAGGCCACGGAGACCGACCGGTACACGTTCGCCAAGACCCCGGGCAACCTCGTGAAGGCTTGCTACAACTACCTGCTCTTCGAGCGGGACCCGGGCGCCTGGGCGCACAACAGCCTCTACCAGATCCAACTGATGATCGACTCCTTGGAGAACATCGGTGGAGACCTGACGGGACTCAACCGCCCGACTCAGAACTAGCCGGACGACAACGAGGAAGCACCTCACGGCCCGGGCGCGCGAGCGCCCGGGCCTTCTCGATTCACGGCAGGCGCGACGGCGCGCGCCATGGTGTTGGCGCCACGGCGGCGGGAGCCCCATACTCGCGGCCCGAGGAGGACCCGACCGATGAACACGCTTCGCGCCGCCGCCTTCGTGCTGCTCGCGGCCTCCGCCTCCGCCGCGTCCGCCGCGACGATCAACGTGCCCGCAGACTTCCCGACGATCCGGAGTGCCCTCGACGGCTCCTTCGACGGCGACACGATCGTCGTGGCCGCGGGCACGTACGCCGAGTTCCTGTTCCTCGACCAGCGGCAGAACCTCACGCTGCGGGCGGACGGCGTCGTGATCCTCGCTCCGACCGGCAAGAAGGGCGCGCCCGCGGTGATCGGCCTTTCCTCCTGCCAGAACATCACGATCGACGGTTTCACCTTCTCGAAGGCCCCCGGGAACGCGGTGAACGTGGGCACGTCGCTGACCGTCTCGATCCTGAACTGCACGGTCGAGGGCTCGAAGGGTGCCGGAATCCAGGTGTTCGGCGGACAGGACGTGACGATCGCCGACTGCACGGTGTCCGGGACGGGCAAGGGCCAGCCGGGGATCAACTTCTCGTCCGTCCTCGGGCCGCCGTCGCTGCGCGGCCGCGTGCTGCGGTGCACCGTCACGAAGGCCGGCGGCGCGGGCATCGTCGTGCGCGGCGCGTCGGCGCTCGTCGAGGACTGCGTCGTGACCGGATCGAAGGGCGCCGGCGTCGAACTCGACCGCGCCGGCGGCTCGCAGAACGGAACCGTCAGCGGGTGCACGGTGATGGCCGCGGGCGACAGCGGAATCGTCGTCGCCGGTCCCGGGCACACGGTGCAGGGCAACACGATCACGGACTCGAAGAACTACGGGATCGCCGTCGTCCAGGACGCGGGCAGCACGACGACCGGGGCGACCGTCCTCGGCAACACCATCACGAAGACGAAGAAGAAGGACGGGATCCTCGTCGCGGCACCGGAGGGCACCGTGCAGGGCAACACGATCTCCGGGTCGAAGGGCGACGGCATCCGCGTCTCCGAGACGGGCACGGAGATCGTCGGCAACACCGTCACCGAGGCGAAGGGCGCGGGCGTGCACCTCTTCGGCTCGGGCCACACCGTCACGGGCAACACCGCGACCGGGAAGAAGGCGGACTTCTGGGACCAGTCCACCGGCGCCGTGCTCAGCGGCAACGCATTCGTGAAGATCAAGTAGGCGCTGCGGAGGCGGTTTCGATGATGCGATCGATCGGACGGCTCTGCGTGGTCGCACTGGCGCTCGCCGCGGGGACTCCGGCGCGCGCCGAGGACCCGAAGCCGCCGGCTCCCGCGGCGAAGGAAGCCGTCGAAGTGAAGCTCGCCGCGAAGGCGGGCGACGTGCTCCGCTTCCGGCACGTCGAGTCCGCCTCGACCGAGGTGAACGGCGCTCCGTACTCGGCCCGCGACTTCGTCCACGAATACACGCTCACCGTGAAGTCGCTGCGCCCGGACGGCGGCGTCGAAGCGGAACTGCGCTACGACCTCGTCAGCGGAAAGCTGCCCGGAGGTGCCGGTAAACCGGCGCGCGAGTTCGACTCGTCGAAGCCGGGTGCGCCGCCGACCGACCTCGGAGAGAGGATCTTGGTGTCGCTCGCGACGGCGCTCACGAAGAAGCCGCTCCTCGTGACGCTCGACGCGCGCGGCGGACTCGTCGCCGTGAAGGGACTGCGAGAGATCTGGATGGAGACGATCAAGGGCACGCTGATCGAATCGGCGTTCACCCCCGAGGAGGACTTCAGCGACGCGAAGTGCGTGGAGGAGATCGCGCCGCTCTTCTGCGCCGCTCCCGCGGAACCGCACGCGGTCGGCGTCGCGTGGACCGCGGAAGCGAAGGACCGGATCAACCAGCAGTCGATGGACTTCGCGGCGAAGTACGCCGTCTCCGTTGCGGACGCGGAGAAGGCCGTCGTCGCCGGGAAGCTCGACTGGAAGCCGGGTCCGGAGGCGACGGCCGACGGCGCCAAGGCGTCGGGCGGGGGGTCCGTCGCCGCGACGTACTCGCGGAAGGACGGATTCCTCGTCAGCCTCGCGAAGAACCTCAAGGCCGCGCGCGACGCCGGCGCGATGAAGGCGACGTCGCGCACGACGCACACGATCGAGCGCCTCGCGGCGGCGGCGCCCGCGCCTGCGAAGCCGAAGGGGAAGTAGCCGCCGCGCGGGGTCGCGGCGTCAGACGACCGAGTCGTCCGGCAGCCGTGTGCGCGTCGCGGCCAGAACGGCGACGACGAACGAGTGGATGAGGAAAGTAGGAAAGTAGGAAGGGCAACGCGCTCGGGCGGCCACTCACTCGAGATCTTCCACCGTCTTCGGCCAGTCGTCGTGCAGCAGACGCGACAGCGCGCGGTCCTTGAGGACTTTCCCGCCCGTCTGGCAGCGCGGGCAGTAGTTCGTCTCGCGGCCCACGTGGACGATGCGCTGCACCTTCGTCGCGCACACGGGGCACCGCTCGCCGAAGCGTCCGTGGACGGCCATCTCGCTGCGGAACGCCGTCACCTCCTCGGGGAAGCCGTCGCCGACTTCCGCGCGCAGACGCTCGGTCCACTCGCGCAGAACGTCGCGGCACGCGGCGTGGAGACGCGTCGTCGATGGCTCGTCGAGCTTCTGCGTGAGCGCGATGGGCGAGAGCCGTGCGCGGTGGAGGATCTCGTCGGCGTACGCGCCGCCGATCCCGCTGAGGAGCTTCGGGTCGGTCAGCGTGCGCTTCAGCGTGTGGTTCTCGCGGGTGACGAGTTCGTGGAACCTCGCCGCGTCGATCGCGTCCACTTCGGCGCCGCCCGGATCGAGCGCTCTGACGGCGTCGTCGCCGCGGACGACGTGGATCGATGCGCGCTTCTGCGTTCCCGCCTCGGTGAGGAGCAGCGTGCCCGGCGCGAAGTCGAACGCGGCGAGCCCGATGCGGCCCGGCGGTTTGGCGCCCGGCGCGCGCCATCGCAGGCGCCCCGCGACCATCAGGTGCAGCACGAGACGCAGGTCGTCCTCGAACTCCCAGACGATGCGCTTGCCCATGCGCCGGAAGGCGAGCACGCGTCTGCCTTCCAGGTCCGCGAGCCGCGGCGTCGCCGTCCGGACGACGAAGAAGCTCACGAGGCGCGCGCGGACGAGTCGCTCGCCGCTCAGCTTCCGCGCGAGCGATTCGACGTAGACGGTGACGTCGGGGAGTTCGGGCATCGCGTCCGCATGCTGTCGCGCGGACGGCGCGGTGTCACGGCTCGATGCGAAGGCGTCTCACGGGCGACGTCGAGTGGTCCTCGTCCTCGGCGCGGTCGAGCACGGCGACCGCGAACGGGACGTCGGCCGCGCCGAACGGCGCGTCGTCGGCGTGGCCCGTGACGAGCACGCGCGACATCTCGAGCGTCCACCACCCGTCGCGCCACTCGCCCCGCGCCGCGACGTCGGCGGCGCTGCCGGTCGGCGTCTGCGCGACGAACTGCGCCATCGGGGTCTCAGCCTTCTCCGGCGCGGGGATCGTCGCGGTGGCGGATGTGCCCGCGTCCTCGGGGCGGCGGATGTACAGCTTGCGGCCGTCGTCGAACGCATGCTCGTGGCGCTTGCCGCCCGGGTCGGCGAACGCGTGGACGTGGGACTTGTCCATCGCGAAGCCCGCGGCGTCGGTCCGCGCGGACTTCCACTGCCACACGTCCCACACGCACTCGAGCGGCGAGAGCATGTCGCCGGTGAACTCGCCGGAGATCGGGAAGCCGATCGCGAACACGTCCTCGCGCTCCCTTCCGTTCTCGAACCCGCCGCCCGCCTTCGGCACGCGCATCTTGTGCAGGCGGTCCTCCGTGGAGTCCTGCCAGCGCGCGAGGACGTAGACCCGGCTCCCGTGGACGATCGCACGGAGGCGGACGTCGCTGGGCGCGCTCGCGCCTTCGAGCGGCACGACCATCTCGGGCGCGTCGCGCCAGGCGGCGTCGTCGTCCCTGCCGTCGAGCACGGGCGCGGCGGGGACCCGCCGGGCGATGAGCACGTCGGGATCCGCGGGCGGCGCCGAGGCGCACGCGGCGGCGAGCAGGGAGAGCGAGAGCAGCGGGAGGTTGTTCATGGCTGGGAATGTAAAGGCTCGTGTTCAGGGAAGATGAAGACCGCGGGACGGCGCCGCAGCGCTTCCAGCCGGCTTGACACGGACTCCTCGCCCGGTTCACGCGCACGTTGCGAACCGGGACTAGAGACGCGGTTCCCCGAAACCAGGAGGTCCGCCGATGCAGCCGTCCCGTTCGTTCCCGTGTCTCGTCGCCGCGCTGATCGCCGTGCTCGCGATCGGGCACCACGAGTTCGCCGACGCGAAGCCGAAGCAGCCGCAGACCGGCGTGCAGGTGACCAAGCTCGGCACGTTCGCGGCCAACGTCTTCGACCAGGGCGGCGCCGAGATCGCCGCGTTCGACCCCGGGAGCGACCGGCTCTTCGTCGTCAACGGCACCGCCGCCGCGCCGCGCGTGGACGTGCTCAGCATCAAGAACCCGTCGGTGCCGAAGTTCCTCTTCTCGATCGACGTGACGCCCTACGGCGCATCCGCGCAGAGCGTGGCCGTCGGCAGGAAGTCGGTCGCGGTGGCGATCCAGGCGGCCGTCAAGACCGACCCGGGAAAGGTCGTCTTCTTCGACATGAAGGGCCGGTTCATCAGCGAGGTGACGGTCGGCGCCCTGCCCGACATGCTCACGATCACGCCGGACGGCGACCTCCTGCTCGTGGCGAACGAGGGCGAGCCCTCCGACGACCTCACGGTCGATCCCGAAGGCTCGATCAGCATCATCGACGTGTCGAAGGGGCCGAAGAAGGTCACCCAGGCGGATGTGACGCAGGTGGGCTTCGGCGCCTTCAACGGCACGACGCTCGAGGCGGGCGCGCGCATCGGCCGTCCCGGTGCGACGGCGGCCCAGGACTTCGAGCCCGAGTACATCACCGTGTCGCCCGACTCGACGAAGGCGTGGGTGACGCTCCAGGAGAGCAACGCGATCGCGATCGTGGACCTCGTCACGAAGACGGTCACGAGCGTCGAGGGTCTCGGCTTCAAGGACTACGGACGCGTCACCGCGCAGACGGCGCTCGCGCCGTTCCCGGCGATGCCGGTCCTCGGGACGACGGCCGACGGGCAGCAGATCCTGCTCGGCGGCTTCTCGGGCCTCCACTTCGAGGGGATCGACTCGGCGACCGGCCGGCTGAAGTTCCTGACGCACCCCGACCGCGGGCCGAACGGCGAGCCGAAGGACACCGACGGCGACACGATCCGCGAGCGACCGTTCGCGCTGCCTTCCTTCCAGCCCGAGCTCGTCCGCTTCGAGGTGGATCCGGCGACGCGTGCCGTCACGCTCGGGCAGCGGATCCCGCTGAAGCGCACCGACGGCAGCGCGATGACGGGCCTTCCGAACCGCACCGGCGCGAACAATGCCGCCTTCGCCGACGAGATCCCGATCGACCTGCGCGGCAGCGTGCTCGCTCGCGACCCGCTCGGCGCCGACTTCGAGGGCGTCGTCACGGCGCCCGACGGCACGTTCTGGATGGTCGAGGAGTACCGCCCGTCGATCTACCACTTCGACGCCACGGGCCTCCTCCTCGCGCGCTACGTCCCCACGGGCTCGAACGCGGGCGGCGTCACCACGGGCATCGAGGCGCTCCCCGCGGAACTCGGCCAGCGCCGCGCGAACCGCGGCTTCGAAGCCGTCGCGCTCTTCGGCACGAAGCTGTACGCATTCGTCCAGAGCCCGATCGACAACCCCGACACCGCGAGCGACGCGAACTCGAAGGCGGGCTACGTCTGCCGCATCGTCGAGTTCGACACCGTCACGCTCGCGACGACGGCGCAGTACGCCTACGTCCTCGAAGGCAGGGACGGAGCGGGTCCCGACAAGATCGGCGACGCGGTCGCCGTGGGTGCGGGCGAGTTCCTCGTCGTCGAGCGCGACGACCTGACGGGCGCCGCGGCGCAGAAGAAGGTCTGGCGCGTGAGCCTCGGCGGCGCGACGAACCTGCAGACGCTCGCGGCGGGTATCGTCGGCCCCGGCGGCACGCTCGACACCACGCTGCCCGCGAACCTCGCGGCGATCGGCGTCAAGCCGGTGCGCAAGGACCTCTACGTGGACCTGGTCACGGCCGGCTACGACGCGTTCGACAAGGTCGAGGGGCTCTGCGTCATCGACCGGAACCGGATCGCGGTGATCAACGACAACGACTTCAACCTGGCCGGCACGTTCGATCAGACGACGGGGCGCCTCGACTTCCGCGCGACGCCCGTCGCGCCGACGCTCGGGATCATCACGGTCTCGGGGACGGGCCTCGACGCGAGCGACCGGGACACGAAGATCAACATCCGCAACTGGCCGGTGAGGGGCATGTACCAGCCCGACGCGATCGCGTCGTCCACGACCGACGACGGCACCTTCCTCTTCACGGCCAACGAGGGCGACACGCGCGCCTGGACCGGCTTCAACGAGGAGAAGCGCGTCAAGGACGTCACGCTCGACCCCGCGGCGTTCAAGGATCCGGCGACGCTCCGGCTCGACCAGCAGCTCGGGCGGCTCGTGATCACCAGCACGCTCGGCGACACCGACAACGACGGCGACTTCGACCAGCTCTACACGTTCGGCGCTCGCTCGATGTCCGTCTGGAGCGCGACGGGCGACCTCGTCTGGGACAGCGGCGACGAGATCGAACGCGTGACGGCTTCGGCCTTCCCCGGGCAGTTCAACTCCGACCACGCGACGAATGCATCGTTCGACACCCGCAGCGACAACAAGGGACCGGAGCCTGAAGGTGTGACGGTCGGCAAGGTCGGCGACCGCACGTATGCCTTCCTCGGTCTCGAGCGCATCGGCGGCTTCATGATCTACGACGTGACCGATCCGCGGACGCCGGTGTTCGTGAAGTACGTGAACGACCGGGACTTCGCCGGCGACACCGCGGCGGGCGCGGCGGGGGACCTCGGACCCGAGGGGATGCTCTTCATCCCGGCGAACCAGAGCCCGGTGAAGAAGCCGCTGCTGGTCGTCGCGAACGAGATCAGCGGGACGACGTCGATCTGGCGGCTCGACGTGGAGCGAGCCGAGAAGAACAAGTAGCACGACTTCGAAGGGACATGGGGCGGCGGTCACGGACGCGTGATCGCCGCCCTCTCGATTCCGACTAACCTTCCGCTGCGGTCCGGGAATCCCTCCGTAGGGAACCGAGGAGACCGCAGCCATGACCGAGCCCCGCACCTGCCCGACCTGCCGCACGCCGATCCCCCAGGATTCGCCCGGCGGCGCGTGCCCGAGATGCCTCATGGCGCTGGGATTCGCGACGGACCCGGGTGCCCCGCCGCCCGACGTCCCGGCCGCCGAGGTCGAGCGCCGGTTCCCCGGCTACGAGATCACCGGACAACTCGGCCGCGGCGGGATGGGCGTCGTCTTCCGCGCGCGCCAGAAGGCGCTCGACCGCGAGGTGGCGCTGAAGGTCCTTCCGGGTGGCCCGACGCGCGGCGCGCAGTTCGCGGAGCGCTTCCAGCGCGAGGCGAAGGCGCTCGCGCGCCTCCAGCACCCGGGGATCGTGCAGGTGTTCGACTTCGGCGTCGCCGCCGACGGCTGGTGCTTCCTCGCGATGGAACTCGTGGACGGCGCCAACCTCCGTCGCGTGCTCGCGGATCGCCGCATCTCGCCGAAGGAGGCGCTTGCGATCGTCCCGCAGATGTGCGACGCGCTGCAGTACGCGCACGATCAGGGCGTGGTGCACCGCGACATCAAGCCGGAGAATGTCCTCCTGACGAAGTCCGGCCGCGTGAAGGTCGCCGACTTCGGCCTCGCGAAACTCGTCGAGGGCGCGCGCGGCCCGTCGCTCACGGGGACCGGCCACGTGATGGGCACGCCGCACTACATGGCGCCGGAGCAGGTGGAGCACCCGGCCGACGTGGACCACCGCGCCGACATCTACAGCCTCGGCGTCGTCTTCTACGAGATGCTCACCGGCGAACTGCCGCTCGGCCGGTTCGCGGCGCCGTCGGGCAAGTGCGACGTGGACGCGCGCGTCGACGCGATCGTGATGCGGACGCTCGAGAAGGAGCGCGCGGCGCGGTTCCAGCACGTCTCCGAGGTGAAGACGCGGATCGACGAGGCGGGATCGCCGCTGCCGCCGCCCATCCCGCTGCCGCCGCGGCCAAGCAGGATCGACGTCGCGGCGGCGAAGACGGTCTCGCTCCAGAAGGCGCTCTTCGCGTCGCCCGGACCGGAGTCGCGGCTCAGCAAGCTCGCGTTCCTCGTTCCGTTCGGTGCGGCCGCGGCGTGGATGACCGTGCTCGGAAACGCCCACAGCGTCTCCCAGACGCTCTGGTTCACCGTGCCGACGCTGCTCGCGCTCCTCCTCGCGTCGCTCTATGCGTGGGGACGGATCCGCCACAGCGAAGGCCGGCTCCACGGGATCGGCTTCGCTGGGATCGGCGTGCTCGCGGCCGTGCTGCTCGTGCCGATGACGATCTGGGAGGTGGTCGCCCGCGCGAGCCAGCGGACCTACGTCTACCCCTCGCAGTCAACGATCGAGATCCAGAGGGGGCACGCGCACGCCGCGACGCTCGGCCGCGACCAGGCCGCGATCCGCCGTCTCCTCGACCGCACGCTCGCGCTCAGGCCGGTGACGGAGATCGAATCGCTGCGCGACCTCTACCTCCCGGAGGACTTCGAGGCACTCCGAGCCATGAGCGACGAAGCGCGCGCCACGCGCGGCGAATCGGGACAGCTCGGACTGCCGCTGGTTGGCGACGAGTTCTTCGACGGGGACCTCGCGACCTACCAGATCACCACGCCCGCCGTCCCCGGCGACACGGCGACGGTGACAATGTGGAACTCCTCGATCATGGTCACCGTGCAGTTCGTCCGGGCGGACGGCGCCGCGGACCCCAGCGCCCCGATGGATTCGAGAGGGGCGGCGGAGCCCAATTGGCGCTTCGCGCTCGCGCCCCTTCGCAAGACCATCACCGCCTCCGCGCCGTCGCTGCGCCTGGGCGGCGACGGCCGGAACGTCGGCCCCGCCACGCCCAAGAAGCCGCGGTGACCGACGGCGCGCCGCGCGGATCGCCCCGCTTCGCGACGACGCGCTGGTCCGTCGTCCTCGCGACGCGCGGCGACGATACCGCGGCGAAGAGCGCGCTCGAGTCGCTCTGCGCTTCCTACTGGTATCCGCTCTACGCGTATGCCCGGCGCCGCGGTGCCGCGCCCGAGGACGCGCAGGACCTCGTCCAGGGCTACTTCCTCGTCCTCCTCGAACGCGAGTCGCTCGCCACCGCCGACCCCGGGCGCGGACGGTTCCGCACGTTCCTGCTCACGGCGTTCCAGCGGCACGCCTCGCACGTACGCGCGAAGGACGCGGCGGCGAAGCGCGGCGGCGACCGCGTGCGACTGCCGTTCGAGATCGACGACGGCGAGCGCCGCTACTCGATGGAACCCGTGGACGAGCGGACGCCCGAAGCGCTCTACGAGCGGCGCTGGGCGATGACGCTCCTCGACCGCGCGCTCGCGCGCCTGCGCAACGACCACCGCGGCGATCCGGCGCGTCTCGAGGCACTCCTGCCTCACGTCGGCGGCCCGGGCGAGGCGAAGCCGTACGCGGAAGTCGCCGCGGCGTTCGGCACGACGGAGGCGACCGTGAAGGTCGCCGTCCACCACCTGCGGCGCCGCTGCCGCGAACTGCTCCGCGACGAAGTGGCGCAGACCGTGGACGGTCCGGGCGAGACCGACGACGAATTGCGGCGCCTCGTCGCCGCGCTCGCAACCTGACCGGGCGGCGAAATCGCGTCCGCGAGGCTCACGCCGGGCGGCTTCCCCCTTCAGATCGCGGAAGTGCCGATTGCGTCGAATGACCGGGGTCACGCCGGCGCGATGGACGTCACGCCTCGTGATGAGGGTCACGACCCCGAGCGGCCCGCCGCGTCAACATCGCGGCCGAATTCTGGTTCCTTCCGTCCGCACCAAGTCCCCTCCGGAGGCTCTCGATGAAGCGCTCGCCAATCGCTTTCGCCGTCGTGCTCGCGCTCGCGGCGTTCGCCGCGCCCGCGCGGGGGGGCGACCCGTACGGTCCGCCGTTCGGCTCCGGCCGCTACGAGGCCTCGATCGCGCGCAACTGCTCCGATCCCGACGCCGACGACTACGTCGCACATCTTCTGAAGGGCGAGAAGGTGAGCGTCTCGCTCAAGGTGGCGAAGGGCTCGGCGTTGATGCCGCGCCTCACGCTCGTCGGGCCCGGCGGCTCGGAGATCGCTCCCGCCGTTGCGGAGAGGTCCGGCGGCAAGTCGCTCGCGCTCCGCGGGTTCGTGGTGCCCGAGACGGGGCGCTGGGCGGTTCGCGTGACGGGCAGGGACGCCACCGAGGGCGCCTACGCCGTCGAGTTCGGCGTCGCACGGGCGGCGGATCTGCGCCTGCGAAAACTCGCGCTGGCGGCGCAGGACGACACGCGCATCGACTTCGAGGGGGTCACGGGCGCCACTCTCGACGTCAGGGTGAGCTGGCGTCCGACCGATGCGCCGGTGTCGCTCGGCTCCATCGAGGATCCGTCGCACCGGCCCGTGTCCGGCGTGACGGTCTCGACGGGGAGGACCTCGTTCGCCGTGAAGGGCCTCACGCTGATGTCGGGAGACGGGACCTACGGACTGCACCTCGTGCGATCGGGCGGCTCGCCCGTCGTGAACGTGAGCGTGCGCGTGACGCCGCAGGGCCGTCCGGCGAACAAGAAGCCGATCCGGCTCGCGGACGCGGAGCCGTGGCTCGAGACGCGGGACGCGCCGATCCGCGGGATCGCGGGAGGCATCGTGCACATGACGGGCGGCAACTTCTCGGCCGTGACGCCGCCGGCTGTCTTCTTCGGCCGCGAACGCGCCACGGCGATGGTGCGCTCCGCCGGTTCGATCGACGTGATCCCGCCGCCCATCGCCGCCGGCAAGACCGTGGACGTCGCGATCGTCGGCGCCGACGGTCAGTCGTGCGTCCGCCCCGGCTACTTCCACTACGTCGAGGCTCCGGCGATCGCGGACCTCGTGGACGATGGCGACCGCCAGGTGCGGCTCGGACGCGCGGCGGGCGGCGAGACCCTCTGGCTGCGCGGGACGAACTTCGCATCGGGTCAGACCGTGCGGTTCGGTCTCGCGCCGGCGACCGTCCTCACGGTGACGAACCCGGCCCGGATGCGCGTCGTGGTCCCGCCGGGCACCGGAAACGTGACCGTGTACGTCGAGGACGCCTTCGGCCGCTCGACGCCGTCGGGGTTCAAGTACACCTACAAGTCGGCGCCGCAGATCGCGGCGTCGCCGTTCTCGCCGGCCTGGGGTCCCGTCGCGGGCGGTCTGACGATCACCGTCACCGGAACGGGCTTCGAGCCGGCGGATCGCATCATTCTCGACGGCAGCGCGGTCGCGACGACGTTCGTGGACTCCACGCACCTGCGTTTCGCGTCGCCCGCGATGGGCGCCGGCATCTGTTCCTTCGCGGTCCGTGACCGCTTCGACGCGATCGCACCCGGTGCCGGCTTCGAGATCCGCGGCGCTCCCACGATCCAGTCTGCCGTGGCGACCGGCGGGAACCTCCTCGACGCGTCGCACGCCGCGGCGGTCGGCGGGACGGTGGTGACCGTCATCGGCACCGGGTTGGAAGCCACCGGGACCGTGACGCTCGGCGGCACGGCAGGCACGGTGATCTCCGCGACGGCGAACGCGCTCACGTTCACGACGGGTGCGGCGCCGATCGGCGCGGCCGACCTCGTCGTCACCGACTCGTTCGGACAGAGCGCGGTGCGCGTCGGCGCGATCCGGCTCGTCGGATGGGAGGACGAGACGGCCGCGGAATCGCCGGGCGCCTCGGCCCTCGACGACCTGACCGGATGGCGGGGTGCGGTCGCCGACTTCGACGGCGACGGTCTCGCCGACGACCTCGTGGTCGTGTCGGACGATGCCTCGCCCGGGACGCGCAGCGAGTTCACGCGGCTCTTCTTCAGGGGCGCCGCCGGTTTCGCCGACGTCACTGCGTCCAGCCTCCCGCCTGCGCTCGCCGATCCCGCAGGCCTCGACGATTGGAAGGCGCTGGCGGTCTCGGCGGGCGACGTGAACGGCGACCACCTGCCGGACATCGTCATCACGGGCGGGCGCGTCACCGACGAGCTCGGTGGCGAGTTCGAGGCGCGCGTGTTCCGCAACGCCGGGTCCGGTTCGTTCGTCTACGACAAGTCCGGTCCGCGCGTGCGCACCGAGCCCTGGTACTGCTTCGACACGACCACCGGCGCGCAGTTCAAGCTGTTCGCGCCCGACGCGTCGATCTCCGGGCGGGCGACCTGCGCCGCGCTCGGCGACCTCGACGGCGACGGCGACGCGGACCTCGTCGTCGGCACGGACCGCCCCCGCGCCGGGACACTCCACATCCCCCTCGCCGACGTCACGTTCTCCGGCGGGTACAGCTACTCGGCGAACGCCGGGGCCAACTACTCGATCTACGGCACGGCCGTGGAGGCGCCTGCGCTGCTCGTCTTCGAGAACCGTGTCGCCCTTGGCGAGGACTTCCGCGACGCGACGTTCATGAGTCTTCCGCGCGGCGCCGCGATGGACGCCACGCTGCCCGCCTTCCACGCGCGCGACCTGAAGCTCGCCGACATCGACGGAGACGGCGATCTCGACGTCGTGCTCACGTGGGACGACCCGACCAGCGTCACGGCGTTCGGTCTGACCAACGCCGGACAGGACTCGCCGCGGATCGCGACGCGCGTGCTCATCAACGACGGCGCGGGCGTGTTCACGGACGGGACCGGCACGTGGATGCCGGCCGGGTCGGGCTTCGAGTACTGGCAGGCCGACAGGCTGGCGCTCGCCGACCTCGACTCGGACGGCGATCTCGACATGGTGCTCGTGCACCGCGCCGGGACCGATGCCTACGCCGGAACGGCGTCTCACGCCACGCCGGCGCTGCGCATGCTGCGCAACGACGGTGCGGCCTTCGTGAGCGTCACGTCGTCGGCCGTGCCGTCGGCACCGCTCGCCGGGACCCTGGACGACGATCTGCGGGGTGCCGCACTCGCGGTCTTCGACTTCGACGGCGACGGTCTGCTCGACATCGCCGTCGGCACGACGGATGCGCTCGCGGATGGCGCGGGCGGCGCGGCGAGGTCCACTCGGCTCCTGCGCGGCGGCGCGGGGCTCGTCTTCACGGACGCCAACGTCTACCTGCCGCCGGCGACGTCGGCGACGGGAGAGGCGAACGACATCGTCATCGGCGACCTCTCGGGGACTTCCGAGCCGTCGATGATCCTGCTGACCGAGACCCCGCCCGCGCGGAGTCCCGGCGGCGAGAACCTCCGCGTCTTCGGCTGGAACCGTTAGCCCGCATCTCTCACCAGGGTTGGCGCGGGAGTGGCATCAAGAACAGGTAGGGCTTGGATCTCACGCCGTTTCGACGATCGTTCGCGCGGCGACAGAGTGTCCTGGCCGAGGATTCCGGGTCCGAGGGCAAGGCGGGGCGCGCAGCGCCGACCTTGGCAGGTCTTCGCAAGCGCCACAACGCAGCCATCGGCCCGGAAGACCGGCCAGGCGCGAAGCTTGGTGAGAGATGCGGGCTAGCCGGAGCGGCGACTCGTCCTTGACCGGGGCGGCCGGACGCGGCCGCCCCGGCCGACTCTCGAGATCGAGATCCGTCAGTCGCGGCGGAGCTTCGCGACCGTCTCGACGTGGTACGTCTGCGGGAAGAGGTCGATCGCCACGACGGAGACGAGGCGGTATCCGCGGTCGAGGAGGAGGCGCAGGTCGCGCGCGAGGGTCGCCGGATCGCAGGACACGTAGGTGACGTCGCGCGCGCCGAGCGCCGCGATCGCGCCGACGACGCTGGGACCGGCGCCCGTGCGCGGCGGATCGAGCAGCACGAGGTCCGGCGGTGAGGGCAGCGGACGCGCGAGCCACGTCTCCACCGACTCGGCGACGAAGCGGACGTTCGTCACGGCGGCGCGCGCGGCGTTCGCCTCGGCGCGGCGCGACGCGGCCCGGCGGCTCTCCACGGCGACGACCTCGCGGAAGCCGCGCGAGAGCGGCAGCGAGAAGAGTCCCGCGCCGGCGAAGAGGTCGATCGCGAGTTCCCCCGCGGCGCCGCCCGTGGCCTCGCGGACGAGGTCGTCGGCGAGGAGTCGGTTGCCCTGGAAGAACGAGTCGGCCGCGAACTCGAAGTCGAAGCCCGCGACGCGCTGGCGGATGGCCGCGCCGCCGCCGGTCACGACGTTGCCGTCGTCGCCGACCGCCACGTGGACCGCGTTCCGCGGCGGATCGGCGCGGAGTCCGCGGACGAAGGCCTCGGCCTCGGGCACGAGGATGGGGCACTCCTCCACGTCGACGATCTCGTGCGTCCCGGCGCGGAAGTAGCCGAGGTGCCCGCGCCGCGCCTGGAGCTCCGTCCGCGTGCGGTACGCCCACTCCGCGGCGGCGCGGACGGGGATCTCGTCCGTCCAGTCGATGTGGCCGATCCGCCGCAGCGACTCCCGGACGAACGCCGCCTTCGCGTCGAGTTGCGCCGCGTACTCGACGTGCTGGAGATGGCATCCGCCGCAAGCGCCGAAGTGCCGGCACTTCGGATCGCGCCGCGCGGGACCGGGCGTGACGATCTCGACGATCGCCCCGCGAGCGAACGCCTTGCCGACCTCGGTGACGCGAATGCGCAGCCGATCGCCGGGAGCCGCGAACGGCACGAACACGACCTGCGCGCCGAAGCGCGCCAGCCCGTCGCCGCCGAAGACGAGCTTCTCGACGTCGACCTCGACGACCTGCCCGCGCGTCAGCCGGGGTTCCAGGCTGGGGGTCTGACCCCTTTCGGCGGCGCGAGGCTCACTCGCGTGGCCGGGCACCTCGGCGGGCACGAGGCTCGGGGTCTGACCCCCAACGGCGTCGCCCGCGCTCAGTCGGGGCTTGGGAAGGGACGGGCGGTTCCGGTGCAATGGCGTGCTTGCCTCCAGGTCGAAGGTCCCAGTCTCGCACGGAGTCGACGATGAAACGGGTGCTCTACGTGACGGCGGCGCTCGGAATGCTGGCGGGATCCACCCGCGCGGAGGATCCGGGCGAGGCGCTCTGGATCCGGTATCCCGCCATCTCGCCCGACGGCACACAGGTCTGTTTCGAGCACAAAGGGGATCTCTGGATCGTCCCTGCGGCGGGAGGCGACGCGCGTCCGATCACGATCCACGAGGCCTACGACCGCTCGCCCGTGTGGTCGCCCGACGGCAGGACGATCGCGTTCTCCTCCGACCGGTTCGGCAACTTCGACGTCTTCACCGTGCCCGCGGCGGGCGGCGCGGCGAAGCGACTCACGTTCCACTCGGCGCCCGACCGCGCAACGTGCTTCACTCCCGACGGTCTCTCGATCCTCGTCGCCTCGACCCGGCTCGACTCGGCGCAGTCGATGATGCCGACGACCGTCATGCCCGAGCTCTACGCGGTGCCCGTGGCGGGCGGCCGCGCGAAGCAGATCCTCACGACGCCCGCAGAACTCGCGCAGATGAGCCCCACGGGCTCACTCGTCGTCTATCAGGACAGGAAGGGCTACGAGAACGAGTGGCGCAAGCACCACCGCTCCTCCGTGACGCGCGACGTGTGGATCTGGGACGTCGCCGCGGGCACGCACCGGAAGCTGACGACCTCGCCGTGCGAGGACAGGAACCCAGTCTTCTCGCCCGACGGCAAGTCCGTCTTCTATCTCAGCGAGGACGGCGGCACGTTCAACGTGTGGAAGCGCGCGACCGACGGCTCGGGTGCCGCCGCCGCCGTGACGAAGTTCGCGACGCACCCCGTGCGGTTCCTGAGCGCGGCGACGACCGGAGCGCTGGCCTTCACCTGGAACGGCGAGCTCTTCACGATGCCGCCGGGCGGCGAGCCCGTGAAGGTGCGCGTCCGCGCCGTCGGCGACGAGCACGAGAACGCGGTGAAGCTCGAGACGCTCCGCGAGGGCGCGACCGCGTTCGCCGTCTCGCCGAACGAGCAGGAGGTGGCGATCATCGTGCGCGGCGAGGTGTTCGTCGCCTCCGTCGAGCACGGCACGACTCGCCGTGTGACGACGACGCCGGAGCAGGAGCGCTCGCTCGCGTGGGCGCCCGACGGCCGCTCGATCTACTACTCGGCCGAACGCGGCGAGTCGTGGGGCATCCGGAAGTCGTCGATCGTGCGCGCCGAGGAACCCACGTTCTTCGCGGCGACGAAGCTCGCGGAGGAATCGGTTCTCGCCGGCACGGACGAGGTGTTCCAGCCGGCGCTCTCGCCCGACGGGAAGAAGCTCGCGTACCTGCGCAACCGCGACGCCATCGACGTCCTCGACCTCGCGACGAAGGCGACGAAGAACGTCGTCCCGCCCGAGCGCAACTACAGCTACGCCGACGGCGACATCCAGTACGACTGGTCGCCCGATTCGAAGTGGCTCGCGTTCACGTACGTCGCGCGGCGCCGCTGGATCGGCGACGTCGGCGTCGTCGACGTCGAGAGCGGGAAGATCACCGACGTGACCGACTCGGGCTACGAGGACTCGCAGCCCCGCTGGAGCCCCGACAGCCGCGCGCTCTTCTTCCACTCCGACCGGCTCGGACGCCGCTCGCACGGTTCGTGGGGAGCCGACGTCGACCTCTTCGCGCAGTACCTCACGCAGGACGCCTTCGACCGGGCGTCGCTCTCGCGCGAGGACTTCGACCTCCTCCGGAAGAAGGAAGACAAGGCGGAGAAGGACAAGGAGAAGGAGAAGGCCGGCGACGAGAAGAAGGGCGACAAGGAGAAGCCGGACGAGAAGGACAAGCCGCCGGAGCCTGTGAAGATCGAGCTCGAGCGCCTGGAGCGACGCGTGAAGCGCGCGACGATCACGTCGTCGCCGATCGCCGGGTACGCCGTGTCGAAGGACGCCGAGAGCGTCGTCTACTTCGCGAAGATCGGCGACAAGTGGGACCTCTGGCTCGCGCGGCCGCGGGACCAGAAGACGATGCGCATCCTCGAGCTCGGAGCCGACGAGCCTGGCGAGGTCGTGTTCGGCAAGGAAGGGAAGTTCGTCTACGCGATGGACGGCCTTGGCGCGATCGTGCGGGCCGACATCGCCTCGCTCTTGACGCCCGAGGGCGAAGGCGCCGCGAAGGGCAAGCCCGTGAAGTACGCCGCCGAGATGACGATCGACCGCCCGGCCGAGCGCGCGTACATGTTCGAGCACGCGTGGCGCCAGGTGCGGCGGAAGTTCTACGACGAGAAACTGCACGGCGTGGACTGGGACGCGATGAAGACGAACTACGCGCGTTTCCTCCCGTTCATCACCGACAACCACGACTTCGCCGAGATGCTCTCGGAGATGCTCGGCGAGCTGAACGCGTCGCACACCGGCTCGGGATACCGGCCGAAGGTCCCTGACGCCGACAAGACCGCCGCGCTCGGCCTGATGTGGGACACGGCGTGGGACGGCGAGGGTCTGCGCGTCGCCGAGGTGATCCGCGGCGGACCGTGCGCGAAGGCCGGGTCGAAGATCGTCGCGGGCACGATCGTCGCTGCGATCGACGCCGTGGCGCTCACGCCGTCGGTCGATCCCGCGATGACGCTGAACCGCAAGGAGGGGCGCCCGGTCCTTCTCGACCTGAAGTCGGCGGACGGCGCGACGTCGTGGCAGGAGGTCGTGAAGCCGGTCGATCTCGGCGCCGAGGCGAACCTCCTCTACGAGCGCTGGGTCGAGCGCTGCCGCGACGTGGTCGAGAAGGCGTCGGGCGGCCGCGCCGGATACGTCCACGTGCGCGGCATGAACGAGAGCTCGTTCCGCCGCACGTACTCCGAGACGCTCGGCCGCCACAGCGACGCAGAGGCGCTCGTGCTCGACACGCGTTTCAACGGCGGCGGCTGGCTGCACGACGACCTCTGCGCCTTCCTGAACGGCCGTCCGTACCTCGACATCGTCCCGCGCGGGAAATCGCGCGGCGACTTCGGCGGCGAGCCGATGGCGCGCTGGGCCCGGCCCGTCGCGGTGCTGATGAGCGAGGGCAACTACTCCGACGCGCACATGTTCCCGTACGCGTTCAAAGCACTCGGCATCGGCAAGCTCGTCGGGGCGCCGGTCGCGGGTACGGCGACGGCCGTGTGGTGGGAGACGCTGCTCGATCCCACCGTCTACTTCGGGATCCCGCAGGTCGGCATGGTGACGCCCGAGGGGACGTTCCTCGAGAACGAGGAACTCAGCCCCGACGTGCTCGTCTACGACAACCCGAAGGACGTGGCCGCGGGGACCGACGCGCAACTGCTGAAGGCGGTGGAGGTCGTGTTGGCGGAGCCGAAGCGGTCGAAGTAGGGCGGGCGATCGAGCCGCGACATGCAATAGGTCTCGGTAGGGGCGGACCCCCGTGTCCGCCCCCGGTTGATCCCGGACCACCGCCCGAACCGGACGCGACGTTGGGCGGACACGGGGGTCCGCCCCTACCGAGACGATTGACTGGCTGGTCGCGAGTCGATGCCCTCCACCTGCGCGCGCCGCTCACTCCACCCGGAAGTCCTCGACGATCGGATGGTCGCGCGGCACCGCCGTCATGCTCCGGCAGCGGCGCGCGGCGACGGCGAGGAGGCCTGCGATGAGCCACACGCCCGGCACGAGCATCCCGGCGCGGTAGGGGCGCGCGTGCATCGAGCCATCGAACCACGCCGATGAGGGACGGAAGATCTCGCCCGCGACGCCGACGGCGACCGCGCCGAGCACGATCGTCACCGAACCGAGACGGCTCCGCACCGCTGCGTGGAACGCGAGCGGGACGAGCAGGATGCTGAACGCCGTCGCCGCGGCCCATGCGTCCGCCCGGACGACGAACCACGTCGCCGCGAGCGGAGCGAGTGCCAGCGACAGCGCGAAGGCACAGACGGCGAACGGCGTCTCGTCGCCGGGCGGATCGCCGGGCAGGAACACTCCGCAGACGAGCGGCCAGAGCGCCACGGGCAGCGTGATCGCGAGCGTGGACTCGAACGCGAGGTTCCACCACGGCCCGGCCGCGAAGACCAGCGCCGCGACGAGCGCCGCCGAGTTCGTCGCGAGCCACGGTGCGAGACGGTCCGAACCCGTGCGGCCGCCGCGTCCGGCGTGCCAGAGGAACGCGAACGCCGCGGGGACGAGGACGAGCGCCGTCCCCACGTCGAAGCGGTCGCGCAGTCCGTACCACTCGGCCGCCCACGGGCCGCCGAGTCCCACGATCGCCGCCGCGATCGCGACGCTCGTCGCCCACGGACGCCGCTGCGCGAGGACGACGAGACGCGTCCCGCCGTCGGGGGCGACGCCGTCCGCGAGGTCCGCGGCGAAGGCGCCGGCGAGGTACGCGAGCGGGAGGAGCATCACGGCGACGGCCGTGCCGAAGATGTCGGATGAACTCCGCAGCCAGTGTCGGACAGCGACGCACGCCGCCATCGCGACGCCGAGCAGGACGACGGCCGCGACGTCGCGTCGGCGGCGTCCGAGCAGAGCGACGACCAGCGCGACCGCCGCGAGCAGGGCGTCCGCAGGCCAGACGGCGTCGTGCGCCTGCTGGCTGACTCGCAGCGCCACGGCTGTGAGCGCAAGCGCCATGGACGAGAGCAAGCCGAACCCTCCAGGCCTCAGTCCCGCGAGGACCGCAGAAACCGCCGCGCAGGCGGCGAGGACTCTGGAGACGTGACTGGCGTAGTCGGAGTACGCGACCAGAGATGGAGGACGACCGAACAGATAGAGGATTTCAACGGGCGGGGGACTCTCCATCAGCGAAGCCGCCGCCCACGCGAGGAGCAGGAGCACGATCGTTGCGCCGACCCGGCGGTTCCCTCGCCGCACGACCGCGCCCGCCGCGAATCCGCACGCCACCGCCCAGATCGCGTTCCCCGGCACCACCGCGAGCACCGCGAGCGCCACGCCGACGACCGACGGTGCCGACGCCGCCGCGGCGGCGAGCGCGAGGGCCACCGTCCGCTCGAAACGCACGACGCGCGGAGCGGGGGCGGGGGGCACGTCCCGAAGCTAGCAGGATCCGCCGCGCGGACGGACTCGGCCGTTCACCGGCGCGAGCGCGGCGTCATCTTCCAGAGCAGCCACACGCAGCCCGCGATCGACGCGAGCATCGCCAGGTGCGCGAGGCCGTGCGTCAGGGCGCCGATCGTCTCGCAGCGGTGGAGGAGGTCCATCCGCTCGAAGAGGAACCGCCAGTCGTGCGACACCGACTCAGCCGAGCCGACGGTCACGAGCGGGAGGCGCATCGCCTCGGCGTCCGCCATGTAGGTGCCGACGCCGTGGAGGTTGCTCGAGAGCCAGCCGAGGCAGAACGTCGCCGCGAACCAGTCGGGCTGGCGCACGAACATCACGGCCGCCGCGACCGGCGCCGCGAGTTGCAGGATCGTTCCGCCCGCCGAGTGGAGGAAGGCGCCGAGCGACGCGAAGACGAAGTGTCCCGCCTCGTGGATCCCGAGGTTGAGCGCGCCGAGGATCGACGAGTACTCGGCGTCGCCGAACTGCCGCACGCCGACGTACGCGAGCCAGAGGAGAAGCGGCACGCGGACGATCCGGTTGCGGCCCTCGGCCCACGCCGCGGCGCTCTCCACGATCCGCGAAGCGAGACCGTCGGGACCGGGCGGGGCGGCGAGCGTGCGGGCGTGCGGCGCGAATCGCATCGTCCTACGGATCGGAAGGAGACCTCGGCGGCCTGAATGCCTGGGGGAGCCTGGTCTCGACAATCCGGACGCACGTCTCAAGTCGGCCGCGCCGGATTCCCGAATCGAGAGACGCCGAACACTCGGAGGCGTCATGCAGAACCCAGAGAGCAAGAGTTCCGACGACCCGCACAAACGCGCCGGCACTCCGTTGCCGCCGCCCGAGTCGCAGGAGATCCGGACGCCCGATGCGGGTGTGTTCGTCCAGAACTCCCGCGCCGAAGCGCTCTCGCGCTGGGACGCCGTCCTCGACCAGTCGCCGGTCTTCGCCGATCCGACGAAGCCCGCGGCCGCCGCACCCGCGGTCCAGTCGATGACGGACCTCGGTGCCGCCCCCGGCGCGCCTCCGGCGTGGCCGATCGTCGCTCCGATGGAGGCGTACCCGCAGCAGCTCGAGGTCGCCATCGACGCGCTCTTCGGCGTGTCGTCGGCGCCCGGCGAATCCGATCCGGCCGTGGACCTCCTCGTCACGCTGACGCCGAACGGTCCGCCGCTCCTCGATCCGAAGGCGGGACCGGTCACGCACCTCGTCCTCGCCCTCGACATCTCCGCCAGCATGAACACGCCGGACAAGTACCCGGTGCTCACGCGCGCCCTCTCGGGCATGCTCACGGACCTCAGGAAGGACGACGCGGTCTCCGTGCTCCTCTCCGTGGTCGTCTTCGCCCACGGCTCCGAGGTGCTCTTCCGCGAGGTCCCCGCGAAGGACCTCTCGCCGCGGCAGCTCCTCGACGCCCTCGACCAGAGCCAGCTCCGCTTCACGCGCTACACCGACCTCGTCGGGGCGCTCGGCCGCGCGGGCCGCCTCGCGCACGACTCGGTGCAGAAGAACAAGGCGCTGCCGGTCCGCATCTACGTGCTGACGGATGGCCGGCCGCAGGACGTCAGCGGCGCGCGCATCGTGATGGAGCGCATCCACAAGCTGCCCGTGGACATCGACGGCCTCTCGTTCGGCGACGACGCCGACATCGCTTGCCTCTCGAGCCTCATCAGCGGCTCGCGCGGCGGCACGGTCAAGCACGTGCGGCCCGACACGATCGAGGTCGCGTTCGGCCGGATCGGCGACGTGGCGCAGCGCGTGATCGCGCCCCGCGCCATCCTCGACCTCGAGCTTCGCTCGGGCGTGGTTGGCGGTGCCGCGTACCGCTTCCGTCCGGCGCGCTACCGCTACGGCGACGACGCGTTCGACATGGGACGCCACTTCAGCCGGGACCTCGGCACGCTGGAGTCCGGCCGTTCGTACTGGCTCCTCTTCCAGGTGCGCCTGCCCGTCGCGAAGGGCACGGAGACCGAGGTCGGGCGCCTGACGCTGCGCGTCGCCGGGTTCGGCGGGGCGCGCGTCTTCGAGAAGCTCGTGTCCATCTCGCGCCACAACGGCCGCGGACAGACGTCGATCGTCGCGGAGGTCGCCGCCGCGCGCGACGTCGTGGACGCGATCGACAACGACGACCCCATGGCCACGCTCAAGGCCCTGAAGATGCGCAAGGAGCTCTACGAGAGCGAGCACCGCGACCGGCACGTCATCGACGTCCTCGACCGCGCGATCGCCGAGATCGAACGGCACGGCAACCTCGCGGCACTCTCGCAGGGCGACCAGGCGGTGCTCATCTCGCACACGCTGACCAAGCGCGGGAGCGGGAAGGCGTCGCAGCCCGCCGGAGAGACCGCATCGTCATGAGCGTCACGGCGCAAGCGCGCGAACGGCGCGTGACGCGCCGGCTCGAGGCCCGCGGGCTCAGGGGCCTCGGTCAGGCGCTCGTCCGGCTGCGCGGCACGCAGATCGCCGGCCGCTGGGAGCTGGGATCGCTCTACGCGGTCGGCGCCGAGGGCGCTGTCTTCCTCTGCCACGACGTGTGGGACGGCAGCCAGCCGCTGCGGGTCGCGAAGATCGCTCTGCTCCCGTACCACAAGCCGTTCGCGCTATCGTTCGACGAGGTCAACCTCCGCCGCCGGCGTCTGCTCGACGAGGTCGACCACCTGCGCACGAGCGCCAGCGCCTACATGCCGCAGTTCGTGGCGCTCGAGGAGTTCGCGAACCCGCTGCTCGACCCCGAGCGCGGCGGCGCCTTCGCCGAACCCGAGCCGGTGCTCGTCATGGAGCGCCTGCCCGGTTTCGACGTGGACTACTGGTGCGCCCGCGTCCACTCGAGCAGGGTCCCGCGCACCATCGTGCGCCGCAACGTGGACCACGTCGCCATCGTGGTGCTGCGCGCGATGTGGGACCTCCACGAGCGCGGCTACTTCTACTGCGACCTGCGCCCCGGGAACATCCGCATCCGCGGCCGCTCCGAGCACCGCGTCCGCATGATGGACGCGGGCAGCCTCGTGAAGCGCGGAGACGTCTCGGGCGGCTTCCCGCACGTTCCGTCGTACCTGCCGCCGAAGCTCTTCCGCCTCTCGGAGGCGCAGGGCCTCGACGTGCTCGTCCCCTCGCTCGAGATCCAGGCCATGATGGCCGGACGAACGCTCTTCGAAGTGGCGACGGGCCGCGTGCCGGTTCCCGGCGAGGACGTGGACAACTCGCTGCTCCAGTGCGAGACGGCGTCCGCGGACGTCGCGGAGACGATCGCCGGCCTCTGCGACGGTGCTTTCCCCGACGTCTTCCAGGCGCTGAAGACGCTCGCGAAACAGACGAGGCGGGGGAAGCTCCAGCGCCCGCCCGCCGGCAGTTCCCGGAACCGGTCGCCCGACGCCGCCCGCGCGCCGGAGCCGTCGCCGGTGTCGGAGCCCGTGGCTGCACCGATGGACCTCGCGAGCGTGCTGGCGTCGGCCCGCGCCAACGCCGCCGTGGTCGCCCCGGTCGCCGCATCCGCGGCGTCGGTCGCCCCCGCGCCGCCGAAGGCTCTGCCGCGCCCCTCGACGCCGCGCGCGACGGCCGCGACGGCCCGGGCCGTCATCGACGACGAAGTCCTGCCGCCGTCTCGCGCGAAGCCCGCGACCTGGTGGGGACGTCTCTTCGCGAAGCTCCGACTCGGCCGCTAGCCGCCCAACCGACTTCGACGCTCCGCCGCGCGATAGGCTCGCGCGCGCGTGACTGCGGTCACGAACGGGGGCGCGGCGACCCGGTAGCTACTACCCATCGGCCGGAGTCCCAGTCGGCCGGACGGAGGAGAGCCCATGTCCGTGACCCGCTTCGCCGTGCTCGTTGCGCTCGGGGTCCTTGTGGGTCTCGCCGCCGCCCGAGGCGTGGCCGAGGAGACGACGACGTTCGACGGCGCCGCGACGATCCGCATCGGCGGCAGCGCGACCGCTGCGTTCGCGGGCTTCGACGGCGAGGTCCACCAGTACTCGTTCGTGGCGCAGGAAGGCTCGGTGCTGAGCGCCTCGGTCGCCCCCGGCGGCGCGAAGACGCTGAAGCCGCTCCTGCGTCTGACCAGCCCCGGCGGAACGCGGGTCGGCGTCGGGCCCGCTCAGACCGGCGACGCGACGATCCGGAACTTCCGCTTCCCCTACTCGGGAGACTTCGTGCTCGAGGTCTCGGCGAAGAGCGGGACGGGCTCGTACACGCTGAGCACGGGTGGCCGTCTGGCGAAGGGCCTCCACGGCATCGCGCGGCGGCAGTCCGGCGCAGAGACGTGGGCTTTCTTCGTGCAGGACGGGACGACGGTCTCCGTCACCGCGTCGCCGCGCGGCGCCGCGTCGGGCGGCACGCAGGTCCGCATCACCGGTCTCACCGATCCCGCGCAGAACGCAGTGACGATCACGCCGCAGCAAGCGGGCGCCAAGTCGTCGATCTCGAACGTGACGGTCTCCGGATCGGGACGCTATGAGCTCGCGTACACGGTCACCGGGAAGAAGGGCGACGTCTCGTTCCGGTTCTCGTTCGTGCACCCCGCGCCCGGCGCGACGCAGAACCTCGGCACCGCGACGGGACTTCCGCCCGGACTCGTGGACCTCGGACACCCCGAGCTCGCCGCGCGCGAGGGCTACGTCGGTTCGAGCGCCTGCGGCAAGTGCCACGGCGACCTCTTCACGTCGTGGTCGGGGACACTCCACAACTTCGCCGCGAGGACGTGGGACCGCGCGGGCCTCCTGGGCGTCGCGTTCGTCAACGACGCGAACGACAACGGGGCGGACGACTTCAAGGACGGCCTCGATCTCGCGACCGTGCCCGCGTTCGCGGCCTACGGCGTCAACGCGCCGAAGCTCTCGTTCGTCGCGGGCGACGCGTTCCCCTACAAGATCCGGATCGGCGCCGTCACCTACGACGTCGAGCGCGTGATGGGCGGCAACGGCATCTGGCGCCAGCGCTACCTCGTTCGGATCGGGAAGTCGCTCTACGCGTCGCCCGTGCAGTTCAACGAGGCGGCGGACGCGTACGCCGCCCACGACCCGCTCGACTGGTACACGCCGGCGAAGGCGCCGCGCTACGCCGTCGCGACCGACGTGCAGAAGGACCTCTCGTTCGAGGCGCGCTGTTCGGGCTGTCACAACACGGGCGCGACCGTCGGGGTCGACGCGGGCACGGGCGAGTTCGTCACGGGGTACGTGGAGTTCAACATCGGCTGCGAGCAGTGCCACGGTCCCGGCGCGGACCACGCGAAGCAGGGGGACAAGTCGAAGATCAGGAACCCGGCTTCGCTGAAGGACGGCACGAAGGCGGGTGCGCAGAAGGCGAACGACGTCTGCGGGCGGTGCCATCAGCTCGGCGACGCGATCGACCCGATCCCCGGCAGCACGTTCAAGCCCGGGTTCGGCTTCTCCGCGGCACACGGGATCTCGCAGGCGTTCGACGACCCCGCGCAGTTCCTCGTGCGGACGACGAGCCCGGCCGACTTCTGGGGCTGGAAGGCGAACCCCTTCCCGGCCATCCCCGGCGCGACGTTCCTCGCCGGGCGCTCGCAGCCTCTCGAGGCGCGCGAGATCGCAATGAGCGGTCACGCGCCGAACGCCGCGGGCACCGCACCCGTCTGCTTCGACTGCCACGATCCGCACTCGCGCCGTCAGGCCTACATGATCGCGCCGAACACCGGCGACCCGGCGGTCCCGACCGCCGCCAACGACAACACGCTCTGCCTCTCGTGCCACGCCGGCTCGGGCGACTTCCTCGCAGTGTCGAAGATCGACGTCGCGGCGATCTCGGCGGGGCCCGCTCCCGTGTCGGTCGTGCGCGCGGTCGTCGACCACATGAAGGACACGGCGGGCATGCCGGTGACCGACGCGAAGTACGACCCGACGGGGACGAGCGTCGGCCGCTGCGTCACCTGCCACATGCCGCGCATGGCGACCGCATCGCAGGCGACGGCGGACAAGGCCGGTCACGAAGCGGGCGACCTCTTCTCGCACACGTTCGAGCCCGTCTGGCCGAACGCGAGCGTGCTCTACGGCGTGACGAACTCCTGCAACGTCTGTCACCCGACGACCGCGAACGATCCGGTGAAGGACATCATCACGCAGTGGGCCACGACGGGCGCCGACGGCGACGACACGTTCCACGCCGACACGCCGTCGTCGTTCCAGAACGGCACCGCGAACGCCGGGTCGCCGGGCGGCGGCGCGCGCTGCGCCGCGTGCCACACGACGGCGGGCTTCGTCGCCATCCAGGTGAAGGGCCAGACGCTCACGCAGGCCGAGATCGACGGCATCGTGAAGGAGTCGATCGCGCGCGACGTGGGCATCACGTGCGCGGCCTGCCACGGGAGGAACTCGAGCGGCGCCTTCTCGACGGGCGCGAACCCGCTGCGCTTCCCGAAGAAGGATCTCTGCGGCCGTTGCCACAACGGCCAGACCGTCGTCTACAGCGATTTCGAGGCGCGCGGCGAGATGATCCGCCACCCTCAGAGCGAGATGTACAAGGGCACGGCGGGAGCCGAGCCGCCGGGGAGCGGTCCGTACTCGAACAGCGCCCACTCGTCGTTCTCCGACGCGTGCGTGGCGTGCCACTACGACAAGGCGAACCACGTGGAGTCGCACGTCTTCGACCCGCATGTGGCGACGTGCACGGCCTGCCACCCCGGACTCACCACGTTCGACCGCACGGCGCGCGCCGACTACGACGGCGACGGCATCCTCGAGGGCATCCAGACTGAGATGCAGGGACTCCTCGACGCGCTGAAGGGCGCGCTCCTCCTCGACGTCCGCGTCACGTTCAGCGCGGCGACCGGCTACTTCGACTACGGCGGCGCGACCGACCACCGGATGACCGGCGCCACCGCCGCGCAGAAGCGCGCCGTCTACAACTGGTACAGCGAGACGTTCGACGGGAGCGGCGGCATCCACAACACCGCGCGGCCGGTGCGTCTCCTCCAGCAGTCGTACAAGGAACTGACCGGGACGGACGTGCCCGGCGCCGTGCTGAGGTAGTCGGGGACGGTCCTGACCTTTACTTACGAGCCTGGCCAGGCTCGTAAGTCACAAAGTTAAGAAGTTCAGGACCGTCCCTACTCGCGCCACGCGTCCACGACGGGCAGCGCGTCGCCGAGTCGCAGCGTCGCCGAGATGGCGGCGTGCGACGACGACGACGACGCGACGGCGCGGACTTCGCGCCGTCCGTCTCCGGCCGTCGTGACGCAGATCGTCACGTCGAATGCGCCGAAGCGCATCGGCTCGCCCGCGTAGGCGGCGTCGCGAGCGAGCGACCAGCGGGCCCGCTCGATCCCGGCTTCGGCGGCGTAGCGCGCGGCGAGGCTCTCGCGCTCGCCGATGTTCGACCGCGCCGTCTCCGTCACGCGCAGGCAGAGCGCCGCGCCCGCCGCCGCGACGACGAGGAGCAACGCCAGCGCCATGATCAGCGCCGCGCCCGACCTCTTGGACCGGCGCGTCACTTGGCGGTCTCCTGCGCCGCGCGCAGACGGACGACCGTGGAGACGCGCGCCGTGCGCCGCGCGTCAGGCGAACGGCGTCCGAGCTCCAGGCGGACCTCGACGAGCCCGCCGTCGCGGCGCTCGGCCGTGAACGCGGCCACGTTGCGAGCGACGACCTCGTCGCCGCGCAGCAGCGACGTGCCGTCGAGACGCCACGTCACGCCTGCTTCGTTCGTGGAGACGACGACCGCGCCTTGGTCGGTCCGCACCTCCCGCGCGGACCGCAGATCGTGCTCGACGAGACCGAGAGCGCGCCGCGTCTCCGCGACGTCGCTCGCGTACGCGGCGCCGAGTTCGCCCGTGCGCTGCGAGTGGTGCGCGAGGCCGCCCGCGACCAGGCTGACGGCGCCGATGAGTGCCAGCGAGCCGCACAGTTCCAGGAGCGTGAAGCCTCGCTCGCGCCTCATCGGCGCACCTCGCGGGCGAGGAGAGTCGCGAGGCGCACGCGTCCCTTGCCGCCGTCCGCCGCGTCCCACGTGGTCTCGACTTCGATGCGCCAGAGGCCCGGCTCGACGCTGGTGACGGTCCGGCGGCCCGCGCCGAGACGAAGCTGCGATGCGGCGTCATCACCGAGCGCGAACGCCTCTTCGCCCTCCGCGGGAGCGGCCGCGGTTGCGGAGAGGCGCTCGATCTCGGACGCGGCGGCGCGCGACGCGACCGTCTCCTCGTGCGAACGCGCGAGGTACCGGAACTCCGACGAACCGCTGGTCAGCACCGCCGTCGCGATCACCGACAGCACCGCGAGCGCGATCGCGCCCTCCATCATCGAGAAGCCGGCCTCCCTGCGCGTCACCACGGCATCGCCTCGCGGCGGACGATCTCGAGCATCGCGAAGATGCCGGCGAGTTGCGACAGCACGAGTGCTCCGACGAAGAGCGTCGCCAGCGGCTGGAACCAGCGCATGCGCGTGTCGAGCGCGTCGCGGTAGCGGCGCGCGCAGTCGTCGGCGAGACCGCCGATCGCGTCGGCGAAGCGGTCGGGCGCGCGCGTCGCGGCGAGCGCGAACCTCGCGCGGACCGCGGCGGGCAGGTGAAGGGCGTTCGCGACGTCGTCCACCGGGGCACCCTCGGTCGCGCGGGCCGAAGCGGCGAGCGCGGACCGAGTGACCGCGCGGCACGAAGCGGCCTCCGCCGCGCGGCCGAGCGCCTCGTGCAGCGGCATCCCGGCCCGGATGCAGGGCTCGAGCGCGCGCAGCATCCGCGCGCCGCCGCCGAGACGCGCCGCCCCGCGGACGACCGGAAGCAACTGCACGAGCGAGCGCAGCGGGCGGGCGATCCGCGACGTGAGCGCGGGCGCCCGTCCGAGGATCCACGAGACGACGACCGCGAGCGCGGCGACGACGGCGACCATTCCCGCGATCCGTCCCGTCTGCGCGGCGAACTGGAGTTCGGGCGAGGGCGACATCTCCATCGCCGCGAGGACCTCCGCCAGCCGTCCGCGCATCGGGCTGAGACTCCCGCCCGCGACGACGCCGACGAACGTCACCACGAGCAGCGGGTAGAACGCGGCCGCCCAGACCGACGCACGCCGGTTCTCGACCTCGGCGTCATCCCTCGCGGCCGCCGCGAGCACCGCGGCGAGCCGGGGCGTGCCCTCGGCCGCCCGGACCGCGCCGATCGTGTGCGCCGGGAACGCGAGCATCCTGGCCGACTCCAGCGCCTCGCCGATCCGCGCGTCGGCGTCGAGACGGTCGCGGAGTTCGCCGAGCGCGCGGCGCGCGAAGCCGCGGCTCTCCGCCGCCGCGGCTGCGACCACGGGCCCGAGCGGCACGCCGTGTCCGACCGACGCGGCCATCACCTCGAGCAGGCGGCAGCGCACCTCGGCCCGCTTGCGCGGACTCGGGGGAGCGGGGCGGATGAACCCGAAGAGCGGGCGGTCCTCTGCGATCACTGGAGGGTGAAGATCCTGCGGGTCATGTCCATGAGCGGCGTGAGGAAGGAGTACGCGAGGAGCAGCACGGCGATGCCGACGACGAGTTCGGCGACGGGCGTGATGACCACCGACGCGCGATCGACCGCGCGGGCGAGACGCTGGCGGTAGATGCGGGCGACGTCGTCGAGAGCGCCGGCCGCGTCGCCGCGCTTCTCGGCGGCCTCGACGATCCAGAGCAGCGACGGCGCGAAGAGTCCGGCCTCGCGCGCCGATCCCGCGAGACCGCGGCCCTCGTGCGCCGCGTCCGCGGCGGCGAGCGCCACGCGGCGGAGCGGTCCCGACTCCGTCACTTCGGCGGCGAGGTCGAGCGCGCGCGGGAGCGGCACGCGGCGCCGGACGAGGAGCGCGAGGGTCGACGCCAGCGCGGCGACGTCGGCGTCGTAGCGAAGGCGGCCGAGGACGGGCACGCGGTAGCGCGCTGCACCGCCCGACGCGGCGCCGTCCATCGGGTTGCGCAGCCACATGAACACTGCGGCGACGCCCCCCGCGACCGCGATGATCCCCATCCAGACCTCGAGCGCGAGCCACGGCGCCCTCAGGTGGAGCGCCCCGTCGGGGCTCGCGATCGGGTTCGCCGTCGCGATGCTCGCGGAGATCTCGACGAAGAGCGGCGCCACGAACACGAGGAGAGCCGTGCCGACGACGACGAGGAAGCCGGCGGCCATCATCGGATACGCGAGCGCCCGGCGAAGCCGCGCCGCGATCTCGCCGCGCTCTGCCGCGTGATCGGCGATCTCCTCGAGCACACCGGGAAGGTCGCCGGCCGCTGCGCCCGCTTCGACGAGCGCGCGGTAGAGCGGCGGGAACCGCTTGGCCTGCGCCGCGTACGCCTCGGCGACGGGCGTGCCCGATTCGACGTCGTCGGCCATCGCGCGGACGGCATCGCGGAGCGGGGAGCTCTCGAGGTCCGCCTCGACGACGCGGAGCGCGCGCGGGAGCGGAAGCTCCGAGCGGCACATCTCCGCGAGCGTGCGGTGGAAGAGCGCGAGGTCCGCGCCCTCCTTCGTCTCATGCGGGGCCGAGGACACGGTCCACCTCTTCTCGCGTCGTCACTCCGGCGTCCACCATCGCGGCGGCCTCGTCGCGGAGCGTGCGGAAGCCTCCGTCCCTCGCGGCGGCGGCGAGCGCGTCGCCGTCGGCGCGGGCGTGGATCGCGGCGCGCACCGCGGGTGTGACCTCCAGCCACTCGGCGAGGAGCACGCGCCCGCGGTAGCCCGAGCCGTCGCACTTCGGACACGCGGGCGATCCCGCGCACGCGTCGCACCGGCGCCTGAGCAACCGTTGCGCGAGGACGCCGCGGACGGCCGTCGTCGCGACGAACGCCTCGACGCCCATGTCGCAGAGTCGCGCGAACACCTGCGGCGCCGTGCCGGCGTGGATCGTCGACGCGACGAGATGCCCGGTGAGTCCGGCCTCGAGCGCGATGCCCGCCGTCTCGCGGTCGCGGATCTCGCCGACGAGGATGACCTCCGGGTCCTGGCGAAGGAGCGATCGCAGCGCGCGGGCGAAGTCGAGTCCGGCCGCGGGCGCGACCTGCGTCTGCGTGACGCCCGGGATGCGGCGCTCGACCGGATCCTCGACGGTGACGATGCTGCGCCGCGGCAGTCGCTCGGCCACGTGACGCAGGCACGCGTAGAGCGTCGTCGTCTTCCCGCTGCCCGAGGGGCCGGTGAGGAGGACGACGCCGTCGGGCCGCTCGATCGCGGCGCGCAGACCGGCGAGCGCCGTGGCCGGGAGTCCGAGCGATTCGAGACGCATCGCGGACGTCTCGGGCGCGTCGAAGCGCAGAGCCACACGCTCGCCGAAGAGAGTCGGGTACGTGGCGACGCGGACCTCGACGCCGACTCCCGAACGGTCCGCGGCGATGCGGCCCTCCTGCGGCACGTCGGTGCGGTAGGCGAGGAGGTCGGCGAGTGCCTTCAGCCGTCCGACGATGCGAGGCCCGATGTCCGCGGGCAGCGACTCCATCGGCACCAGCACGCCGTCGCGGCGCGCGCGGACGGTGACGACGCCGGCGTCG
>JANNHP010000169.1:0-4090 GCA_031404455.1 Planctomycetia bacterium | reverse complement strand
GAGCGCCGCGGCCCGCGTGATGCCGACGTTGCACGCCGCTCGCTCCGATCCGGCGCGCGACCTGCGGCTCGCCCTCCTCCACGACGCCGCAGGACTCGACCGCGGCGAGGTCGCGCGCCGCGTCGGCGTGGGGCGCACCTGCGTGTTCGACGCGATCCGGCGGCACGCCGCGCGGCTCGCATCCGACCCCGCGTACGACGAACTCGTCAGCCGGGTCCTGCGCACGGCCGTGCGCCGCACGCTGCCCGCACCGAGCGAGGCGATTGACCTGCCGATGCGCGTCGCTCGAGGAGCCGAGGAACCGCTCGTCGTCCCAGCGATGTCGTAGGAGACGACCGACACGACCCTTCTCCCGGGCGGACTCCGACGCGGGCCGCTGCCGACGCAATCCGACGCCGCGAACCCGACGGCGGAATCCTGGAACGGTATGTCGTGTCGCTAGTCGTCCACCTCGAGCAGGAAGGCAGCGCCCGCGCCGCTCTTGTTGGCGTTCGGCCCGCCCGGAGCGCTCGGCGAGCCGACGAGGAAGTACTTCCCGCGGAGCGCGACCGCGAAGCCGAACGAGGCATTCACGGTGTCCCCCGCACCCGAAGGCAGGTTCAAGTCACCGCCGCGCATCGTCGCCTCGCGCTTCCAGCCGTTGTTCCTGCGCTCGTACGAGTAGACCTTGCCGGGCGCATCTCCATTGCCGACGCCCCTCGCCCCGATCAGCATGCGGTCGCCGTCGATCGCGCACGAGAAGCCGAACTCGAAGTTCAGAGGGCCCGCGCCGGCCAGCGTGTCCTCGAGTGCGAAGAGTCCGGGGACCCCGGCGTACGCGAACGCCTTGCCCTCGCTCGGCGGGCCGTCTCCGTCCACGGCGCCGCAGACGAGCCTGCCGTCGCCGAGCGCGACCGAGCTGCCGAAGGAGTACGTCGGACTCGGGCCCCTCAGGTTCTGGGCCTCGGCCCAGACGCCGCTGACCGTGTCGCGTTCGAAGACCGTCACGTCGCCGAAGTACTCCGGATCGCCCGGTCTGTCGTTGCTGCCGACGGCCACGGTGTCGCCGAAGATCGCGAGCCCGAACCCGAACGCGTCGCCGGTCGCGGGCGTTGCGTTGACGAGGCGCGCCTCCCTCACCCAGCTCTGCCCGTTGTAGGCGAACACGTACGCGGCACCCGCGCCCGTGAGCGGACCGTGGTCCTCGTTCATCGCCCCGACCACGATCCGCGTCCCGTGCATCGCCAGCCTGTAGCCGAACGAGGCGCCGGGCTGAGGGAACTGGGGTGCGAGTTCCTGTTCGAGCGACCACTGGCCACCGATCCGGCGGTAGACGAACACCGATCCACCGGGCGTCCGGACCTGCGAGAACTGGCCCGTTGCGCCGACGACCAGGACGTCGCCGGAGACCGCGACGCTGGCGCCGAAGTTGTCGTTCCGCTCGGGGATCGGGGCTTGGATGCGGTCGGCGGCGCCGACGACGCCGTCTGCGAACGGGTAGACGAACACGGCACCGGATCTGCTCTGCCCGCCGGAGGGGAGTCCGGGCGCGCCGACGGCTACCCATGCGTCTGCGATGGCGACGGCGCCGCCGAAGAACTCTCCCGACGACGACGACGACTCGTACGCGAGGCGCGCGATCGACGTGGCGCGTTTCGACGAGACCTCCAGCGTCTGGAACGTGCTGAAGTGCGTCGTCTCGAACGTGACGGTGTGGGCCGCCGCGTCGATCGCGAGGCCGGTGACCTCGGAGATCGCTCCAGCGGCGTCGCGGGTCTGGACGCGCAGAGCGTCCGTTCCATCCGGGAACGCCGCGGGGTCGTAGGGAAGCGTCACGCTCACGCCCGGCCAGATCGCGCCCTCGGGGCCCAGAAACACGGGCGGACCCGCGGCCTCGAGGAAGTCGTCCTCGGACGCGAGGAGAGGCGCTCCCTCGCCGAGCGTCGCGACGACCGGCTTCTTCTTCACCGCTCCCGCCGGGAACGTCACCGACGCACCGGCGGTCGGCCCGCCCGCCGACGCGAGAGTCGCGCCGGTCTTCGTGACGACCGCCGCCGCCACGATCCGGACTCCCGCCGGCACCGCGCGCGACGAGAGGTCGAGCTTGCGCTTCTGCGTCGGCGGGAGGGAGAGCTTGACCGCGGCGTCGATGCCGCCCGCCGCGCCCGAACCGTTGCGGAAGCGCAGCGTGTAGTCGTCGAGAGAGGGGAGCGTCGCCTGGCCGGTCGTCTCCGGCCCGAGCGGCGCCGCGAAGGCGCCGGTGCCCGCGATTCCCACGAGCTCCGCGGTTGCGGCCGACCCGCGCGACGCACGGACGACGAACTTCGCCGTCGCTCCCGCCGGTGCACCGAACACGAGCATCGACTCGCCGCCCGCGGCGACCTCGGCCGACGCGCTCGCCGACTTCGGATTCGTCCAGGTCACCCCGAGCGCGTAGCCCCCGGTCGTCGTCCCGTCGAACGACGTCACCTCGACGACGTGGACACCGGTCAAGTCGATCGCGAGCCTCGAGACGGCGAGTTTCGCTCCGTTCACGTCGGCGATCACGGTTCCCGACGGCTGCAGCACGCGGACGCGGAGCGACGGCCCGCCGCGCGCCGTCTTCGCCTTGACCGTCAGCGCGGCGCCCGCGGGCAGCGGAGCGAGGAACCGCTCGACCTCGACCGCCGGTTCGAGCGTGCCGGTGATCTTGTCGCCGGGGGCGACGGGCATCTCGACGTCGGCGCGGGCTGCGGATCCGAGGAGAGCGACGATCGCGGCGTTACGGAGATGGCTCATTCACAGATCCTCCACCCGGGACACCGGCGATCGGCCTCGAGATGAACCCGTGATGCCGCTTCGCCCTTGCGTGCATTCGTCTCGGGCGCGGGGAGGAGGCTACGGGTCAGCCTCGAAAACTGCGAACCCGAACTCCGTCCCCGCCCCGACACGACATACCGTTCCAGGATTCCGCCGTCGGTCTCGCATCGCCCGAAGTTCGCTTTTCCGCGCAGCCGAGCGTGCGGTCGAACTGCGCTCGCATCGGTGCCGGTGTCTCCCTGAGGTTCTGCCGTCGCCCAAGCGCACCTCACGCTTTCGCGATGGCGGCGCGCTCCGTCGCGCGGCGCGGCGGGATGGGTCCAGCCGTTCGTGCGCCGGCCGCGCCCCCCCACGTCCTGCTTGCGCACCTCGCCGCGCTCGCCGCGCTGGTTCTTCCTGCCGGGCACGTGCAACTTTCGGGGGGTCTGGAACGACTCTATTGGGGGAGGTGTCCATGACCCGACGCCGAAGGAACGACCATCGAGGTGCCTGGTGGCACCTGTTCAACCGCGGCATTGCGAAGCGTGCGGCCTACGAGACCGCGCTCGACGTCGAGCGCTTTCTCGCGCTCATCGGCGACTCGACGGATCGCGGTGAGATCGAGGTGCACGCCTACTCCGTCCTCACGACCCACTACCACCTCCTCGCGCGGAGTCCGCGAGGCGACATCTCGGCGGCGATGCAGCGCGTGGGTCTGCCCTACGTGCGGTGGTTCAACCGTTCGAGGAAGCGAGACGGCCCCCTCTTCCGCGGGCGCTTCGGAGGCCGCCGCATCGACGACGGCACATACTGGCTGACCGTCCTGCGCTACATCGACCTCAACGCACCGCGCGCCGGCCTCTGCGCACTCCCGTCGGAACACTCCTACGGCAGCGCCCGTGCCTACCGCACCGGCGAAGGTCCCGCCTGGCTCGTGAGGGACGCCGTCGAGCGGGCCGTCGCGGACGCCGATCCGGGATGCGTCTTCCGCGCCGAGGCCTACGATCGCTTCGCATCGAGCTCGGATCCCGACGTCGCTGCGCACCTCGTCGAGCGGTTGATCGACCAGCCGTCGCTGCCGGCGCCCTGCTTCGCCGACCTCGTCAGGGCGGCATCCGTCCGTCAACAGACGTGGATGCAGTGGAAGGCCGCGCTCGCGGACGGGACGGTCCCGGGCACGGCATTCCTTTCGCCCGACGCCGCCGAACTCGCGGCGAGCGCCGCGGCCCGCGTGATGCCGACGTTGCACGCCGCTCGCTCCGATCCGGCGCGCGACCTGCGGCTCGCCCTCCTCCACGACGCCGCAGGACTCGACCGCGGCGAGGTCGCGCGC
>JANNHP010000168.1:0-8802 GCA_031404455.1 Planctomycetia bacterium | reverse complement strand
CCTCGACGGAGCCGCCCGCGATCAGCCCGACCTCGCGCTCGATCGGATTCTCGGCCGGCCAGACGTCGATCGTCGTGTCGGTGGACGCGGCGAGTCCGTCCGCTTCGACGTGGACACGGAACACGCCGACGACCGGCAGCGTCATCGAGACCGCGCCCTTGCTGTCGGTCGTCCCGCTGCCGACGACTTCGGCGCCGCGCCACAGTTCGACCCGCGCCCCGTTCACGCGAGAGCCCTTCGGACTCTCGACGACTCGGATCCTCACGACGGGCGACGGCGCGAGCTCGATCAACTTGCGCGCGACTCGTCCGGGCTCGAGCAGAACGTCGCAGCAGTACCCGGTGAGATGTCCCGGCGCCTCGACGCGCACGACCAGCGGCACGTCGTGCGGGAGGCTCTCGAAGCGGGAGAAGCCCTTGCCGTCGGGGGTCAGCGTGCCGAGTCGTTCCCCGGTCGGGAGGAGCGCGGTCAGCCGGATCGCGCCGCCGTCGACCTTCTTCGGGATCACGTGGAGTTCGAGCACTCCGAGCCGTGCGGGCGACGGCGGGGCCGGGGGGTTGTGCTTCGATGCGTCGAGGAGCAGCTCGGCCGGAGTCTTCGCGACGGGCACCTCGACGCGGCGGCGCGGCTTCGGCGGCGCGGCGGGCGGCGGCGCAGGCTCGGGCTCGTCGATGAGCTTCCCGCCCTCGTCGAACGCGATCCAGAGCGCGACCCAGAAGGGCGCCGCGGCCACGAGGATGCCGAGAGCGATGAGCCAGCGCTTCACGATGCGTCCCATCTTCCCATTGGACGACCGGCCGGGGGCGATCTGCCGCGCGAGGTCACTTCGGCGCCTCGCGCCCTTCGAGGAACTTTGCCGTCGCCGCCGGGTCGATGGCCACGCGATGGTCGACCATCGTCGGGTGGAGCTTGGCGCCCGGCGTGTCGAAGACGGTGCTCTTGATCGGGATGCGCGGCATGTGGCAGTCGATGCAGTTCGCGGAGATCGCGGCGCCGATCTTCGGCGCCATGCCGCACGCCGTCGCCTCATGGCACGAGAGGCACCGCTTCGAGAAACGCGGCAGGTCGCCGCGCTCCATGACGTGCGGGTCGTGGCACGTCGCGCAGGTCATCGAGTCGCTCGCCTGGAAGCAACGGCTCTGCCTCAGGCGCATCAACTGGTTGGCGCTGTGGACGTCGGGCGGCGCCGACGGGTCGGGGGTCTTGAGCCGCAGGTGCTCCGAGAGCGGCTGTCCGGGCCGGTACGTGAACGGCGGGCGCGTCAGCTCCCCCACGCCGCCGTGACACTGTCCGCAGAGTTCCAGCGAGCGTTCCCGGGAGAGGTCGCCCGGGTGCGTGATCGCCTTTGTCTCCTTCGACCCCGGGTTCGCGCGGTGGAACGCGACGTGCTCCGAACCGGGCCCGTGGCAGCGCTCGCACGAGATCCCCAGGATGGTGTCGGACTTCACGTAGCCGCCGGCGAACGTCGGGGAGAGGCCGAACCACGTCGCGTGGCACTCGAGGCAGCGCGGCACGATCGGACGGTCGAAGTCGGCGGTGCCGTCCTTGTAGCGCGTGCCCGGACTGTTGCGCCACGCGCCCTCGGAGGCGACGTAGGAGACCGGCAGCTCGAAGAGCCCGGCGCCGCGCCACGAGAGGTACGTCTGCCCGAGCTTGCTCGATCCGACGACGACGTCGATCCGCTCCGAGCGGGTCTTCCCGCCGCCGAAGTTCGCCGTCACGTAGCGCCCGTCGGGACGCGCCTCCATGTCGAACCAGAGATTCGGGTTGCCGGTGACGAGACGGTTCGTCGGCGGCTCGAAGCTGCCCGAGATCGACTCCGCCGACGGCTCGCGCGACGTCAGGTGGTGCGCCGTGAGATGGAAGCCCTTCCACCGGTCCTCGTGGCACTCGGCGCACGCCTTCGCACCGAGGTACCTCGGCGCGGCGGACGGCGCAGCGGGCGGCGGGTCGGAGCACGCCGCGAGGGCGAGCGCCAGCATGACGGCGGCCGCAGACAGGAGGGTTCCGGGCACGGGGCCGCGATCGTACACCGCGCGGAGCCCGCCCGCCCCCGCGCACAGCTTGGCCGGGCGCTCGGGGCCATCGAGACTGCGCCGCACATGAGACGACTCGTCGTTCTGGGATCCACGGGCTCGGTCGGCACGAGCGCCCTCGACGTCGTCCGGAGCCTCCCCGACCGGTTCCGGGTCGTCGGGCTCGCCGCGAACAGCAACGACGCGAAGCTCGTGGAGCAGGCGAAGGCGCACGGGGTCGCGCTCGTCGCCTTCGAGTCCGAGGAGGCCGGGGCGCGTGCGAAGGCGTCGCTGCCCGGCGCCACGGTCCTCTCCGGGCCCGGCTCCGCGCTGGAGCTCCTGCGCCGCGTCGACGCCGACGTCGTCCTGCAGGCCACCGTCGGGGCCGCCGCGCTCGCGACCACGTTCGCCGCGATCGAGAAGGGCGGGATCGTCGCCCTCGCGAACAAGGAGAGCCTGGTGATGGCCGGGCCGATGCTCTTCGAGGCGGCGCGGCGCCACCGCGCCACGGTGATCCCGGTGGACAGCGAGCACTCCGCGATCTTCCAGTGCCTGCGCACGGGCAGCGCGGATGAGGTCGAGCGCATCATCCTGACGGCGAGCGGCGGTTCCTTCCGCGACCGTCCGCTCGCGGATCTCCCGCACGTCTCCCCCGCCGAGGCGCTGCGTCATCCGACGTGGACGATGGGCCCGCGCATCACCGTGGACTCGGCCACGATGATGAACAAGGCGCTCGAGATCGGCGAGGCGGTGGCGCTCTTCCATCTGCCGCCCGAGAGGATTCGCGTGGTCATCCACGCCCAGTCGATCGTCCACTCCATGGTGGAGTTCCGCGACGGTTCGGTGGTGGCGCAGATGAGCAGGCCCGACATGCGCCTGCCGATCCTCTTCGCCCTCGCCTATCCCGAGCGCCCGCTCTTTCCGGCCGTGCGCTTCGACATCCGCGACTTCGCGAAGCTGACGTTCGCGGAACCCGATCCGGAGCGCTATCCCGCGCTCGAACTCGGATACCGCGCCGCGCGCGCCGGCGGAACCGCAGGCGCGGTGATGAACGCCGCCGACGAAGTGGCCGTCAGCGAGTTCCTCGATGGTCGTATCCCGTTCCCCGAGATCGCCGCACGAGTCGGCGCCGCGCTCGACCGCGAGTTCGCGCGCCCCGCTCTCCGAACGACCCCGACTCTCTCCGACATCCTCGACGCAGATCGCCGTGCCCGGCTGGAGGTGGCCTCTTGCTGATCGTCCTCGCGTCCCTCGACACCGTGCTGAACGTCACGAAGACGATCCTCGGCGTCGGCAGCCTCATCTTCGTCCACGAAGCCGGTCACTTCCTCGTCGGCCGCTGGTGCGGCGTCCACGCCGAGGCGTTCTCGATCGGGTTCGGGCCCGTGCTGCTCAAGTGGCGCGGGAAGCCGAAGGACCCGGCGCGTCCCGACCAGACGACCGAGTACCGCCTCTCCGCCATCCCGCTCGGCGGCTACGTGAAGTTCCTCGGGGAAAACCCCGACGAGCGCGGCGAGCGCGACCCGCGGTCCTTCCACGCGGCGACGTATCCGCGCAAGGTCGCGATCATGCTCGCCGGCGTCACGATGAACGTGATCGCCGCGTTCCTCCTCTTCGCCGTGACGTTCGGCGCGGGCTGGGAGACGCAGCCCCCCGTCGTCGGCCAGGTCTCGCCGGGTACGCCGGCGTGGGAGCACGGCGTCCGCGAAGGCGACGAGATCGTCACGATCGACGGCCGGCGCATCCTCGACTTCATGGACATCATCCAGGAGACGGTCGTCGCGCAGGAGGTCGAGGTCGTGATCCGGCGCGACGGCGCCGTCATGGCACCGATCACGATCCCCACGCGCGACACGGGCGAGGGTGTGCGCCAGATCGGCGTCGCACCGGCGCTCTGGCTCGACGGGCGGATCGCGGTCGGCGACGACGGCATCGCGGCGGGAGCGGGCTTCCGCACGGGCGATCGCGTCGTCGCGGTGAACGGGACGCCGGTCAAGGGGATCGACGAGGCGCAGAACCTCCACACGGCGGCGAAGAAGGACAGCGTGTGGACCGTCGAGCGCGACGGCGCGCGCGTCGATCTCACCCTTGCCTGGCGCACCGTGCCCCGTCCCCGGATCGGCGTGGCGTTCGGGAAGGACGGCGGCACGCTGCTCGTGCGGCGCGGCGGCCCCGCCGCGGACGCAGGACTCGCGACCGGCGACGCCGTCGTCTCCGTGGGCGGAGTCGCGACACCGTCCGCGACGGAGTTCACCCGCGCCGTCGCGGACGCGAAGGTCGCAGGCGACGCCATCGTCCGCCGGGGCGGGCGCGAGATCGTCGTCCCGCTCCCGAAGGACGAGGGTCGCAACGCCTTCGCCACGTCGATCGCGCCCGCTCCGGGCGGACCGATCCGGGCCTGGCTCGCCGACGGCGACGTTCCCGCTCGCACGGCGGGCCTGCCCGACGGCAGCGAGATCGTGTCCATCGACGGCCGCCCGATCACCGCCACGGCCGACGCGGTCGATTGCGTGAGGACGGCGTTCAAGGAGAATCGCGCCGTCTCCATCGTCTGGCGCGGCGCCGGAGGCCACGACGGCACGACGGAAGTGACGCCTCGCGACGACCCCGAGCCCAGCTTCGGCGGCATCACTCTCGTGTCGAAGACGCGCGTCTTCCGCGCCGACGGTCCGTTCGACGCGATGTCCCTCGCGGCGGATCGCACCGGCCGCTGGGTGGGGCGCATCTGGGGAACGCTGAAGTCGATCTTCACCGGCCGCCTCAGCGGCTCGAAGCTCGCGGGGCCGATCGGCATCTCGAAGATGACCTACGCGTCGGCGAAGAGCTCGTGGGGCGACCTCTTCCTGTTCCTCGGCATGATCAGCATGAACCTCGCGTTCCTGAACGTGCTGCCGCTGCCGCTCCTCGACGGCGGACAACTCGCGGTGCACACGATCGAGAGGATCCGGCGCAAGCCGATTCCGGAGCGCGCCCTCGAAGGCGTGATGTGGGCGGGCCTCGTGCTGCTCCTCGCGCTCCTCGTCTACGTGAGCCGCAACGACATCCTGGCTCTCATGCAGTCCTAGTGTCCCTTCCCGGAAGTCCGTCGACCGTTCGCCGCGTCCGCGCGGGCCAAGAGCCCGCAGCGCGCACCTGGCCGGGTCGTTTCGCCCGAGGCTGCGTTGCTCGCCCTCCCTTCCGACCCGCCAGGGTCGCCTTCCGGGCTCGATGCCTTGCCTCGGACGAAACGCCCTCGCCCATGTGCGCGCGAACTTCCGGGAAGGGACACTCCTAGTGGGCGCCGGTGCCCTTCTCCGGCTCGTCCGATGGCCCGGTGCCCTCACCGCGGCGGCCAACGCGATGACCGGTTTCTTCGTCGCGCACCCGAAGACGACGCACGCCGACGCGGTCGCGGCGCTCGCGGTGGCGGCGGGCGGCGCTCTCGTCTACGCGGGCGGCGTGGTGCTGAACGACGTCGCCGACGCGGATCGCGACCGCAGACTCCATCCGGGGCGGCCGATCCCGTCGGGCGAGGTCGCAGCAAGCGCCGCGAACAGGTTCGGACTCGTGCTGCTCGTCGCAGGGGCCGGGCTCTCCATGGCGCTCGGCGGGCTCACGGCGGGCGCCGCCACGGCCGCCGCGGCCCTCTTCGCCTTCGCGTACGACTTCGCGGCGAAGAGCTACCGGCTGCGCGGCGCCGTGATGCTCGGCCTCGCGCGGGCCTCGAACGCGCTGGCCGGCGTCCTCGCGGGCGCGGCCGCGTTCGGCGCGCTCGATGTCGCGCGTCACCCGCTGCCGGCCGTCTACGTGCTCGCCGTGTTCGGCTACACGACACTGCTCACGCTCGCGAGCACGCTCGAGGACCGGACGCCGACGCGGCTCACGGCCGGTGCCTACGCGATCGCCCTCTTCGTCTGCGCGGCGCTTCCCTGGGCGGTGTTCCCCGCGCAGTGGAGGACGGCGCCGTCGCTCGCCTTCGTGCCGCTCGCCGTCACGCTGATCGCCGCGGCCCGCAGCGCCGCGGAGCCGGACGGACCCGGCATGGGACTCCTCGTCCGCACGGGCGTCTTCGGGTTCCTGCTCGCCGATTCGGCGTGGCTCTTCGGCGTCGGACGCTACGACACCGCCTTCGCTCTCCTGCTCGGCTACGTGGCGCTGCGGTTCGCACTGGCACGCGCTCGGAGCTGAACGGCGGGCCCTCGTCCGCGATGCCTACACGGGCCTTCAATGCGAGACAGCTCGAGTCCATCTTCTCGGTAGGGGCGGACACGGGGGTCCGCCCCTACCGAGATCTGTTGTCTGTCAGCGCCTGATAGCCCGCATCCCTACTTCACTGGCTGGGGCGGCACGGGCATCGGCGGCTGCTGCGGGGGTTCCGGATGGACCGCCGCGCCGCTCGGGGGTTCGTCCGCGTCGCCGAACCGCCGCTTGATCAGCGCCGCAAACCGCGGATCGTCGTGGAGCGTGCGCAGGTCGCCGTCCTCGGTGACCCACTCCTGCGTGAGATCCTCCGAGCCCGCCGACTTCGCGCGATCGAGCGCGCGAGAGAGCTGGGCGATCGCCTCGTCCTTCCGTCCGCCCATGGCGAGCGCGCAAGCGCGGTTGTAACCCGCGATCGCCGGGTCCTTCCCCGTCAGTTCGCGTCCGATCTGGACGACCTCCGCGTAGTGCCGCGCGGCCTCGTCGAATCGGCCGAGCTGGTGCAGCACGCCCGCGTACTCGGAGAGGGCGACGCTGAGCTGACGGAGCCCGTCGGCGCGGCGGTCGTCGGCGCCGCGGTCCACCCAGCGCTTCGCGAAGTCGACCTGGTCCTTCATCTTCTTCGCAGTCCGCTCGAGGCGCCGGCCGCGCCCGCGCGCGAAGAGGACGACGTCGATCTCCTGGTAGAAGCTCTCCTCCCACTGACGCAGCCGCCATCCGGCGCGATCGTCGGTCGCCTCGAGCTCGCTCGCGATCGATTCGAGGATGTCACCCAGGAACTCGATGTCGGCCACGTCCTTCAGCGCCTGCGCCGCGAGGTAGAAGAGCTCCTCCTGCTCGATGTGGACCGGCAGCGGATCGAAGGTGCGGTATCCGCGGCGGTTCGAGTTGGCGATGTCGATCAACGCCACGAGCTTCGCCGCCTCGATCGCGCCCGGAGCCGCCGTCTGCGGCAGCACGATGTGCTGATCCGAGAGCGGCACGTCGAGCAGCATCGCGAGCAGCACGGGCTGGACCGGCCAGCCGAGCTTCGCGATCTCGGCGTAGCGCCCCACGTAGCTGCCGCCTTTCCTGCGCCAGCGCGACACGACCTCACGTTCGACGGCCCGCTGCGCGGCGAGCGCGGTCAGGTGTCCGCGGACGGCGGCGGCGTCGCGATCCTTGGCGTCGCCCAGCGCCTTCATCCCGGCGGCAACGGCTTCGTCGCCCATGCTGACGAGTGCCCGGACCGCGGCGTCGGTCACGACCGGGTCCTCTGCGGAGAGAGCGGCCGCGAGGTCCGGGACGAGCCCCTTCATCCCTTTCACGGCGGCGATCCGGAAGAGCCTCGGCCGGGCCCGGGCGTCGGCGGAGCGCAGCGCCGCGCGCACCTCGTCCTCGGTCAGACCGTCGAGCCTCTCCAGGCTCCGCCCGGCCTCGTCGCGGACCGACGCGGTCTCGTCGCCGAGCGCGCGGAAGAGGGCCTCGCGCGACGACGCGGTCCCATCGGCGAACGCTCCGCCCGCGAACGCCGCCGCCGCTAGGGCGACGACGAGGCTCGCAAGGGCCGAGGTGATCCGCATCGCGATCGATCCTACTCGTCCATGGAAGTCGCTGCGCTTGAAGACGCGCCCCTTCGATGCCCGATAGGGAAGCCGGAGGTTCCCGGTTGGCCGAGTCGTTCCATGAGCGCACCGCGCAGGAACTGCGGCGCGGCGTCCTGCAGGTCGCGGTCCTGGCCCTGCTCCAGCACCGCGCCTACGGCTACGACTTGATCCGCGTGCTCGGCGAGCGCGGGCTCGCGGTCGAGGAAGGGACCCTCTACCCCGTGCTGCGCCGCTTGGAGAGCGAGGGACTGCTGCGCGCCGAGTGGGACACCTCGGGTTCGCGGCCGCGGAAGTACTACGAGTCCACCGACGCCGGACGCCAGGCGCTGCACCTCCTCACGGCCGAGTGGTCGCGGGTGGACGCGGCGTTGCGTTCGCTCCTCGACGTGACGGAGGCCGGTCATGTCGCGTGACGCGAAGAGTCCGGTGATCGACGAGTACCTCGGCCGCGTACGGTCGCACCTGCCGATCCGCGCGGGCGGCGACATCGTCCGCGAACTCGAGAGCTCGATCCGCGACCGCGTGGAGGACATCGCCACCGCCGAGAGCCGCGCGCCCGACGACGAGATCGTCCGCCGCGCGCTCGCGGAGATGGGCGAGCCCGAGGACGTGGCCGTCGCCTACTCGGGCAAGCGCTACCTCGTCGGTCCGAACGACTTCCGCCCGTTCGTCGCGGCGACTGCGGTCGTGTTCGCGCTCCACATCGCGCTGATCGGTCTCGCGACCGCACTCTCCCGCGCGTTCCAGTTCGGACCGTTCGCCATCGGCCCGATCGGTCCGCACGGGCTCGTGAGCACCGCAGCGTCTGTCGTGCACGCCCTCCTCCTCGACGTGGGTCTGATGGCGCTCGTCTTCGCCGGCACGCGCGGACTGCGCCGTCAGATCGCGGGCGCGTCGCAGACGCCGCACGTGGACGTCTCCCGCCGCGGATCGACGGGGCGCATCGTGCTCTGCGCCCTCGTCGCGCTCGTGCTGAACGTGTTCGCCGACAAGGTGTTCGTCGTCGCCGTCGACAACGTCAC
>JANNHP010000167.1:0-3618 GCA_031404455.1 Planctomycetia bacterium | reverse complement strand
CGTGAACAGCGACGGCATCGTCTTCGTCGATGCGGACGACACGCTCTGGGAGAACTACCGCTGGTTCCAGGCGGTGCTCGACGACTGGGTCGCCGTGGTCTCGTCCCACGGCGTCGCGCCGGAACGCGCGACGGCGACGCTCCACGCCGTCGAGGACCGGAACATCCCCGTCACGGGCTACGGCGCGGCGCCGTTCGTGCGGTCGGTCGTCGAGGCGTTCCACCTGCTCGTCCCCCACGCCGACCACGCGACGCGGACCGACGTCGCGCACTTCGCGCGGCGCGCGGAGGAGAGCATCCGCGGGCACGCGATCGAACTCCTGCCGGGCGTCCGCGAGGCGGTCCCCCTGCTCGCGTCGCGGTTCCGCGTCGTGGTGATGACGAAGGGGCAGGCGGACGAGCAGACGGCGAAGGTCGAGCGCTGCGGGCTCGCGTCGCACTTCCACGCGGTCCGCGTCGTCGCGGAGAAGCACGCGGACGCCTACGCCTGCGCGGCGGCGGAGTTCGGCGCGCGCCCCGCGGCGTGCTGGATGATTGGCAACAGCGCGACGAGCGACGTCAACCCGGCCCTCGCCGCGGGGTTCCGCGCCATCCACGTCCCCCACCCGGCCCCGTGGCACCGCGACGCAGGCGCCGTCGACCCGCGGGCGCTCGTCGCGCGCTCGTTCGCCGACGTGCCGCGCCTCGTCGCCGCCCACCGAGTCCTTGACGGCCGCCAGGGCTAGACTGAGTCTAAATCCATGAGCGACGTCGCCATGACCGATGTGATGTGTCTGCTGAAGGACAAGGGCGTGCAGCCCTCCGCGCAACGCGTCGCCGTCGCAAAGTACGCGCTGAAGACGCACGACCACCCGTCGGCCGACGAGGTCTTCGAACGCGTGAAGCGCTCGTTCCCGATGATCTCGCGGGCCACGGTCTACAACACCCTCAACCTCTTCGTGGAGAAGGGCCTCCTCGCGCGTCACGTGCTCGCCGAGGGCAAGGTCGTCTTCGACTGCGTGGTCGCACCGCACCACCACTTCGTCGATGACGCGACCGGCCGCATCCACGACGTGCCGTGGGACGCGATCAAGGTCGGACCCGTGGACCGTCTCGCCGGCTTCGACGTGCGCGAGTACCAGGTCGTCCTGCGCGGACGTCGCACCGCGAAGCGCTAACGCACGGGCGGGAGCGCGCTTGCGGCGAAGTGCAGCCAGACCGCGGCTGCGACGAGCGGGGCCGCCGCGACGGCGCACGCGACCAGCGGGTGCAGCGCGACGAACCGGGCGACGCGCCCGCGCAGCGAGTCGGGCGTTCCATCCGTCTCCACGTTCACGATCCGTTCGAGGTCGACGAGCACCTGGTCCCAGGTCCCCGGACGCATGTCCGCGTCGATCGCCATCAGCGTCGTGACGAATCCGGACGCCTCGCGCGAGACGCAAGCGCGCAGCGCCCTCGGGTCGGGCGTCCCCCGCTCCTTCTGCGCGCGCTCGACGGCCACGGCGTCGCCCTCGAACGGCGCCTTGCCCGTCAGCAGGAAGTGGAGGACCGCGCCGAACGAGTAGATGTCGGAGCGCGCGTCCGGCGCGACCCCGGTGCGCAGGCGCTCGGGCGACGCGAAGCGCGCGTCGCGCAACGGTTCGTCGGGCGCCGGACGGAGATCGGCGAGCCCTGCGTCCTCGACCTGCACGTGGCCGTCGGGGGCGACGCGGACGCTGCGCGGCGAGAGACCGCCGTGGAGCGTGCCGTGGAACGCCGCGTGACGCAGACCGCGCGCGATCTGCAGCGCCATGCTGAGGGCGGTGCGTTCCGGGGGGAGCCCGTCGCGCGCGATCCACTCGTGGAGCGTGTCTCCGAGGGTGCGCTCGAGCACGAGGTACGGTCCGCAGTCGGAACCCGCGACCGCGAGCGTCGTCGCGAGGTTCGGGTGCCTCGACTGCATCATGGCATCGATGCGGCGCAGGTCCGCTTCGCGCAGGGGATCCGCGAGCACGATCACCCAGACGGCGCGGCGGTCCTCGGCCCTGCGCGCGCGGAACCGAGTGCCCATCGCCGAGCGTTCCGCGAGCCCCTCGGACGTGAGTCCCGGGACCTCCGGGAAGCCCTCGTCGACGGTCCGCGGCGCGGGCGCGGCGGCGGCGGGAGGCGGCGCGTCGTCCGGATCGGCCTCCACGGTCAAGGGCTCGCTCTTCGCGTTGCGGCGCTCCGCGACGAGCGCGTCCCGCATCTGCGCGACCCGGTCTCGCGAGAGCGCGAGCTTCGTCTCCAACTCCGCGATGCGCGCCGCCTGCTCCGCCAGCGTCCCGGCGTCCGCCTCGCGCGGCGCCGCCACGGCCTCGAGCTCCTGGATGCGGCGCTGCGACGCGGCGACTTCTTCGCGCGCGACCGCGAGCTCACCGTGGAGCGAAGCGATGGCGTCGAGGTGGGCCTCGATGCGCGTCTCGGCCTCGTCTCGCTCCTCCGTCCCGCGCTTCAGCTTCTGGTGGAGCGCCTGCATCGTCGTCCGGAACTCCTGCAGCTTCGGCTCGACCTCGCGCAGACGTCGCGCGTTCTCCGCGCGCTCCTGGGCGATCTGCGCCTCGAGCTGCGCGACGCGCGCCGCGAGGTATCCCGGCGTCGCCCGAGCGGCGACGTCGGCAGCGGGCGGGGCGGTGAGGGGGTGCGTGTCCACTGTCTCGTTGCCGGGCGGTGCGGGAAACTGTTCTCCGCATCGGATCGGGAGCGCCCCGAAGTTGACCGTGTCACCCGCCGCGAGGCGGAGGGTCCGGAAACGATCGGCGGCGCCCGTCGGACGGGCGCCGCCTACGCACGCGGGGGAAAGCCGTTTCTTGGGATGGGAAGGGAGGGAGGAAACCGGCTTTACGTGATGGGGGCACGACCCCCGCGGCTACGGGGGATGGAAAAGCACGATCCGTGCCAGACGGCGGCCGCCGCGCCGCGAGGCTCGGCAGGCTCGGCGCCGGGCCGACGATCCGTCAGCCTCGGCAGTTCCCGCACGGTTGACGTCGCCGCTTGACAGGGACGCCGACAACGGCCGTTGTCCCCCGCCCGGAGCCTGTAGATTGGCGCCGTCCCCGGAGGCCGGCATGAGGGTGATGTTCCATCTCCGCACCGCGGCGTTCGTCACGAGCCTCCTCGCCGGCGCCGCGACGACTCCGGCGGACGAGGAATCCGCCCCGGCGCCTGGCGCCGCCGTGGTCACCGAGGCGAGGCGACGGTCCCGCGAACTCTGCGGGGAGGCCGACTTCGGCGCGGCGGCCGAGATGCTGAAGGAGGTGTCGAAACGGTTCGGCGCCTCGGCCCCGCTCACGTGCGACGAGGGACGCGTCTACTACCTCCGCGCCTGTCACGAGGACGCGAACGGAACCGACGGGATGCTCGTCGAGGCGCTCTACGCCGACGCCACCATCCGCGCGCAGCGCGCGCTCGAACTCGACCCCGATCACGCGGAGGCGGTGCTGCTCCTCGCGGACGCTCTCGACGCCGGCGGCGACGGCGAGGGCGCCCTTGCGGCCCTCACCGCGTGGACGGTACGGAGGCCGAAAGACGCCGTCGTCCGCATCGCGCTCGGCGATCGCCTCTTCACGGCGCGCGACTGGTCCGCCGCCGACCTCCAGTACACGAAGGCGCTGGAGATCGC
>JANNHP010000166.1:0-5803 GCA_031404455.1 Planctomycetia bacterium | reverse complement strand
GAAGCTGGCCGTCCGCTACCTCGGTGTGGGGGAGAAGGCCGACGACCTCATCCCGCTCGACCCGCGGGCGTTCGTCGACGCCATGCTCCCGCGCAGTGGCTAGCCGCGTGCCTCGTCTCACGCGGCTCGGCCCGGCCGGGAGCGACGATCTCTCGTCGCTGCACCTCGACCTGCGCACACCGCCAGAGCACCCCGGGCGACCGCATGTCGCGCTGAACTTCGTGCTCACTGCGGACGGTCGCGCGAGCTTCCGCGGCCGCGCCGAGATCGGCACACGCCTGGACCGGGAGCTCATGTTCCACCTGCGCTCGCTCGCCGACGCCGTGATGTCCGGTGCGGGGACGTTGCGGGTCGAGCCGTTCATGCCCGTCGTGAAGGGTCGTGAGCCGCCCCGGTCAGCAGGGAACGGTGCCTGCGCCGAGATCGCGTTGGGCGGACACGGGGGTCCGCCCCTACCGAGACCTCACACCTGTTGCCGCCGGTTGGCCCGTACGCGACTCAACACGCCGAGCGCCGAGCGCAGCCGGCGCGTCCCGCGAGACTCAAAACCAGTTGTAATTGAAGCTCACGCTCACCCGTTCCTCGTCGGTCCGGTTCGCGCTCACCTCGTGACGGAGCCAGCTCTCGAAGAGGATCACGTTCCCCGCGGCGACGGGGTACTCGACGAACGCGCGGTTCTCGGGGCGGCAGTCGGGCGTCCGCGGCGGCGCCGCCATGAAGCTCGCGAGGCGCGGGTCCTCGAACTTGATCTTCGAGGCACCGCGCGGCGTGCGGACGTAGTACGTGCCGCTGATCGTCGCGAGCGGGTGCAGGTGCAGGCCGTGCGCGGCACGCCGCGGCATCACGTTGACCCAGCAGTCGGTCATCGTCAGCTTGCGGCCGGTGAGGTCGAAGTCGAGGGCGTTCGCGAACGACTTCACGTGGCGGCGGATGTGCTTCTCCAGTTCGCCGAACGTCGACGACGTGCGGTGAAGCTGGTTCATCGAGTTGTACGACGTGAACCCGCCCGGGTAGTTGCGCTTCGACCAGCGTCGGCCGTCGTCGTCGACCTTCCGGATCTGCCCGCACTCGACGAGCAGTTCGCGGTTGAGCGAGCGCGCGCCGCCGCGGACGAGCGGCGCGTCGTAGATGTGCGTGGGGAACCAGGCGCGGACGGTCATGGGCGAGACGATAGCGAGAAAGCGTCGGAAACGGGTCGGAGACGGTACCGACGCTTTCTAGGCTTTGGCGATGACTACTCTCGATCCCGACGTACGCAGGCACTGGACGCTCGATCCGTCCGTCGCCTTCCTGAACCACGGTTCCTACGGCGCGTGTCCGCGTCCCGTGCTCGACGCGCAGGCCCGATGGCGCGCGCGGCTCGAAGCGGAGCCCGTGCGCTTCATGGTGCGCGAACTGGAACCCGGACTCGACGCCGCGCGCGACGCCGTCGGGAAGTTCGTCGGCGCGGACGCGGACGACGTCGCGTTCGTGCCGAACGCGACGACCGGCGTGAACACGGTGCTGCGCTCGCTCGACTTCGCGCCCGGCGACGAGATCCTCACCACGGACCACGTCTACAACGCCTGCCTGAACGTGATGAACCTCGTCGCGGAGAAGACCGGCGCGCGCGTCGTCGTCGCGCCCGTGTCGTTTCCGCTGCAGGGCCCGGACGACGTCGTCGACGCGGTGCTGCGTCACGTCACGCCGAAGACGCGCCTCGCGCTCGTCGACCACATCACGAGTCCGACGGGTCTCGTCTTCCCGGTCGGGCGGATCGTCGCGGAACTCGCGAAGCGCGGCATCGACACGCTCGTCGACGGCGCGCACGGCCCGGGCATGGTCCCGCTCGACCTGCGCTCGCTCGGCGCCGCGTACTACACCGGCAACTTCCACAAGTGGGTCTGCGCGCCGAAGGGCTCCGCGATGCTCTGGGTCCGGCGCGACCGGCAGGCGTCGATGCGCCCGCTCGTCATCAGCCACGGCGCGAACTCGCCGCGCACGGACCGTCCGCGGTTCCGTCTCGAGTTCGACTGGGGCGGCACCGACGACCCGACGCCGTTCCTCTGCGTGCCCGATGCCCTCCGCTTCCTCGGCGGACTCCTCCCCGGCGGTTGGCCCGCGCTGATGGCGTCGAACCGCGCGAAGGCGATCGCGATGCGCGCGAAGCTCGCCGCTCGTCTCGGCTGCGACGTCCCTTGCCCCGAGTCGATGATCGGGACGCTCGCGGCGCTCCCGCTCCCCGACGACCCGTCGGGGGACAGTTCGACGGCGCCGTACAAGACCTGGCTCCAGAGCGCGCTCGTCGAGCGGCACCGCGTGCAGGTGCCGATCGTCGTCTGGCCCGCGGCGCCGCGGCGGTACGTCCGCATCTCGGCGCAGGTCTACAACCGAGTCGAGGAGTACGACCGTCTGGCGGAGGCGCTCGTCGTCGAACTCGCGGCGGAACGCAAGGGCTGAACCACTTCGACCGTCATCGGCACTATGGTGTCGGAATGACGGCGCACGGCCACCCGGACCGCGTTTCGCTCGACGCCCTGCTCGCGCACCGCGACTGGGTGCGCGCCCTCGCGCACCGTCTCGTCCTCGACCCGAACGACGCGGCCGACGTGGAGCAGGAGACGTGGCGGATGGCGGTCGAGCGTCCGCCGAGGCACGCGGAGTCGCTGCGCGGATGGCTCGCGGCGGTGGTGCGCAACGCAGCGCGCGGTGCCGGTCGCCGTCAGTCGCGTCGCGCGAGACACGAAGCCGCGGCGCCCGTTCGCCGCGAAGTGCCGTCGCCCGAGGACCTCGTCGCCGCGGCGGAGTTGCAGACGCGCCTCGCGCGCGCCGTCCTCGAACTCGACGAACCGTATCGCTCGACGGTGCTCTACCGCTTCCACGAGGGCCTCGAGTCGAGCGAGATCGCGGCGCGTCTCGGCGTCCCCGTCGAGACGGTGCGGACGCGGCTGAAGCGCGCGATCGAACGTCTGCGCGAGCGGATGGGCGTCGAAATCGGCGACGACCGCGACGGGTGGTGCCTGCTGCTGATCGGCGCGCGAGAAAGCGTCGGTACCGTCTCCGACCCGTTTCCGACGCTTTCTTCGACGACGACGGCCGCCGCGGCCGCGGGAGGGATCGCGATGGCGGTCGGGGTGAAGGCGATCGCGGCAGCGGCGGTCATCGCGGCGGGGGTCGCGTGGTGGATGTGGCCGCGGGACGCGACGTCTCCGGGCGAGGCGATCACACCGGCCGCGACGTCCGCGGACGTCGCGACGACGGCGAAGGGCGTGGCGGCGGGCGTGCCCGAGCGACGAACGGGGACGCCGGATCCGGTGGCGGCCGATCCCGGTGTTTCGTCGTCCGCCTCGCCGCTCGTCGTCGAGACGCGCACGCTCCGCGACGAACCGGTCGCGGGCGCCTCGATCGAACTTCGCCGCACCGCCTGGGGCGAGGACGCGTCGCGGAAGCCCGCGGACGCGCGCGGCTCGACGGACGCCGCCGGGCGCGCCGTCTTCCGCGGACTCGCCGCGGGGACGTGGTCGGTCGTCGCGCGGACCGACTCGTCCGCGGAGGCGTCGAGGAACGCTCTGGTCTTCGATCCCGGACCGGAGCAGCGCGTGACGCTCTACCTCGAACCCGGCCTCGAGCTCCGCGGGACCGTGCGCGATTCGCACGGCGAACCGGTCGCGAAGGCGGTCGTCGTCGGCCGCGATCGGCGCGCCGTGAGTGACGCGAGCGGCGCGTTCGTGCTGACGGGCCTCCCGTCCGGCGAGATCGAGCTCCGCGCCGGCCGCGCGGGCGAGTTCGCGCGACCTTCGGGCGTCGTCGCAGTGCCCGACGTCGCGACGTTCGACGTCGTCCTCGTCGACTACGACACCGTCACGGTGACGGGCACCGTCGTGGACGACGCGACGAACGCGCCGGTCGAGGGCGTCGTCGTCGGCAACTCCGTCCGCCTCGCCGAGTCGCCGCCGCCGTGCGTCACGGACGCCGACGGCCGTTTCCGTCTCCCCGGCGTGCTGCGCGACAAACTCGCGGTGATGACCGTGAAGAAGGCCGGCTATCGCACGTTCCCCGCGCCGCGCCCGGCGGCGGTTCCGCCTCCCGGCGACGTCGTGGACGTCGGCGTCCTGCGCATGCAGCACGGCGCGACGGTCGAGGGCGTCGTCTCGTCGCCGAACGGACCGGTCGAGGGCGCCGAAGTGGTTCTGCGGTCGCCGAGCCGTCTGACCGGCAGTTCGCAGACGAGGGCGCGCACGGACGCGCAGGGCCGTTTCGCGTTCGCCTCCGTCGAGGCCGGGTCCTCCTATCTCCACGCGAGCGCGCCCGGGTTCATCGCGCAGAGTCCCGGCTCCTACGGACGCACGCTCGACGTTCCGGAGACGGGCGTCGTCCACGCCGAGCTCGCGCTCGCTCGCGGCGGAGTCGCGACCGGCCGCGTCGTCGATGCGGACGGCAACGCAGTGCCCGGCGTCTTCGTTCTGGGTGGCGTCCAGTGCAGGACGGATGGCGAGGGCGCCTTCCGCGTCGTCGGTCTCGTCCCGGGGAAGACGGTTCGCATCTGGACGATGGCGGAGGGGTTCGCGTCGGCCGAGCAGTTCGTGGACGTCGGCGCGGCGCCGGTGAGCGGCGTCCTCCTCCGCGTCGCGCGGAGTCCGTCGGTGCGGGGACGGGTCATCGCACGCGACGGACGTCCGATCGAGGGAGCGCGCGTCGTCGTCGTCGCGGCGCAACCGCGCGGCCGCCGGGACCCGTCGCGTCTCGCAGCCGACGAGGGCGCCGTCGGACCGTTCCCAGTGCGCGACGACGGCTCGTTCGACGGCCAGGTCCCGTACTCGGCGTCCGAGGCGTTCTCCGTCGTCGTCTGCTCGGCGAGCCACTCGCCGGCGCGGCTCGATCCGGTCGCCCTCGTGAAGGGGCAGAAGGAGTACGTCGTCGAGGTCGCGCTGACGGCGGGCGTCACCGTGCGGGGACGTGTCATCGCGGACGGACGCGGCGCGGCCGGGGCGGTCATCACGTTCGGTCAGGCGGGCCACGGGTACACGGTGCCGCCCGCGCGCGCGGTGACGGACGCCTCCGGAGCGTTCGCGATCGAGCGCGTGCCGCCGTTCGGGCCGGAGAAGATGCTCGTGACGGCATCGCTCGCGGGCTTCGTCGACGCTGACGCCGACGCCGTCGAGGGAGCCGCGCTCGAACTCGTGCTGGAGCGACCGCTCGAGATCGCTGGCGTCGTCGAAACGTGCGGTCGGATGCCCGTCCCCGGCGTGTACGTCGGAGCGAATCCGGTCGATGCCGCGACGGCGACGTCACGGACGATTCCGCGCAAGAGTTTCGCGTTCACCGACGCGGAGGGACGTTTCCGAATCCAGGGCTTGCGTCCCGGGCGATATCAACTCGTCGCGACGCGGACGCGCGGGCCGTCGCCGATCGGCGAGGCTGTCGCCGCTGGGACGACGGGGCTGCGGCTGGTCGTCGAGTAGAGAAAGCGACGAAAACGGGTCGGAGACGGTACCGACGCTTTCTCCGCGGCTACCGCTTCTCGCGCGGCTGGAACCACCGCGCGGGCACCGGCAGGTGCTCGAGGCGGCCGGTCGGCGTGTAGAGGAGTTGGATGCGCGGCTCCGCGCCGGACTGGACGAGCCAGAGGTCGAATCGGTGCTCGCCGGGCGTCAGGTGCGAGCGGCCGTAGCGCTCCTGCAACTCGTGCCACGGGCCGCAGTCCACGGCGAGCTGACCGTCCACGAAGAGGTAGCCGCCCGCCGCGGTGCGGAGGATCCAGTCGATGTCGGCCGGGTACTCGACCGCGAGCGTTCCGTGCCAGTGGACGACGAACGTCGGCATC
>JANNHP010000165.1:0-12067 GCA_031404455.1 Planctomycetia bacterium | reverse complement strand
CAAAAAGAACATTCACAGCAAGCTTCTTTGCCGAGACTCCCTAAGGGTGGGAATCATCATGGCTCGCAGGCCGAACTGCGCGCGGCGACCGGCACTTCGAACCTCGAGGACGCGTTCTTCAAGCTGGTGCGGCCGTGAGGGTCGACCTGCGCACCGTGGGGCTCGTCGCGGCGAAGGAACTGCGCGAATCGCTGCGCGACCGCCGCACCCTCTTCGTCGCGCTGCTCCTCCCGGTGCTCCTCTACCCGCTCATGATGCTGGCCGTGGCGCCGCTCGTCAGCATGCAGAAGCAGAAGCTGAAGGACGACGCGCAGCCGATCGCCGTGACGGGACCGTACGGGTCGAAGCTCTTCGAGATCTCCCGCCAGATCACGAAGCCGGACGGCAAACGCCTGCTCTCGTTCGAGACCTTGCGCATCGTGCCGTCGGCCGATCCGGAGCGCGATCTCGAGAGCGGCGACATCGCGCTCTGGATCGAGGTGACCGAACCGCCGGAACTCCTCGGCGACAAGCCCGTCCGCGTGGTCGTCCACCGCGACGGATCGAGCGATGTGAGCCTCACGGCGGAGCGGAAGTTCGCGCAGGCCATGTCCGACCTCTCCGAGTTCACCGTCGAACTGCGCACCGAGGCGCGGGGACTGCCGAAGGACTGGCACAAACCGATCGCGGTCGAGACCCTGGACGTCGCGCCGCCCGAGCGCCGTGCCGCGTACCTCTTCGGCAAGATGCTCGCGTTCATCCTGGTGGTGCTGACGCTGTCGTCGTCCTTCTACCCGGCCATCGACGCGGTCGCGGGCGAGAAGGAGCGGGGCACGATGGAGACGCTGCTGGTCGCGCCGTGCGGCCGGACGGAGCTCGTGATCGGGAAGTTCCTCGCGGTGCTCGTCGTGACGCTCGCCGCGGCGACGCTGAACCTCGCCTCGATGGGCCTCACGATGGGGCCGCTGATGACGGCGCTCGCGCCGGAGGCCGGCATCGGGCTCGCGGTCACGCCGTCGGTGCTGTTCGGGATCCTGGCGCTGCTCGTGCCGCTGTCGGCGCTCTTCTCCGCGGTGTCGCTGGCGCTCTCGACGCTCGCGCGCAGCGTGAAGGAGGGGCAGCACTACCTGACTCCGCTCTTCCTCGTGGTGATGCCGCTCGCGATGGTCGTCATCCTGCCGAACGTGCCGCTCACGACGGCGCTCGCCCCGCTGCCCGTCACGAACGCGGTCCTCTTCTTCCGCGACCTCCTCCTCGGCAAGACGGAGCCCGTCACGACGGCGATCGTGATGATCTCGACGTTCGCGTACGCGGCGGCGGCGCTCTGGGCGTCGGTCGCGCTCTTCCTGCGCGAGGAGACGCTCTTCCGCGGGCCCGAGGGAGGCACCGCGCTCGTCGTGCGGCCTGCGCCGCGCGAGCGGCCGGGCGGTGCCGCGGCGCTCTTCCTCTTCGCGGCGGCGATGTCGTTCTACTGGTACGGCCAGTCGTGGCTGTCGCAGGACGACCTCGTCCCCCTGATCCTCGCGCCGCAGATCTTCCTCATCCTCCTGCCGTGCGTCCTGCTCGCGTGGTGGCTGCGCGCGTCGCCGGCCGGCACGTTCCGGTTCAGGGCGCCGGGCGGGCTCGCGATCGCAGCGGCCGTCGTCGCGGGCCTCGCGGCGCCGATCCTGAACAACGCGCTGCTGCGCGCCGTCGGCGTCGGCGAGCCGTCCGAGGCGATGCGGGCGATCGAGGCGCAGATCCGGGCGCTCGTCCGCTCGAACCCTCTCGGCGCGGTGCTCCTGATCGGCGTGCTCCCGGCGATCTGCGAGGAGCTCTTCTTCCGCGGCTTCCTGCTCTCAGCGTTCTCGTCCGCGTTCCGCGGCCGCGGCGCCGAGGTGCGCGCCGTGGTCCTTTCTGCGGCGCTCTTCGCCGTGTTCCACATTGCACCCGAGAGGTGGCTCCCGACGTTCCTGATGGGACTCCTGCTCGGGTTCCTCGCGTCGCGGTCCGGCGCGATCTGGCCGGGCATGATCGCGCACGCGCTGAACAACACCTCGGCGGTGCTGCAGGAGTGGCCGCCGGTGCGGGACGTCTACGCGCGATTCTCGGACGACGTCGCCGTTCCCGCCGCCGGGGTGCTGCTCGCCGTCGCGATCGCGGCGCTCGTCCTGACGCGGCGCCGCGCGTTCGGGGCGTCCGGGGCGCCCGGGGCGTCCGGGGCGCCGGCGCCCGCTTCATCCGTCGACGAACCCGCAGGACGATAGCTCCGCGCCGCGAAGCTCTGCCGCCCACGGCGGCAACTTGACGCTCCCCCGGCGGAGCGGTAGAGCTTCCCCCCTTCATCGCGGTGCACCGCTAGCTCAATTGGATAGAGCACCTGACTACGGATCAGGAGGTTTCAGGTTCAACTCCTGAGCGGTGTACCAAACCCGGGCGCGCCGGAGGCGCGCGGGGTTTGGGACACCGCTCAGGAGTCGGACGTCGAGCCGGTGCTCCGCGGCTTCGCCGCGTCCGCTCCCGCACGACGTGCAACTCCTGGCCCGAGAGCTGCCGCGCGACGAGCGACACAGCCGCCGCAGGCGCGCGGGGGTTTGGGACACCGCTCAGGAGTTGGACGTCGAGCCGGTGCTCCGCGGCTTCGCCGCGTCCGCTCCCGCTCGGCGTGCGACTCCTGGCGCTTGGCGACCGTTGCCACGTGATCTGAACGAGGGCTCGCCGCGGCGTCGCGCGCGCCTTCGGCGCGGGCGCTCCGCCGGCGGCAGGCCCACGCGCGCCGTGGGCGCGCTCGGGTGAGAGGGGAATCCCAGGCTCGGCTCTTCGAGCCTGGGCAGGCTCGATTCGGCGCCAGGGTCCAGGCTGTGAATCTCGCGGGAAGCAGAAACTCGACAAAGGGACTCCACGCTCGGGCAATAGGACTGCTGCGGAAGGGTCTCTCCAGAGCTGCGTGCGTCGGTCCCGGGCATCGTTCCCGAGCGGTCGATCTGCCCATGGCAAAGGTTCGAGGCGCTGCGGTAGCGTTCCGCGCCGTCCGACCACGAGGTGAGCGTTGGGAGCCGGTCGTAAGTTCCTTTCTGCGGCCATGTTGTCGCTGTTCGTCCTCTCGGGCGGCACGGCTCCGCCGTGTGCCGCGGGACCGCCCGTGGAGATCGTCTTCGACCCGAACAGCACGTTCCAGACGATCGACGGCTGGGCGGCGACGAACTACGCGGGTCAATCGACGCCTGGCTACGCACAGTTCAAGGACGAGGTGATGCGGCAGACGGTCGAGGAGGTGGGGATCAACCGCGTCCGCCTGGAACTGCGCTGCGGCATGGAGAACTCGCAGGACTACTGGCAACAGTACGACGACGGGACCATCACTTACGCAGAGTGGCGCGCGCTCCGCTACTCGACGGTCAACGACAACGCGGACCCGAACGTCACCGACCCGGGCGGCTTCCACTTCGGCGCGCTCGACGCCGACGTGGCCGACCGCGTGCTCCCGCTGAAGACGCTCGTCGAGGCGCGCGGCGAGACGCTCCACGTGAGCCTCTGCTACGTGGCGTTCACGTATCAGAACGGGCCGGGGTTCGCCTATCACCACGCCGACCCAGCGGAGTACGCCGAGTTCGTGCTCGCGGCGTTCCAGCACCTGAGCGACACCTACGGTTTCGTGCCGGACTCGCTCGAACTGATGCTCGAGCCAGACCAGGTTCCGCAGTGGAGCGGGCACCTCCTCGGCGAAGCGCTGGTCGCGGCGCAGGGACGGCTCTCGGCCGCGGGATTCCAGCCGGGCTTCGTGGGACCGTCGACCACCGCGATGAGCAACGCGGTCACCTTCTTCGACGAACTCGCGCAGGTTCCCGGAGCGCTCGACCACCTGACGCAGATCTCCTACCACCGCTACTCCGGGGTCTCGACGACCGCGCTCCAGGCCATCGCGGACCGTGCCGTGACGTACGGTCTCCAGTCGGCCCAGCTCGAGCACATCGGGGCCACGTACCACGAGTTGCACGAAGACCTGTCCGTGGGACGCAACTCGGCGTGGTCGCAGCTCGTCCTCGCGTCGGACCAGGACGACGGGAGCGGGTACCTCTGGATCGACCGGTCGGGCGCGGCGCCCGTCGTGCGCATGGGAACGCGCACGCGCTTCCTGCGCCTCTACTTCCTCTGGGTGCGGCGCGGCGCGGTGCGGGTCGGCGCGACGACCACCGACGCCACGCTCAGCCCGCTCGCTTTCGTGAACTCCGATCAGCGACCGGCCGTGGTGATGAAGGCCGACGTCGCCAACGACTTCAACGTGACGGGCCTTCCCGCCGGAACGTACGGCATCCGCTACGCCACGGCGTCGGCGGAGTCCGTCGACCTCCCGGACGTCCACGTCGGGAGCGGCGAAGTGCTCTCCGGGAGCATCCCCGATGCCGGCGTCGTGACCGTCCACGCCAAGGTGCTCGACGCGGCCCCGCCGCCCGATCCGCCGGTCATCGACTCGTCGTCGCCCGCCGGTGCCTCGCTGAGCGTCGCTACGGGCTCGACCCAGGCGTTCTCGGTCGGCGCGCACGATCCTCACGGGCGGACGCTCGCCTACGCGTGGAACGTGGACGGCGTGCCGACGGGCGCCAACTCGCCGGCATTCACGTACTCCGCCGCGGCCGTCGGTCCGCACACGGTCGCAGTGACGGTGAGGAACGGCGTCGCGCAGACGCCGGTCTCCTGGAGCGTGACCGTCACGCCGATCTCCCCGGGCGTCCTGATCCTCGGTCCCACGATTCTGCCTGACCACCTCACGGGCGATCCGACGCTCGACCTCTCCGGCATCGCGACGAGCGACGACGGTGTCACGGAGGTCGTCTGGTCGAACGACCGCGGGGGCGGCGGCGCCGCGTCGGGGACCACCTCGTGGAGCGTGTCCGGGATCGCTCTCCTTTCCGGCGTCAACGTGCTCACCGCGGTGGTGACGGACGGCGCCGCGAAGACGGCGACCGAGCGACTGCGCGTCTTCCGCGACACGGAGGACCCCGTCGTCACGATCACGGTGCCCGCTGCCGGCGGCACCCTGCACGTGACGACGTCTCCCATCCTCGTCCTCGCGGGCCAGGCGTCGGACGATCACGGAGTCGTCGCCGTGTCGTGGTCGAACGATCGCGGGGGCGCGGGGACCGCGAACGGGACGAGCTCGTGGAGCAGCGGTCCGCTGACGCTGTCTCCCGGGCGCAACGAGTTCACCGTTCGCGCTCGCGACGCGCTCGGCCACGAGGGGGCCTCGGCCGTGACCGTGGACTACGACGCCGCGTCTCCGTCCGTCGCGGTGACCAACGGCGGCGCGAGCGGATCGATCGAGACGTCGGCGACGACGATCGACCTCGGTGGCACGGCGTCGGACGACCTCGGCCTGGCGTCGATCACATGGACGAGCAGCAGCGGCGCTTCGGGAACGGCGTCGGGGACCGCATCGTGGTCGTCGGGTCCGATCGCGCTCTCCCCGGGACAGAACGTCCTCACGTTCACGGCGACGGACGTCGCCGGACGCACGTCGAAGGCGCTCGTCTCGGTCGTCCGCGACACCGAGGCCCCGGTCGTCGCCATCTCCTGTCCCACGTCGGCCGCCGATTTCGTCACGAGCTCGCCGACGGTCGGCCTCGCGGGCTTCGCTTCCGACGCCTCGGGAGTCGCCGGCGTCGAATGGACGAACGACCGCGGCGGATCGGGCGACGCCCTCGGGGGCTCGGGGTGGTCGGTCGGACCGTCGGCCATGGGGCTCCGCGACGTCCTCGCGAGCGTCGGTTCGCCGTCCGTGCCCGCGGGCGCTCCCGTCTCGCTGCTCGATCTCGCACCCGGGACCGGGTTCACAGGCGCCACTTCGCAGCCGCCGGCCGTAGGCACCGGGCCGGGTTCGGACGCGAAAGTGATCGCGCGATGGGACGTGGTGCCGTTCCAGTCGTTCACGGGCAGGCTGCCGGTGGGTGTCGTCGCGTTCCACATCGCGGGGATCGATCGCGTGGAGTTCTCGGTGGAAGGCGGTCCGTGGACCGCGGTGCGTTCGATGGCACGCAACCCGGCAACGGGCGTGTGGGAGTACAGCGCCTGGGTCGACGCGGCGGCGCTCGCCGACGGTCCGGTCGAGGTGCGCGCGGTCGTCTACCCCACGGCGGGCGTGCCGCGCGTCCTCGCCGGGCCCATCGACGGCGCACTCGCATTCCAGAACGGCAACCACTCGATGTTCCTGACGGCGAACGGCCACGGGACCGTGCCGCAGCAGACCGTCTACTGCTCACCGGCGGGCTCGGACTCGACCGGAGACGGCAGCGCGGGCAATCCCTACAGGTCTCCGGGCCACGCGATCGGCCGGGTCTCGGCTCAGTCGGGATCCGCGGACGGCCTCACCGTCTATCTCATGTCCGGCGACTACTCGTGGGGCCCGCCGCCGTACCCGTACGCGACCACGAGCTCGCGGTGGATCAGGCTGACGCCCGCGCCGGGCGTCCTGCGCAGCGAGGTGGTGTTCGACGCCTCGGCCGGAGGAGGATTTAGGACGCGGCTCGTCTCGGCGGACAACGTCACCTTCCGCGGGACGGTGCAGATGTCGAGCACGGCCCCGCCTTATCTCGCGGACTCGTACCTCTGGGTGAACGACTGCGTCCTCGAAGGCCCGGGACCCGACATCGACTCGGGCTTCTTCAGCACGACCGACTGGTCGGGGACGTACTTCACGGCCTGCGACGTGTCGAACAACCGCAACGGCATCCGCTCCGCGACGTTCATCCGCGACTGTCTCGTGCACGACATCTCGAGCAGCCCGTTCGGCGCCTCGCCCATGGTCGTGAACTCGCGGTGCGCGGATCGCTACGACTCCACGCAGTTCCACGGCGACATCTTCCACTGGTTCCAGGACTCGAACTCGCTCGAGAACTTCATCGCCTACGGCGTGCACGCCGTCGACTTCGACAGCCAGGGCATCTTCGCGGAGGTCATGCGACCGGGCGGCGGACAGGGCCCGTTCGTCACGATGGACAACGTCGCGCTCGTCGACGTGCACATCTCGAAGGACGCGAGCAGCGCCTCTGGAAGCTGGTGGAACCGGAGCACGAACCACCTGCTCCTCTGGCACGTGTCGTTCCCCGACCAGCCGTTCCGGTGGGGCCAGTCGGTGGAAGGCACGCTGCTCGAGAACGTGTCGATCGTCGGCTCGGTGTTCCACGCGTTCTCGATCAGCGATCTGCCCGCGAACGCGGACGTCCGGCACGTCCACTACACGAATCCCACCTACTACCTGGGGACGTTCCCCGGCACCGACGTCACGTTCGGCGATCCGGCGCAGGGCGGCATGAACCGCACGTCCGGACCCGTGGCGCTGTCGCCGGGCGCGAACCGGATCACCGTTCTCGCCCGCGATGCGCTCGGCCACGAATCGTCGAGCGTCCTGACAGTCCACTACGACCTCACGCCGCCGTCTCTCGCCGTGACGAGCCCCTCGGTCACCGGCGCGCACTCGACCGGAGCGCCGACCGTTTCGGTCGCCGGAACGGCGGCGGACGACGGACAGATCGCCTCCGTCACGTGGACGAACGACCGCGGCGGCTCGGGGACCGCGACTGGCACGACGGCGTGGACGACAGCGCCGATCGCACTCCTCGCCGGCACGAACGTCCTCACCTTCACGGCGACGGACACAGCGGGCCGGACGGCGCAGGCGGTCCTCTCCGTCTTCCAGGACGCGCAGATCCCGGTCGTGTCGATCGCAGCCCCGACGACGGCGACGCAGTTCCTGACCGGATCGGCGCCGGTGACGCTGTCCGGCACGGCGACGGACGACGGCGGAGTCTCCGCGGTGACGTGGACGAACGATCGCGGCGGCGCGGGCGTCGCCACGGGGACCGGCGCCTTCACTACGGGCCCCGTCGCGCTCCTCGCGGGGCGCAACCTGGTCACGGTCACCGCCGTCGATGCCTTCGGGCGCACGGGGACGGCGCTGCTCGCCGTCGACTACGACGCGTCGCCCCCGGCGATCGCGGCGACGAATCCTCCGGCGTCCTTCGACACGCTCGCCGCGGCGCAGGTCGTTACGGGCACAGCGTCGGACGACGTGAACGTCGCCTCCGTCACCTGGACGAACGACCGCGGAGGTTCCGGGACGGCGGCGGGCACGACGTCGTGGACGACTGCGCCGATCCCGCTCCTCCCGGGCGCGAACCTGCTGACGTTCACGGCGACGGACGTCTTCGGACGGACCTCGGCCGCCTCGCTGACGGTGATGCACGACGTCGCGTCGCCGACGATCGTGGTGACGAACCCGACGACCGCGGCCTCGTTCGACACGCCGATCGCGACGCAGGTCGTCACCGGCACCGCCTCGGATGACGTCACGGTCGCGTCGGTCACGTGGACGAACGATCGCGGCGGCGCGGGCACTGCAACCGGCACGACTGCGTGGACCACCGCGCCGATCCCGCTCCTCCTCGGCGCGAACGTCCTCACGTTCACCGCGACGGACACCGTCGGCCGCACGACGACCGCGGTGCTGACGGTGATGCACGACGTCGCGTCGCCGACGATCGTGGTGACGAATCCGACGACCGCGGCTTCGTTCGACACGCCGATCGCGACGCAGATCGTCTCGGGCACGGCGTCCGACGACGTCTCGGTCGCATCGGTCACCTGGACGAACGATCGCGGCGGATCCGGCACGGCGACGGGCACGACCGCGTGGACCACCGCGCCGATCGAGCTTCTCCCCGGCGCGAACGTCCTCACGTTCACCGCGACGGACACCGTCGGCCGCACGACGACCGCCACGCTCACGATCGTCCGCGACGTCTCCGACCCGTCCCTCGCGATCCTCACACCGACGGCCGCGGCCGACTTCACGACCACGTCCGCGTCGGTGCCGCTTGCGGGGTTCGCGTCCGACGACTCGAGCGTCGCCCTCGTCGAATGGTCGAACGACCGCGGCGGCGGCGGGGCGGCGGCGGGCACGGTGTCCTGGTCGGTCGGTGCGGTCGGCCTGCAACCGGGCCGCAACGTGATCACGGTCGTCGCGCGCGACGCAGTCGGACGCGAACGATCCGCGGCGCTGACCGTCTGGCGCGATGTCGCGGATCCAGCGATCGCAGTGACGAATCCTACGGGCACGGGGTCTCTCAGCACGGTGACGACGACGCTGACGGTCGGAGGCTCCGCGTCGGACGACCTCGCGGTGGCGTCGGTGGCCTGGTCGAACAGCCGCGGCGGATCCGGCGCGGCGACCGGGACGGCGTCCTGGTCGGCGGGGCCGATCCAACTCGCTTCCGGCGTCAACGTCCTCACCTTCACCGCGACCGACACTGCGGGGCGCACGCAGACGTCGGTCTTCACCGTGACGTGCGACCACATCGTGCCCGGCGTGACGATCGAGACACCCACGCTCGCACCGACGTTCGTCACGTCGCGGCCAGCCCTCGTCGTGGGCGGCTCCGCGACGGACGACCAGGGCCTCGCCTCGGTCGCCTGGAGCACGGACCGCGGCGTCTCGGGCGCCGTGTCGGGTTCGACGGCGTGGACCGCGACGGTCCCGCTCTCCTCCGGCGCGAACGTCGTGAGCGTCACCGCGACGGATCTCCTCGGCAACGCCGCGACGTCGACGCTGACGATCGACTTCAGGCCCGCGTCGCTCGGTCTGGTCTCGGGATACAACCTGGTCAGCCTGCCCTGCGTGCCCGACACGCCGTTCAACGCGTCCACGCTGCTCGCCGCCGTGAACGGCGCCGGCGGGCGGGCCCTGGCGATCCTCGACCTCGACCCTGCTGCCCCGTCGCTCCTGCTCTCGATGGGCGCGGGACGCGACTTCCCGCTCGTGCCGGGACGGTCCTACTTCGTGCTGTCGCAGTCGGTGTCGGCGACCGCGCTCGTCGGCGACGCGCTGAGCGTCTCGCCCGTGAACGTGACGCTGCGGCGCGGCCTCAACTACGTCGCGCTCCCGGTGGCATCCGCCGCTTCGCGGACTGCGGCGGAGGTCGCGGCCGACGTCGCCGCGGACGGCGGTGAGGTGCTCGCGATCTCGCGCTGGCGCAACGGCCGCGCGGAGCCGTTCGTGCCCGGCGCCGGGCTGACCGACTTCGACGTCGCGCCGGGCGAGGGGATCATCGTCCTCTGCGGCGCGGACAGCGTCTGGCGGGTGTCGCCGTGAACCGGCGCCTGCGAACCCTCGGATCGGCGCTCCTCGTGGCGATCGCCGCTTGGTCGGGCGCGCCGTCGGCCTCGGCCGGGACGAACCCGTACCGCGTCGCCGCGTCCGACGTGACCGACGCCGCGATCACCGTCTCCTGGGTGACCTCGACTGCCGAGACCGGGTACGTCATCTTCGGCGCCTCGTCCGCAGCCCTCACGAGCACGGCCTACGACACGCGCGGATCCTCGACGTCGGACACGGTGCACCACGTGGTGCTGAGCGGTCTCACCGCGGGCACCACGTACCACTGGAAGATCGTCTCGGGCGGCACGCAGCACGGCACTGCCGCGGGCGCCGCGTTCCAGACCGCGACGGGATCGTCGCTCATCCTCGTCGGGTCGCGGTTCGTCACGGGTCACGTCGACGACGCGGGCGGCAGCGCGGCGCCGGGCGTGCTCGTCCACGTGACGCTTCGCGACGCCGATTCGAGCGGTTCCTCCGGCGACAGCCAGACGCGGACGGCGCTGACGGACTCGTCGGGCAACTGGATCTTTGCGCTCGAGTCCTTCCGCACGCAGGAGCTGTCCAGCGGGTTCACGGTGTCGGTGTCGGGCGACACGATCCTCGTCTCGGCGGACGGCGGCGCGCTCGGGACCACGAACGCCTCGGCCGACGCGAGTTCCGCGAGTTCGTCCCCGACGACCATCTCGACGACGCTCACGGCGCCCGGGATCCCCGCGGTCACCACCGTCTCGCCGTCGCAGGGGACGAACACGGTCGCGACCGACCTGACGCTGACGGGGACGGACTTCCTCTTCGCGACGTCCGGCGCCCTCTCCGACGGCGCTTCGACGTCGCTCACGTCGTTCGTCGTCGTCTCGGACACCGTCATCACCGGTCGCGTTCCCGCGGGCGTCGCGGCGGGCGCCTACGACGTCAGGGTCACGACTCCATCGGGGACGAACTCCACGAGCAGCGGAGAGTTCGAGGCGACCGTGCCTCCCGACGTCACCGACACGTCGCTCCCGGCGTGGACGAGCGGCCGGAGCTACGGCCACGCGATCGCGTCCACGGGCGGCGCCGCGCCGCTCTCGTGGTCCGTGATCTCCGGGTCGCTCCCGTCGGGTCTCAGCCTCTCGACGGCGGGAGTCGTGACCGGCACGCCGACGGCCTCGGGAACCGCGACGTTCACGGTGCGCGTCCGCGACGCATCGAACATTGCCGACGACCAGAGCCTCACGATCGTGATCGCGGCGGCGGTGACGCCGCCGTCGGGAGGTCTGCCCGACTGGACGCAGGGCCGCGACTACGGCACACGCACGCTGACGACGACCGGCGGCACGGACGTCGTCACGTGGAGCACGTCGGGCCTGCCGACCGGACTCACGGCATCCGGCGCGAGCCGGACGCTGACGTTTACCGGCATCCCGGCGGCGACGGGGACGTTCGACGTCGTCGCGACCGCCACCGACGGCGCGGGTTCGACGGCGACGCGCACGATCACGGTCGTCATCGCGGCACCGCTGACGACGCCGACTGGGTCTCTCCCCGACTGGACCCAGGGCCGCGACTACGGGACTCGCACGCTGACGACGACGGGCGGCACCGACGTTGTCACCTGGACGACGACGGGACTGCCGACGGGACTCGCGGCATTCGGCGCGAGTCGCACGCTGACCGTCATCGGCACGCCGACTGTCACCGGCACTTTCGACGTCGTCGCGACGGCGACGGACGGCGCGGGTTCGACGGCGTCGCGGACGATCACGGTCGTCGTCGCAGCGCCGCTGACGACACCGACCGGTGCGCTCCCCGACTGGACGCAGGGCCGCGACTACGGGTCTCGCACGCTGACGACGACCGGCGGCACGGACGTCGTCACGTGGTCGACGAGCGGACTTCCCGCGGGACTCACGGCGTCCTTCGCCGCGCGGACGTTGACGATCACCGGCACGCCGACCGCGACGGGGACGTTCGACGTCG
>JANNHP010000164.1:0-2905 GCA_031404455.1 Planctomycetia bacterium | reverse complement strand
GTGACACCGCCGGAGCCGGCGTCGACGCGCTCGCCGTCCGCACGGATCGTCACGGTCGTGCCGCTGCGCGTCACGACGAGCTTCCACGTGCCGAGCACGCGCTTCGCCTCTTCGTCGGTCTTCGCGCGCACCGCGAACTTCGCGGTGACGCCGGGCGCCGCCTTCTCGTCGACGCGCAGACGGACCGAGCCGAACTCGGTCTCCGCGTCGATCGTGTCGCCCGCGCCGATCTCGAACGTCGCCTCCTCGGTCTTCTCGGCCGAGGCGGGCAGGTCCGCGACCCCACCGCCGTAGCTCGTCCCCGTGTTGATGCTGAATCCGCAGCCGGCGAGTCCGGCGGCGAGTGCGATGGCGACGACGAGGTTGCGCATGGATGTCCTCCTCCGGCGGGAACGATAACGTCCGCCCGACACGAGGACCGTCCCCGAAAGTGCGAAAGTGAGGACCGTCCCCGGCTCGGCGGGGGCCATGTGCGGGGTCTCAGGATGAGATCTTCCGCCGCGCTACGGCGGCGCGCCGCGGCGCACGAAGAGGAAGCGTCCGAACCCGGCGTGCGACGCCGGACCCCGGACCCACCCCGGACCGAGGACGCCCATGCCGAACGTCATCGACGTCGAACAACTCACCCAGCTCTCCGCCGCGTTGTCCGCCGACCTGCGCCTCGCGGGAGTGGACCACGTGCTCACCGGATCGATCCTGTCGCTCGCCGCCGGGCTCCCGTCGAGCGCCGATGAACTCGACCTCGGCGTCGTCGTCCCCTCGGTGCGCGAACTGCGCAGCGTGTTCGACATCGCAACGCGCCACGGGTTCGTCGGCGAGGACCGCGAGTCCGTCAGCCGCGTCGGCGCGCGGTTCCACGCCGCGATGCGCTGCGGCACCGTCCCGCTCGACGTCGTCGTCCCCGTGCTGCCGTTCCATGCCGTGATCGTCCAGCGCTCCCGTCCGTGCGAGGTCGGCGGCGTGCCGGTCCTCCTCGTCACGACGGACGACCTCGCGCCCGCGAAGCGGTAAGCACGTACCCGACCCGTTCTCACCGCTTGCCGACGACGCCTGGGGCCCTGCGGTATGCTGTGCGCGTGACCTCCGAAGACCCGCCGATGCTGACCGTCGAGGAATGGCTCGCGAAGCTCCCGTCGGCTGACGAGTGCGCGAAGGCTGAGTATGACAGGCTCCGAGACCTGACGATCGCCGAGCGCCTCGCCGTCTTCGACTCGCTGCACCGTGATGCGGTGACGCTCCTCGGGGGGCGCGAACCGCTGCGCGATCCGGCCGACGACGAGTGGTGGCGGCGTTGGCAGGATCCGAACCATGGCCGATGATCTCTCGCCGCTCGCGGCGGGCATCTCGGGAGAACTGACCGCGGCGGGGATCGAACACGTGCTGACGGGCGCCCTCGCGCTCGCGGTGTTCGGCTACGCGCGCACGACGAAAGACATCGACATCGTCGTGCTCGTGCCGTCCGTCCGCCTGCCTGCGGTCTTCGAGATCGCCCGCCGTCACGGGTTCGTCGGAGAGGACCGGGACCTCATCACGCAGATCCGGACGAGGACGTTCGCGCAGATGCACCTCGGGCCGGCGACGCTCGACGTCATCGTGCCGGTGCTGCCGTACCACGAGCGCATCGTGAAGCGCGCGCGACGCGTCGAGATCGCGGGACGGATGGTTCCGCTCGTCATGCCCGAAGACCTCTTCGTCATCAAGGCGATCTGGCACCGCCCGAAGGACGTGGCCGACCTGCAGGTGCTGGCGCGGAAGGAAGGTCTCGACGCCGACTACATCCGCGAGACGCTCGCGTCGCTGGTCAAGCCGGGCGATCCGGTGCACGCGGAGGTCGCTCGATTGCTGGGCGGCTAACTTCATGCGTGAGTCCGCGGGGACCGTTTGCGACGAGACCTTCGTCGTCGTTGTCGGAGCTACTGAGCCGCCTTCTGCGTGAGCGGAACCGTGATCGCGCTGCTCTTGACGCCGATCTCGACGGACACTTCGCGCGGTTCGTGGTCCGCGGCCCACACGTAGAACGCGCGGTGGATGGGCTCCGGGCTGGAGAACCAGGCCCAAGGCATGAGCCGAAGCTCCGAGTACTCTCCCGTTCCGTCCGGTCCGGTGCGCATCGCGAACCATCCATCACCGTCGTGACCGATCGGCGGGTGCATGCGCGTCGTGACTGACGGATCGTCGCGCAGACGTTCGGAAGTCTCCGACGGACCGGTCGCAGGGTGCCCCGTCGGAAGGAGGACGATCGCGTCGGCGATCACGTCGCCGTGAACGGCGTCGATGACGGTGAAGCGCACGCGCGGGACAGTTTCGCAGCCGGCCAGCACGACGCACACGAGCAGCGCGGACGAACGCACCGGTCGCGCGCGTCTACGCCCGCGACCCCATGACGTTGAGCGCTCCGCCCCCCTTGAACCACTCGATCTGCTTCGCCGTCATCGAGTGCTTCGCCGCGAACTTCTCCTCGGTCCCGTCGGCGTGGTGGAGCTTGATCTCCACGTCCTTCCCCGGCGCAAGCGACTTCAGCCCGTGGACGCAGACGCGGTCGTCCTCGCGGACCCGGTCGTAGTCCGCCGCGTCCGCGAACGTCAGCGGGAGCATGCCCTGCTTCTTCAGGTTCGTCTCGTGGATGCGCGCGAAGCTCCGCGCGATCACGGCCTTGCCACCGAGGAAGCGGGGCTCCATCGCGGCGTGCTCGCGCGACGAACCCTCGCCGTAGTTCTCGTCGCCGATGATGACGAACGAGATGCCCTTCGACTTGTAGTCGCGCGCGACGGCGGCGGGCGTGCCGCGCGTGCCGTTCGTCACGTTGAGCGCGTCGCCGGGCTTCTTCGTGAAGCGGCTGATGGCGCCGAGGAGCAGGTTGTCGCTGATCTTGTCGAGGTGGCCGCGGTACTTGAGCCACGGGCCG
>JANNHP010000163.1:0-14868 GCA_031404455.1 Planctomycetia bacterium | reverse complement strand
CGACCGAGCGCGCGCTCGAAGTGCAGCGGCGGCGCGCGGAGTACCTCTCGTTCGTGGCGCACGATCTCAGGACACCTCTCTTCGCAATCTCCCTCGCCGGACGAGTGCTTGAGCTGAAGACCAAGGACCGGGGCTTGGATTCCGAGACGAGCCGGATGCTGAACGCCCTGCGTCGCAACGTGCGACATCTCGAATCGCTCGTCGATCGGGTGCTCCAGGAGAACGCGAATCTGGAGACCGACGTCGGCGTCCGGCTGGAGCGCAGGCAGTTCGACCTCTGGCCCGTCGTCGAGGCGCTCGTCCACGACCTCCATCCGGTGGCCGGCAGGGGCGGCACGCAACTCCTCAACGAGGTGCCCGACGACCTGGTCGCCTACGCGGATGCCGCCCTCCTGAGGCGGATCTTCCAGAACCTCGTCGCCAACGCCATCCGGTACGCCCCGCGCGGGGTGGTGACGATCGGGGCGCGCAGTCTCGGCACCGGGGGCGGCGTCGAGTGCACCGTCGCCGACGACGGCGCCGGAATCCCGGAGGAGTTCGTCGCGAGAGTCTTCGACAAGGGCGAGACCGACCCGGAGGCCGAGGGCGGCGCGGGCCTCGGCCTCGCCATCGTGAAGACGTTCATCGAGGCTCACGGCGGGAACGTGACCGTCGAGAGCAGGCTCGGGGCCGGCACGACGTTCCGATTCACCCTTCCCGGGAAGGTCGTCGCGAGCGGCTGAGGCACGGCGGACGGATCCGCGACACTCCGTGCCGGGAACGGTCCGCCGGCTTCCTGGGTGCGACCTCGATCGTGTGCCCGACGACGCGTTCCTGGCGCGGCATTTCATCCGCCGGCCGGTCGGCGAACCTGGGCCGAAGTGAAGCGGCTGAGCCGCCGAACCGGGCCTGGCACGGTAGGACGTCGCTACACTCCTCGCCACCCGAAACGAGGTGACCGCGTGCGGCGACTCTTGACCCTGTCCTTCCTGGCTGCGGCGCTCGCGACCGGCGGTCCCGCGGCGGCGCAGCAAACCGCCGCGCACCCGGCGTGGGCCGAGTCGATCGAGGCGGGGCTCGCCGACGCCAAGGCCAAGGGACAGGCGCTGATGGTCGTGCTCAACATGGACAAGGAGCGCGGCAACCAGCAGATGGTGGACGAGGTCTACACCAGTCCCGAGTTCCACGAGGCGGCGAAGCACTGCGTGGTCGCCATGGCGTCGCTCTTCCAGCACCCGACGAAGCGCGAGGCGAAGGGTCCGGTCTGCGCGCGATTCGGGAGCGTCACGTGCGCGCAGCACCAGGCCATCGAGAAGGTCGTGCGCCACGACTGGCTCGGGCGCGGCCCGAAGGACGACGTCGAGAGCCCGCGGCACATCTTCGTCTCGCCGGCGGGCAAGATCCTCTTCCAGCGCATCTGGACCATGGACGCGCCGACTCTCGCCGCGCTGATGACGCGGGCCACCGCGCTGTGCACGCCGGACCGGCTCGCCAAGTGGGACACGGTGGACGGACGCATCGAGCGCGCGTCGGACCCGATCGCCGCCGTGCGCGAGATCGCGCTCGCGGAACTCGTCGCCGCGAACGATCCCGCGATCGACGAACGGCTCGTCAAGCTCGCGAAGACGACGTCCACCGCGCCGGGAGTGGCGGGCGCGGTCTGGGCGGCGTTCGTCGGCGCCGCGACGCCGGAGCGGCGCAAGCTCGGGCAGGCGGGACTCGGAGACAAGCAGCCCGACGTGCGCGTGCAGGTCGCGCACGCGCTCGAGAAGCTTGCGCCCGAGGAGAGCCTCGCGCCGCTCCTAGCGCAGGCCGCGCGGGAGAAGGACGACCGCGCCCGCGGCGAGATGTACCGCGCGCTCGGCGCGCTCGGCGTCCGCCCGGCGAAAGACCCGCGGGTCGAAAAGCTGCTGCTGAAGGCCATCTCGACCTCCGGCGACGGCGCCCGCGGACACGCCGCGGTCGCGATCGCGCCGTGGGCGTCCGAGGCGGCGGTGAAGACGGAACTGCGGAAGATCGTCGTCCAGGGCGACTCGCAGAACCTGCGCTCGGCGGCCATCTGGGCGCTCGGGTACTCGCAGGACAAGACTCTCGCCGCCGAGTTCGCGAAGCTCCGCGAGGGACTGACGATGCGCGACTGGAAGGTCCGCATGGCGCTCGAGTCCGCGCAGCAGAAGCTCTCCGGCGGCGACCCGCCCGGCTACGACGACGCCCCGCTCCGATTCCTGCCGCACCCCGCCCTTGGCGAGCCGCCGCCGGACATCCCGAAGGACTGGAAGAAGTAGGGGGTCGCGTGGAGCGGCGGTGGATCGAGGGACACCTGGACCGGTCCCAAGACTTCCCGCGGGTGGACTGGGACGCCGTCGCGCCGCGCATCGAGGAAGTCGTCCCTGAGACGGCGCGGAACGACGCGTGGACCGCCGCCGCGCGCGAATGGCTCACGGCCACGCGCGACGCGCTTGGCGGCGCGTACGGCGTTCACGAGTCGGAGCACTTCCTCCTGCTTGTGTCGTTCCCGGAGAAGACGACGGAGAACCTCGCCGCGTTCCTCGAGCGAACGCTCGCGCGCATCATGGGCGAACTCCTGCCCGGCATCGCCGACGACGGGGGCTCCGGCAAGGCGGTCGCCATCGTGCTCGCCGACATCGAGGCCTACTACTCGTACATCGCGCACTTCTACCCACCGGAAGGCCAGTTCGCCGCCAGCGGCGGCGTCCGCGTCTCGCACGCGTTCGCCGGCGCCGGCTGGGGCTACGGCCACTTCGTCGCCCACGGGACCGACGTGTTGTTCGTCGAGCGCACGATCGCGCACGAGCTCACGCATGACCTCGTCGCCCACTTGCCGATCCCCGCGTGGCTCGACGAGGGACTGGCGTCGACCGTCGAGGACGCTGTGATGCGCGACTCTCGGCTCACGGTGAGCGCAGAGGAACTGGATGATCACCGGGCTGTGTGGGGCGGGGGCGGCATTCAGGAGTTCTGGTCCGGCGCGGCGGTCCATCGTCCCGACGACGCGAGCCGTCTGACGTACCAACTCGCGCGAATGGCGGTGAAGGCGCTGTCCCACGACTACGCACGCTTCCGCGAGTTCGTCCTGCGCGCGCACCACGACGACGCGGGAGAGGCAGCGGCGGCGGCGGTCTACGGGCGAGGCCTCGCCGGACTCGTCACGCAGTTCCTGGGGCCCGGCGACTGGACGCCGGCCCCGGCGACGTGGGACGCCGCGGACGAGGACCGTTCGCGCTCCTGACACGGACCCGCCCTCGCCCTCTCCTTCGGGAACGGGCGTGACCTGAGCACCTGCGGGTCCCGTAGCGGGAATACGACGACGCCCCGCGCCGATTCCTCCCGCACCCCGCCGAGGGCGAGCCGCCGCCGGACATTCCGAAGGACTGTGGGAAGAAGTAGCGGCGCCTCTGGGAGCGCGCAACGGGACGGTCGTCCCCCGCTCCGCCGTCCTGCGGCGTGCTACGATCGCGGCGTACCCGCGCCCCTCCGAGGACACACCATGTCGCAGACCGTCGCGCTCGAACTGCTGATCCCGGACGACATGGCGGGCTTCCGCCTGCCGCCCGGCGTCGACGAGCGACTCAAGCAACTTCTCGAGCGTCAGGACGGCGGCCAGCGCCTGAGCAAGGCGGAGCGCCAGGAGGCGGAGGGCCTCGTGGAACTCGCGGAGATGCTCGCACTGCTTCGCCTGCGGGCCGGCCAGGGCTCGTCCAGGCGGTCCAAGACGTCGTGACGATCGTCCCGCGGCGGCTCCGCGCGCTCGTCGTCGCGCGCGCCGGATCGCATTGCGAGTACTGCGGCCTCGCGCAGGAGGGGCAGGAGGCGACATTTCACGTCGATCACGTCGTGCCGGTGGCGGCAGACGGTCCGACCGCTGCAGGGAACCTCGCTCTCGCGTGTGTCTCGTGCTCACTGCGCAAGGAGGCTCGGCGTTCGGCGACCGACCCGACGACGCGGCGCGCCGTGCCGCTGTTCCATCCACGGCGTCAACGGTGGGACACGCACTTCCGATGGACGGGGACCCGCGTCGTCGGAGTCACGCCCACCGGGCGGGCGACCGTCGCGGCGCTTCGGATGAACCGCCCGCTCATCGTTGCGATCCGCGCCGAGGAAGCGCTGCGTGGGCGGCATCCTCCGCCATGACGAACATCCTCTTCCCCTCGTTCCCGATGTCGCCGCGCGACGGCGCCCGCGGACACGCCGCGGTCGCGATCGCGCCGTGGGCGGCCGAGACCGCGGTGAAGACGGAGTTGCGCAAGATCGTCGTCCAGGGCGACTCGCAGAACCTGCGCTCGGCGGCCATCTGGGCGCTCGGGTACTCGCAGGACAAGACTCTCGCCGCCGAGTTCGCGAAGCTCCGCGAGGGACTGACGATGCGCGACTGGAAAGTGCGGAGCGCGCTCGAGTCCGCGCAGCAGAAGCTCAACGGCGCGAACCCGCCCGGCTACGACGACGCCCCGCTCCGCTTCCTGCCGCACCCCGCCGAGGGCGAACCGCCGCCGGATGTGCCGAAGGACTGGAAGAAGTAGGGGCTGAGCGGAGAGCGGACGCACTTCGCGGAGGCGAGGCGTCTGCTTGACGAATCGGTGTCGCAGCTCTCTGGGGAAGACCGCGCGTCGGCGCCGGAGAACAAGCGCCTGAGCCGCGAGAACACACCCATTGCGGGTGCATCCTGCGCCCGATAGGCTCCGCGGCGAACTCCGCGGACGTTCCGTGCCGGAGGTGACGTCATGAGGCGCCTGCTCGTTGCCGTAGTGCTCGGCCTCGTCGTATCCGGCGGCGGCCCGCCGCGAGCCGCTGCCGCCGACCCTGCGGCGATCACGAGCGCAGCGGCGTTCCCGCGGATCGAGAGCCGCGTCTCCATCTCGAAGGCCATCGACCCGTCGCGGAACATCCGCACAGTGGCGGACGACCTCCGCGCGACCGACAGGTCCGCGCAGCCCGGCGTCACCGCGTTTGACGAGCGCGTGAAGTCGTTCGCGGAGGACCCGGGCGGTCCGACGATCCTGCTCGACGATCTGACGCACGGCTTCGATCCGACGAGACCGGTCGACGGGGTGATCGGGAAGTTCTCGGGGTCCTCGGACGTGAGCCAGCACACGACAGTGGCGGCGACCGCGGACACGGTCAGCGTCGCGTCGTCGGCGAACCTCGTGTGCCGCAAGACGAGGATCCCGGACAACGCCCTGATGGCAGCGTTCCCCACCGGGTTCTCGGACGTGACCGTCAACATCCAGATCGCACGGCCCTGCCGCTACAGCCTCACCGCGGCCGTCTCGGCCGATCCCGACGACGGCGTCTTCGGCAGCGGGGACGTCGTGTTCACGATCTCGGGGGCCGACCCGCTGGGGCTTCCGGACGGGAATCGGCAGTTGCGCGTCGAGCCCCGCGGTTCCGCCCATAGCGCCCACTCCAGCGGGCCGGGCACGCAGTCGCTGCACCTCGCGGGCGTCTTCCAGCCGGGCTTCGTCTCGCTGAGCATGGTCGCGCAGTTGACGCAGTCGGGACCCGAGGGCCGCGCGTCGTGGAGCGTGTCCCTCGAGTTGTCGGCGGACGAACCGACGGACGAGATCCGGTGGAAGAAACCCCGTAACGGCACCCTCGCCGCGGTGTCGAACTGGGAGCCGCCGTTCGTCCCGACCGATGACGGAGTGACTCGCAACGAGACCGCCGTCTTCGACCGCAGCGGCACCTACACGGTGGACTTCGCGACGGCGACGAAGGCGCTCGGCCCTGCGACGACGTGGGAGCGCCATCGGCAGCGGTCCGGCCGTGTGAGATTCGCCCACGCGGACCTCACGCTGACCGCCACGTCCCTCGCGGATCCGTCGTTCCTCGTGGACGGTGGAGCCAGCCTAACTCTCGAGGATTGCCATCTCACGTCGCAGCACGCCACTCTGGGCGACCAGCGCTTCGGCTACGTGCTCGTCGACCTCGACGGTCCGAACACGGTCTGGAACTGCCTCGGGACGCTCGTGGTCGGCGGCGCAGGGGGGACGGACTCGGCGGAACTGGGCGTCAACCTCGGCGCTCGCCTCACGAGCGGGCCCGCCGCCATCGGGGAAGGGGGCGAGCGCGGCTACGTGCAGGTGTTCGGCGACGGGGCGACCTGGACATCCGGCGACGTGGACGTGGGGATCATCGGAGAGGGCACCGTCGATCTGGCCGTCGACGCGCGCTGGACGAGCGGGAACGTCAGCATCGGCAACTCCCCGTCCGGTCGAGGGCTGGTGAACGTGCGGTCGACCAACAGGGCCGAGCCCGCGTCCGAGTGGGTCGGGGGCGACGTCGTCGTCGGGAACGGCGGTCCCGGCGAACTCCGCGTCGCGGACGGGTGCTCGGCGAGCGTGGAGGACGTCACGGTCGGCGCGTCCTCGCGCGGGGAGTGCCGTGTCGAGGGAGTCGCGATCGTCAGCGTCAGGCCGTCCGCCCTCATCTGCCGGAGCCTCGAGCTGGGGTTCCTCGCGGACCTGCACGTCACCGGCGGCGCGGTGCTGACCGTGAGCGACGAGATGCAGGTCGACGGATCGTTCGCGTACGTCAGCGGCTCGGACATCGCCACCGGGCTGCGTTCGACCCTGACGGTCGGCGCAACGCTGATCCTCGGAGGCCCCGGGCACCTCGGCGGCATCTTCGTCGAGCCGGGGGCGCAGATGACGTGCGGGTCTGCGATCCTCGGTCCGGCGCCGAGTCCGTTCTCGGGGGGGCACCTCTCGATCGGCGACGGTTCCGCCTCTGTCGTCGCCGCGGAGTGCCGCGTGCTCGGTGACCTCGTCGTGGGTCAGCATCCAGCCGGCGGACGAGTGGAACTGAAGCCGCCCGCGACGCTCACCGTCGGCGGAACGCTGAGCGTTTCGCCGAGCAGCTCGCTCTTGGGCGCCGGGACGGTGACGGTCGGCGGAGCGCTGGAGCTGGACGGCACCATCAGTGCCGGGATCTCGATCCTCGCGCGGCCGGCGAAGGGCGCACCCGGTGCGAAGCCCGCGCCGCCCGTCGGCGGCACGCTGACGATCGACGGCGATCTCGTGGTCGGGCCGACGGGAGTCGTCCTCGCCGAGGCCGCGGGGCCCGAGGCGAGCCGGCTCGTCGTCACGGGCGACACCACGCTCGGCGGCACACTCGTCCTCCAGTTCCGCAACGGATTCGCACCTCGCGCCGGCGACCCGTTCGAAGTGCTGCAGGCGAACGGCACCGTCACCGGCGACTTCGCGTCGGTGGCCGTGCGGGGTCTCGCGCCCGGTGCGCAGTTCGACGTCGCGAAGTCGGGCACGAAGTGGGTGGCGACGGCCGCCGCCGACACCGTCGCCCTGCCGACCGTGAGCGTCAAGGCGTCGCCGAAGAAGCTCCTCGAGAAGAAGCCGAAGAAGAAGGGCGCCCTCACGTTCGCGCGCAGCGGCGACACCTCGGCGCCGCTGACCGTCGCCTACAGCGTCGGAGGCACTGCGGAGAACGGGGTGGACTGCGTCCAGCTCCTCGGCTCCGTGACGTTTCCCGCGAGGAAGAAGTCCGTGAAGGTGCCGGTCGAGGTCGCGAACGACCCGTTCCGCGAAGACGCGGAGACGCTGGAGGTCTCCGTCGTCTCCGGCGCGGACTACACGGCGAGCCTCGCCTCGACGGCGCGGTTCGCGATCGTCGACTCCCTCGCGCGCTAGCGGTTGACCCGACGAACTGGGCCTGGCACGGAATGACTCCCTTGCATTCTCGGCGGGACGACCCGATGCTGCGCGCCCCCTCCGCGTCCCACTGAGGGAAGACCCACGTCGCCGGGAGGTCCCATGCGTCAGAGAATCGCCGCGGTGCTGTTGTTCCTCGTCCTGATCGCGGCGCCGGTCCGCGCGGCGTTCACGTCGAACTACGACGCGGTGCGGGCGAAGTTCGTCGCGCTGCGCGGTGCCTTGGTCGAGCCGCTGTCGGCCCGCGACGCGGAACTGGCCGCCGCCGTCGACAAGCTGGTCGCGAAGATCGACGCGTCCGACTCCCTCCAGAAGGACGCCGAGAACGCCAAGTTCGTCGTGGGGATCGGCAAGGCGTTCCGCCTCGACCCGGACCTGCCGGGACTCGTCCTGACGCTCGCCCGCGACCTCCGCGACGACGTCGTGGCGCACTTCGCCCTGCTCACCGTGCGGATGGACGCGCTGTCCGCGTCGAGGTTCAAGACGCGGGCCGGACTGAAGCTCGAGGCGGCGCAGGCTGTGCTCGCGGTCGTGGAGACCGCGTCTCTGGCGGACGACGCCAGGCGGATGGCGTTCTATCTCGAGAAAGCGATGAAGCAGGCCGGCCCGACGGAGAAGTTCATCACCAAGGGCGAGAACAAGGACCCGCTCGATTGCCTCGACGCGCCGGGCGAGGGCGCTCTCGTCGTCGTCGCCGGAACGGGCGGATTCCACCGCGCCTGCCAGTCGCTCGCGTCGGTCGTCCCGGTCACGGAGCTCAACCGCACGCAGATCGACGTCCCCGGCGCTGAGCCCGGCGAGCGGTACCACCTGGACTTCGCGGTGGCGATCGCCGACATGCACCTCAATGACCAGATCCTGCCCACCGTCCATCGTTACGAGCGCGACGGTCTCGCCTGGGAACTGCTCGCCTCGAGCGGCGGGGGCGAGGTCAAGGTCGTCGCCGAGACGCCGACGAGCGTGACGCTCTGCCTCGACCACGACCTGCCCGCGCCGAGCGGCTCGGGTCAGAAGCCCGACAGCATCGGCGCGCGCGGCTACGTCGTCGTCGCGCGCTGAGTTGAGAGCGTCCCCCAGGCGCGCGCCGGGGATATCCTGCTCACCCCTTGGACGCCGACCAGATCGCCGACCGGTTCCGCAGTCTCTTTGCCGCGGACGCCGCGGCGGGCCGGGTGCGCACGCTCTCGAGCTACCAGCGGATGTTCAAGGGGTTCGAGACGGTCGTCGAGCGCGAGTTCGCGGCGCTCTCCGCGCCGGACGCGCCGGTTCCGGCGCCCGCGCCGGCGGACGCCGTCGCGGCGGGCGATGCCGTTGCCGCCGCGCCGCCGTCCGCGTTGCCCACGTCCGAACTCCTCGCGCGCCTCGCCGGCGGCGGCCGCCCGACGTATGCCGGACTCGGCGAGATCGCGCGCGGCGGGATGGGCGCCGTGCTGCGCGTGCGCGACGACGTTCTCGCGCGCGACCTCGCGATGAAGGTGATCCTCGAGGGCGCGGGGACGCCCGCCAGCGACCCAATGACGGAGCGGTTCGTCACCGAGGCGCGCGTCACGGCGCACCTCGACCATCCGGGCGTGGTGCCGATCCACGAACTCGGCATCGACGAGGGCGGCCGCATCTACTTCACGATGAAGCTGGTCGGCGGGCGCACGCTCGCCGAGATCCTCGAACTGGTCCGCCGCGGCGACGCGCACTGGACGACGCAACGCGCGATCGCGCTCCTGATCCGCGTCTGCGACACGCTCGCCTTCGCGCACAGCCGCGGCGTCATCCACCGCGACGTGAAGCCGGCGAACGTGATGGTCGGCGACTTCGGCGAGGTCTACGTGATGGACTGGGGCCTCGCGAAGGTGCTCGGCGAACCGGGGCCGCGCGGAGCGACGGAAGAGGCGCCCGTCATCGTGGCGGGACCTGCGACGAGCGTTCCCCGAACGCCGGTGCCCACTCGTTCCCCGCCGCCGGTCGGGGCGACGCAAAATCTCACGCAGGCGGGATCGATCCTGGGCACCGCGGGCTACATCTCGCCCGAGCAGGCGCGGGGCCGTCTCGACGCGCTCGACGCGCGGACCGACGTGTTCGCGGTGGGGGCGATCCTCTATGAACTGCTCGCCGGCGCCGCGCCGTACGCCGATGCGTCCGGCCGCGTCGAACCGAGGTCCGCGATCCTCGGCGTCATCGCCGGACCGCCCGCGCCGATCCGCCGCAGCGGCGTCTCGGAGGAACTCGTCGCGATCGCGGAGAAGGCGATGGCTCGCGAGCCGGCGGACCGCTACACGGACGCCGCCGCCCTGTCGCGCGATCTTCAGGACTACGTCGACGGTCGCGTGGTGCGCGCGCACCGGACCGGGCCGTTCGTCGAGCTCTTGAAGTGGATGAGACGCAACAGGGCGCTCGCCGCGGCGATCGGCGCGGCGTTCGTCCTGCTCGTCGCGGGCCTCGCGACGAACCTCTCGTCGCTCGCCGAGTCGCGCCGCGAGACTGCGAGGGCGAAGGAACAGGTCTTCCGGACGAGCATCGCGGCTGCGTCGGCCGCGCTCCGCGACCACGACGCGCTCGCCGCGCGGTCGCGTCTCGCCGACGTGGGCGACGCGACGTCGCGCTGGGAGTGCCGCGTGCTCGCGGCGCGCATCGACGAGAGCATCGGCACGCTGCCGGGCCCGATCGCGCGTTTCGACCGCGAGGGCCGGCTGCTCGTCGTCCGGGAGGACGGCGTGCTCGTGCGCATGACGAGCGCCGACAGCCAGCAGGAAGTGCTCCTCGACGCGACGCCGAAGCGCGTGCTCCAGATGTCTCCCGACGGCCGCTGGGCGGTCGTCGGGACGTGCCCGACCGAAGTGTGGGCGGCGGATCGAAGCGTCGTCGCGGTGGCGGACGGCCGCGACGCGCTGCGTCTGCCGGATGCGCCCCCTGGCTGGGGATTCGTGGGGTTCCACCCGGTCCGGCCGTGGCTCTACGCATTCGACCCGGCCCCGCTCCTGCGCGTCTTCGACCTCGAGACCGGCCGCGAGATCGCGCAGCGCGAGTTCTCGGGCAACCTGAGCGTCCAGGGCGTGTCGATCACGCGAGGCGCGGACGCATCGGACGACGGCGTGCTCTCGGTCCTGACGGGCCGCGACGGCGAGATCGTCGAACTCGTGGATGCGCGCACGCTGGCGCCGATCGGGGAGCTCCGCGGACACTCGGAGGGTGCCTTGGCGAGCCTCTCGCTCGGCGCCGCCTGGGCGTGCACCACTTCGCTCGACGACACCGTGCGCGGCTGGGATCTGGCGGACAGGACGTCGCCGCGGTGCGTCTGGACGTTCGGCGGCATGGTGGACCCGGTCGGAAACGCGATCTCCCCGGACGGCGCCACCCTGGCGGTCGCGCCGATCGACGGCACGCTGCGCCTCTTCGACGCGAGAACCGCTGCGCCGAAGGTCGTGCTGCACGGCGCGCCGCGCGCCGTGCCGTACTTCGTCACGACGGCCACGGTCGAGTTCTCGCCGGACGGCGGACGGGTCGTGACGACGCAGCGCGAGGGGGCCGTCCTCTGGGACGCGACGGCGCTCGACGACGCGCGCGTGCTGCGCGGACACGCGAGCTTCGTCTACGACGTCGAGTTCTCGCCGGACGGCGCGCGTCTTGCGTCCGCCGGCTGGGACGGGTTCGTCGGGGCGCCGGGCGGCGTGCGCGTCTGGGACGTCGCGAGCGGGGACCTCGTCGCCGCGGTCGGCGAGAGCTCGCGGATCTACGAGACCGTCGCGTGGTCCGCGGACGGCTCCCGCGTCTACGGCGCCGCGCGGTCGGTCGCGAACGAGCAGCCGTGCGTCACCTGCCTCGATTCCGCGACCGCACGGCCGGTCGCGGCGCCGTCCGGACTCGCCTGGAACCTCCACTTCTCCCCGTCCGGCGACCGCGCGGCCGTCTGCGACATCGTCGGGGAGTACAAGCCGGTCTGGGTGACGAACTCCCTGCGGCTCAGCGTCGTCGACATGGCGACCGGGGGCGTCGTCGCGACGGGAGTCGAGACCCGCGCCTCGGACATGCAGGTCCGTTTCGTCGGGGCCGATCTGCTCGCGCTCTCGGTCGGCGAGGGGACGATCCGCGTCCTCGACGCCCGCACGCTCGCCCTCAGGTTCGAGCTCCGCGGCCACTCCGGAATGCCGTGGTCGGCAGTCCTCAGTCCCGACGGAACGCGCATCGTCACCGCGGCCCAGGACGGGACGGCCCGCGTCTGGGACGCGAAGATCGGCGCGCCGGTCGCCGTGCTTCCCGGGCATGGCGCGGGCGCCCTCTGCGCCGAGTACTCGCGCGACGGACGGCTGATCGCCGTCGGCGGCCGCGACGGCCTGGTGCACCTCTGGGACGCGGCGACGCACGAGGAGATCGTCACGTTCTCCGGCCACACGAACTACGTGAGGGACGTGGCCTTCTCGCCCGACGGCGAGACGCTCGCGTCGGCCTCCGGCGACGGCACGATCCGGATCTGGAGCCCCGAACCGCTCGCCGCGCGCCTCGCCGCGCGCCGCGAACGCCGTCGTCTCGCCGACGAACTGCGCCCGCGCGTCGTCGCGCTCCTGGACGTCCCCGGCGAGTTCGAGTCCGTCGCGTCGGCGGCCGCCGACGCGCTGCGCGCCGACGCCTCGCTCACGCCGCGGGCGCGGGAGGTGGCGCTGCAGTGTCTCTTTGCGGAGTGCCTCCGCAGACGGACCGAGTCCGCGGCGCCGGATGGGAAGTGACAGCGACGGCGCGGCGTCTGGCGCCTCAGCAGCACTGCAGAGTCATCCAGACGCGATCGAACCGTGCGTCGCGCAGGTCGTCCCGCCGGATCCACCAGTACAGCATTCCTGTGTCGCCCCAGTCGAGACCGTGGGCGCCGAACTTCTCCCCTGAATCGACCTGCAGCAAGAGGACCCACTCGTCAGCCGTCGCTTCGAGTTCCGCGCGGCGCGAGTCTTCGTACCCGGTCGAGTCCCCGCAGTAGAGCCCGTTCGACACGAGCTGCGCCTCGAGCTGCATGTCGTTCTGGATCATGTACGGGTGACCGAACATCTGGTGCCGGCCCGTCGGTCCCTCGGCCGCTTCCCCCGGCGCCAGACTCGCGTCCAGCGCGAGGTACCGGTCGAACTCGTCGTCGGTGAGCTTCAGGGGCTCGATCGCGCGCTCGTAGGCCCGCGAGTCGAACTGCGGAATCGTCAGCCGCGGCTCCAGAGCAATCGCCCGTGGGTTCGCCCGGCACGTCGGGTCGGGTGCGGGGACGGTCTGCAGTTCCGCGCGACCGTCGAACAGCGCCACGTGGAAGCCTTCCAGATCGGAGGGGTCGAAGCCCCACGGCTGGTTCGCGATGTCGTAGAAGAACGCGAGCAGGCCGTCGCGGGGCATCTCGACTTCCGGCCGGACACGCGCGACGTCGCGCAGGTCCAACTGGAGCAGGAAGTCCAGCGGACGCCCGCGGCGCTCCGGCCAGCGGAACTCGCGGGGCACGGACGCGTCGCCGCCGAAGCGCGACGCCGTGACCGGCATGCCCGCCGGGGCATCGCGCAGGACGAGCGCGATCGCGGGTTCGAGCGACGCGCGCACGGCGTCGGCGGCGCGACGGAGGCCGTGCGCCTCGAGGAGGTCGTCCACCTTGGGAAGTCCGTGTGCCGGTGTCATGCTCGTCACTCCCACTCGAAGGGTGCGGCTCGGCCGCTGATTCCGCCCTCCCCGTCACTTCGGCGCGGGCAGACTCCACACGCTCTGCTCGTCGGCGTCCCGCATCTCGAAGCCGGACTTCCCGTCGCGGCCGTACTTCAGGAGGAACCCGGTCCGTCCCTCCGAGCGGAGGCCGCCGCCCCACGCGATCGTCCCGTCCTCCCAGATCCACCAGCCGGTGTGGGACGTCTCGTTCTGGGCGCCCGGCCCGCCCCAGAGGCCGATGCCGACGGCCCCCTCGATCGGGGCCTCGATGCGAAGACGCTTCTCGCGGTCCTTGCCGCCCCAGAGGCCGACGTACGGGGCGTCGCCGTGCGCGAGTTGCGCGCCGAACCGCACGTGGTCGTTCCGGTCGTAGAGCGCGAGCCCCGGATCGCGGTGCTGGTTGACGCTGAGCGACGCGCGGCGCTTGCCCTCCGCGTCGAGGAGATGGAGCCCGACGTACGACTCGCGGTCGCCCAGGACGACGCGCTCGCGGCCCTTGTCGTCGAGGACGACGAGACCGCGGACGCGCAGCACGCCGGACGGCGCCGTGGCTCGCGCCTCGGCCTCCGCGAGCCGCTCCTCGAGCGCTGCGACGCGCTCGTTCAGCTTCGCGACGACGTCGTTCTCCTCGGCGGCCGCCGGGGCGCACGCCGTCAGAGCCATCGCGACGACGGCGAGCGCGCAGCAGCTCGACGCATGCATCGGGCACCTCCGTACATCCCATCGTACGGGCCCGCGCGCCGTGCGTCGCGCCGCGGGACCGGCTTTCGAATCCCCGTTTCGCGGGCGGCCGCTCTAACCTTGCCGCCGTCCCAACGGAGGTCCTCCCATGCGCCCCTTCACCGGTCTGCTCGCTGCCGTCGTCGTGACGGCGTCCCTGGCACTCCCCTGCCTCGCCGACGACCTGATCACGGCGGACGGAACGAGTCACGTGTGCGAGATCCTCAAGGTCGACGAGGACGGCGTCCTCGCGCGCGGGAAGATGAAGTCGGGCGACGTGGTGGAGCTGAAGGTCCCCGTCGCCCGCCTCGACCCTCTCTGCTACTACACGCTGCGCGACGCGGCGATCGGCAACGACGGCAAGGCGCGGATCCGGTTCGCCGTGTGGTGCGTCGAGAACGAGCTCTTCTCGCGCGCCAAGATCCAGATGCGCAAGGCGGGGGAGGCCGACCCGAAGCTCCTCGAGGACCTTCAGGCCGGGAAGTACCCGGAGATCCGCGAGGGCATCGCGAAGCGCGTGCTCGCGTCCGCCGAGTCGGACATGGCCGAGGGCAAGTTCGCTCCGTCCCGTCAGAAGCTCGAGATGCTCCTCGCGCGGCTCTCCGACACCGAGGCCGGCTCGAATGCCCGCGACGTGATCCGCACGCTCGAGACGAAGGAGGCGGCGGCCGACGCGAAGAGCGCCGCCGACGCGAAGGCGAAGCTCAGCGAGGAAGCGGCCAAGGCCGAGGAGAAGCGCGCGAGGCTCCTTGCCGAGGTCGACGACGACTACACGAAGGGCAAGGCGCTGGCGATGGAGGGCCTCACCGAGGACTCCGACTCGAAGGCGCTC
>JANNHP010000162.1:0-27798 GCA_031404455.1 Planctomycetia bacterium | reverse complement strand
GGCGGGGTGATCCTCCTGACGCTCCTCGCGGCGGCGTCCGCCCATCTCGAAGGCGGATCGACGGTCGCCGCGCGCGAGACCCGCTCCTACCTCGGCGGTGGCGTGTCGGTCGTCGCGCTGATGACGCTCGGCCACTACGCGTGGCGCGCCGTCGCCTGCACGTTTCCCGCCGAGCGGACGGTGCCGTGGGGGAAGGACCCCGCGGACGACTCGTCGCCGCTCCAGCGGCTGAGCGCCTTCATCGGCGTGCTGACGCTGTCGTTCCTGCCGCTCCTGCTCTGGGTCTCGTTCCAGGCGCCGATCGGCGCGCCGGTGTGGCTCTTCTGGTTCGTCACCGTGATCGCGTCGCTCTCCGGCGCGGCGATCTTCCCGCTCGGACTCGCGGGATCCGTCGCATTGGGCAGCGCGCTCGGCGCGCTCCCGTGGCGCGTGCGCCGCATGTGGAAGGCGAACCCCGCGGCCGCGCGCATCGCGGCGGCGTCGGCGCTCACCTTCGTCGGGATGCTCCTCGTCTCGGCGATCCTCGCGGACGCGTTCGTCACGAAGCCGAAGCCCGGCGACATATTGACCGCCTCCTCGGCCGGCGAACGCGACATGGTCGGACCGGTGCTGCTCTGGTCGCTCGTCGCGCTGCGCGCGGGCGGCTTCTACGCGGCGCTCGTGTCGTGCCGTGTCGCCGGATTGCTCGTCCGCGAGGTGCCCGAGATCCGCGAGGTGCTGGCGTGAGCGACGCGAAGCCCGGCCGTCCGAGCTACGGCGAGTACCTGCGTCTCGAGGAACTGCTGCGCCTGCAGGGCGGCCTCGAGAAGGACGAGTCGCGGCTCTCGAACCACGAGGTGCTCTTCGTCGTCGTCCACCAGGTGTACGAGCTCTGGTTCAAGCTGGTCATCCGCGAGCTCAGGTCCGCGCGCGACATCCTGAAGCTGAACCCCGTGCCCGACCAGGAGCTCTCGCTCGTGGTCGCCTCGCTGCGGCGCGTCCGCGAGATCCTCGACCAGTGCGCGAGCCACTTCCGTCTCGTCGAGACGCTCTCGACCCACGACTTCCTCGACTTCCGCGACAAGATCACGCCTGCGTCGGGGTTCGAATCGGCCCAGATGCGCGCGATGGAGGTGATCTTCGGACTCGAGGCGAAGGACCGCGTCCACCTCGGGCGCGAGGGCAGCTATCTGAAGGCGCTCCGCGGCGCCGACGGTGCCGAGACGCCCGGGTCGCGCCGTGTCGAGGACGCGATCGAGGACCGCCCGACGCTGAGGGAAGCCGTGGACGAATGGCTCTGGCGCACGCCGATCCGCGGATCGTCGCCGTCGCTCCCGGGCGACGTCGAGATCGTGCGATCGTTCGTGACGGATTTCCTCGCCGGCCAGCGCGCGGAGATGGGCGACTTCGCCGAGCGCGCCGCGCGCCAGACGGACTCGCCCGTGGACCGCGCGGCGCTCGTGCAGCGCTACACGGCGGAGCGCGAATCGACGAGGCGGTTCCTCCACGCGGAAGACCTCGACGACGCTGCGCAGCGTCCGCGCCGGAGCCGCATCCGTGCGGCGCTCCTCTTCATCGAGAGCTACCGCGAACTGCCGCTCCTCGCGTGGCCGCGCGAGCTCTGCGACACGCTCGTCGCCCTCGAGCAGGCGTTCGTCATCTTCCGCCAGCGTCACGCCCGCATGGTCGAGCGCGAGATCGGACGGCGCACCGGCACCGGCGGGTCGGCGGGTGTCGACTACCTCGACGAGACGGCTCTCAAGTACCGCGTCTTCCGCGACTTCTGGGCGGTGCGCACGATCCTCGTGCCGCGCCGCGCAGTGCCGCCTCTCGCCGACGGCGGGATGTATGAGTTCCGCTTCCACGCCTAGCTCCCGTGGCGGCCTCGTGGGGCGCGCGCTCGTCGTCGCGGCCTGCGCCGGCGCGTGCACCGGACTCGCCGACGTCGCGCGGGCACTCGTCTCGCAGCGCGAACTCCTCCAGGCGCACGACGCGCTCGACGTCGTCGCCTTCTACGCCGCGTGCTTCGCGCCGTTCGGGATCGTCGCGGCGATCGTCGCGCGCTTCTTCGACCTGCCGCGCCGCGCGCTGCACCTCATGGTGGCGTTCGGAGCGGCGTTCTTCTTCTTCGGCGCGTGGATGAACGTGACGGTGCTGCCCGGTTTCACGTCGGGGCTCTCGATCGGCGCCGACGTCGTGCTCCTCCTCGTGACGGCGCTGTGGTTCCGCGCGCGCTACCGCGACACGGCGCTCGACGGCATGCCGCTCGGGAAGTGGTTCGCCGCGGGCCTCGCGTCCGTGGCCGTCGCGTTCGCGATCGCGGAACTCGTGCCCTCGCGCGACGACGGTCCCGCGCCGCAGGCCGCCGCGGCGCCGGGCGGCCGCCGTCCGAACGTGCTCCTCTACCTCTGCGACACGCTGCGCGCCGATCACCTCGGCTGCTACGGCTACGAGAAGCCGACGAGCGCAGAGGTCGACGCGTTCGCGAAGGACGCCACGCTCTTCAGCGACTGCCGCGCGGTCACGTCGTGGACGAAGCCGTCGGTCGCGTCGCTCTTCACGTCGCTCTATCCGTCGGTCCACGGATGCGTCGAGCAGCGCGAGGTGCTTGCACCCGAGGCCGAGACGCTCGCCGAGGTTTTCCGCGCGGCCGGATGGCGCACCGCGGCGTTCGTCGACAACCCGTTCATCTCGCCCGAGTTCGGCTTCGGCCAGGGCTTCGACGAGTACCGCTACGTGCGTCCCAGCGTCGTCGCGAACGGCACGCTGCTCGGCAAGGCGCTCTTCATGACGCGCCTGCTCTCGCTCGTCGGCAAGCCGTTCGGCGTCGGCGAGCACGTCGAGAGCGGGTGCGAGTCGCTGCACGCGGGACTGCTGAGTCAGTTCGGCAAAGCGGGCGGCGCGCCGTGGTTCGCATACGTCCACGCGATGGAACCGCACCTCCCCTACGAGCCGTCGCGCGCCGACGCGGAGGCGATGGGCATCCCCGCGGGCACGCCGCACCTCACGCCGCCGCCCTACAACGGAATCCTGCCGTTCCAGACGACGCCCGACCCGCCCGCCGGGACGACGGAACGCCTCGTGCAGCAGTACGACGCCGAGATCCGCGGTTTCTCGCGCGGCTTCGGAGCACTCCTCGACGACCTCGGACGCCGCGGCATCCTCGAGGACACGATCGTCGTCCTCGTCGCCGACCACGGCGAGGAGTTCCACGAACACGGCGGGTGGACGCACGGCCACTCGCTGCACCGCGAGGTGACGCAGGTTCCGCTGATCGTGCGCCTGCCCGGGTCGTTCGGCGAGGCGGCGAGGGTTTCGCGCGGCCGCCGCGTCGGCGGCGTGGCGACCCTCCTCGACGTGATGCCGACGCTCCTCGATCTCTGCTCGATCCGTCACCCGCGTGGCGCCGAGCGCGGGTCGGGCGCGTCGCTCCTCCCGCAACTCGTCGCGGAAGGTCATCGCGTCGAACCGACCGTCGACGAACGCGTCCTCTTCGGCGAGGTGACGATGTCGCCCGTCGGCATCCGCTCGATCCGCGAGGGACGCTGGCAGCTCATCGTGGCGCAGGAACCGCTCGCGGAGGACGTGTCGCTCTACGACGACGTCTCCGACCCGCGCCACCGCCGCAGTCAGCTCGCGGACCACCCGCTCGAGGCGCCGCCGCTCCGCGCGCGGCTCGACGAGGCGTTCCGTCTCTTCCCGAAGGCGGCGCTCTCGCGCGGCGAACGCGAGATCGACGCCGAGACGGAGGAGCGCCTTCGCAAGCTGGGGTACGTCGGCGGGAAGTGACGGTGAGTGCAGGCGCGACGGAATCCGTCAGCCAGTTGTCTCGGTAGGGGCAATGGCGCCGGGCCGTACGGGACCGTCCCGTGGACGGTCCCGCGGCGACCCCTGTGTCCGCCCCGCGGTGGACGCGTGACGACGGTCGTCCGGCGAACGACGTTGGGCGGACACGGGGGTCCGCCCCTACCGAGAACATCGTGTGGCGCCAACGCGACTCGAACAGCCGTCGGTTCCCGTTCAGCAGAGCGGCAGCAGTGCCGCCGCGACGGCGGCCGCGCCGGCGGGGCGTTCGTCGGGGGATTTCCGCAGGAGGGCGAGACAGAGTTCCGCGAGAGCGTCCGGCACGCGCGGATCGGCGGTGCGCGGATCGGGCGCGGGATCGTTCACGTGGCTCATCAGCGTCGCGACCACGCCCGTGCCGGTGAACGGCGGACGGCCGATCAGCGCTTCGTGGAGCATGCAGCCGATCGCGTAGAGGTCGGACTGCGGACCGGCGGGCTGTCCCATCACGTGCTCGGGAGCCATGTACGAAGCGGTGCCGAGCACCGTGCCGCTCGTCGTGAGCGCGCGCTCGTCGTCGTCCTTCGCGTGGCCGAAGTCGAGGAGTTTCACGCCGGGCGGCGATCCCGCCGCCACGAACACGTTCTCGGGCTTCACGTCGCGGTGGACGACGCCCGCCGCGTGCACCGCGCCGAGCGCACCCGCGAGCTGGAGGAACATCTGCGCGACGCGCCGCGAGAACGCGTCGAAGCCGGGCGCGTCCGCGGCGGGACGTTCGCGCCGCGCGAACTCGTCGAGGCGCACGCCCGAGACGACCTCCATCACGAAGTACGGACGGTCGCCGTGCACGCCCCACTCGAAGACGCGCACCACGTTCGGGTGCTGCACACGCGAGATCGCCTGGAACTCCCGCTCGAAGCGCCCGCGGGAGGACTCCGTGAGCTGTTGCGGGTTGAAGAGCTTGATCGCGCGTTCCTCGCCCGTCTGCTCGTCCACCGCGCGCACGACGTAGCCGAGGATGCCGCTTCCGAGCGGTCCCATCACGCGATACCGGCCTCCGAGGTTGCCCCCCACGGCGCGAGAGCGTAGCCCGACCGCATGCCCGTCCGGCCAGATCGAATTCAGACGGAGGCTGCGTCCGTGCCCGCGCTGCGGACGGCGCGCGGCGCCTCGTCGACCGGTTCGGGGGCGGTGAGCTCGTACTTCGCCTGCTCGGTGACGCCGAGGTCCTCGAGCTTGCGCGCCATCGGCATGAAGCGCGTGTCGAACGAGGCGACGGCGTCGTTGTACGCCTTCAGCGCCGACTGGAGTCCGCGCCCGAGCTTCGCGAGGTCCTCGCCGAACTTGGCGCCGCGCTCGTAGAGCAGGCGCGCGGTCTCGGCGATCTCGGCGGCGTTGCGCGCGAGCGACTCCTGCTGGTGGTAGATGGCGACCGTGCGCAGGAGCGCGACGAGCGTCGTCGGCGTGACGACGAGGACGTGGCTGCGCAGCGCCTCGATCTGGAGGTCCGGCGCGCGCGTGAAAGCCGCCGCGAGAAAGGGATCGCCCGGGAGGAAGAGGACGACGAGGTCCACGTCGGCGCCGAGCGCCTTCGGATAGTCGCGCGCGGCGAGCGCGCGCACGTGGCCGCGGAGTGCTGCGACGTGCGCGTCGAGGTGCCGCTCGCGGTCGGCGTCGTTCGTCGCGGCGACGGCGTCGAGGTAGGCGACGAGCGGGGCTTTCGCGTCCACGGCGATCAGACGTCCGCCGGGCAGGCGCACCGTCATGTCGGGACGGCTTCCGTCCGTCGTCACCGACTGTTCCGTGAAGTCGCAGTGCTCCGTCATCCCCGCGAGTTCGGCCACGTTGCGGAGCGCGATTTCGCCCCACTTCCCGCGCACCTGCGAACTGCGCAGCGCGGTCGCGAGCGTGTTCGTCCCGGTCGCGAGAGTGGACGTGGCCGCCGCGAGCGCTTTCACCTGCTCGTCGATGCGCGAGTAGGCGTCGGTGCGCGCCTTCTCGATCTCGGCGGTGCGCGTCTCGAGCTTGCCGAGCGTCTCGCGCAGCGGCGCGACGAGCGTCTCGATCGACTTCTTGCGCTCCTCGACGTCCGCGACCGACTGTGTGCGCGCCGTGGCGAACCGCTGCTCGGCGAGCTTCAGGAACTGCTCGGACGATCCCTGCAGCGCCGCCGCCGCGAGCGCCTGGAACGTCGATTCGAAGTCCTTCCGCGTCCGCTCGACGAACTGCTGCTGCTCCGCGACGAGTCGCTGCGCCTCGGCGACCCTCGACTCCGCGGCACCGAGCTTCCGCGCGTCCTCCGCCGCCGCCGTCCGCGCCGCCGCGAGCGCCGTCTCCGCGTCCGCTCGCCGCGTCGCCTCGGCGGCGGCCGTCGCCTCGGCCCCGGCGGCGCGCCGTCCGAGGATCGCCCAGACTGCGCCCGCGCCGACGGCGGCGCCGGCGAGGAGGTAGAGGGCTTCGGCGGTGGTCACGACGGGGACGTTAGTCGGTGGGGGGGACGATGACGCCCCGCTGCGCGGGGCGGAAGAGTGGGACCGGTCCCGTGTCGCGTTTCGCGACGAGGGACCACAACTCGCCGGGGGCGAGTTGTGGAGGTCCCCGGGCGCACCTCACGAGTTCCCGGCAGACATGACGGGCGTCCCCGGGGCATCAGCCTGGGGGTCTGACCCCGGCAGGCTCGACGCCTTCTACTCCACGACCTCGAAGTCGTCCCCCGTCACCCGCGCGAAGTCGTCGTGCATCCGTTCGTCGTCCCAGCGCGGATCCAGCGCGCCGGTGACGTACCAGTCGCTCCCGTTGTCCGCGAGGATCAGCCCGTACTTCTTCATTGCCGTGAAGACGGCGCGGGCGGGCGCGGACATCGCCGAGAGATCGACGGAGGCCTTCATCCGCACGCGCAGGCCGAGCGGCGGACGCGATGCGCCGCCGGCGCCGTGCGTCGCGTCGTGGGACGCCGGGTAGACGTATCCCTGCGTCGCGCGGACGGTGAACCGCAGCGCGTGACGGATCTCGCCCGCGTCGATCGCCTCGTCGGCCCGCACGAGTCCCGGGAAGATCGCGAGACCCGCGGCGTCGGCGGACGTCCATCCCTCGGGGCGGCGCGCGTTCGACGAGAGATCGAAGATCGCGCCGCTTCCCGCCGACCAGGCGGTGCCGTTCCAGCGCGTCGCATACGTCTCGAATAGGAGGTTTCTCCCGCGATCGACGAGGAGGAGATGCCGGTCCCCGGACGATCCGCCGCCCGCGACGCCGCCCTCGATGAAGCCTGGCGTCGTCTTCGCGGCGGGCGGGATCGGGTAGCCCGGCGCCGACCCCGGCGCGGCGTGGTCGCTCTCGTCGTCGTAGAGGAACGTCAGCGGCGTGAGGGGTTGCGCGGAGTCGACGACGACGTACGGGATGCCGAAGTCGGTTCCGAAGTCGGCGTGGAACCGGGTGTTCCGTCCGATGAAGTCGATGACAGCGTCCGAGTTCGCGGCGACCGGGCGCGCGCTGACGTCCACGTTCCACCAGTTGTCCGCCGGGAAGATCTGCTCGCCGCCGAGCGCGCCGTTCAGCGTCACGCCGCACGCGGCGGGCGCCGTCACCCGGTCGAGGAGTTCCGCGGCCTTCGCGACGGCTCGCGCCGCGCGGACGAGCATCTTGCGCGCCTTCCTGCGCCGTGTCGGGTGCAACTCGGCGCGACCGACGGCGCGGAGTCCCGTCGCGAGACTGTCGCGGAGAGTCGTCCGCATCGCGACGAGTTCGGCGGGATTCGCAGCGGTCGATGCGAGCACGTCCGCGGCGTCGATCGCGCCGTGCGCGCCGGCGAGGAGTGGCACGAGGTCGGCCCGGGCGACGACACCGCTCCGCGCGGCGCCGATGGCGTCGGCGGCGGCGCGGACGGCGGCGGCGGTGGCGTCGAGGTCGGTGCAGTCTTCGGCGGGAGAGGTCGCGGCGAGCGCGGCCACGACGAGGACGGGGCCGAGCGCGCGGCGGGGGAGTCTGGGCACGGGAGGAAGGTCGCTCACGATCGGGGGGTCGTCAAGGCGCCAGGCTCGCTTGCAACCGAAAGGGGTCAGACCCCCAGCCTGCACACCCGCGGGGAGCCCGCCCGGCCGCTCCGGCGCATCAGGCTGGGGGTCTGACCTCGGCAGGCTCGCCCGTGGCGAGTCGTCGAGACAGTCGGACCGACTCAGGCGAGCTCGTTCGCGCGAATCCCGACTGCTATTCAGTCCCCGTCAGGCCGCGCCGAAGAGGAACAGTCATGATGCGCCGCCTCTCGCTGGCCTCGTTGCTGCTCGCGATGGGTGGGTGCGCTCAGTTCGGACAGCTCGTCGCCCCTACGTGCGGGCGGCCGTCCGCGGGTTCGTCGAACTTGCACGGTGACGCCCGGATGTGCGCGGTCGCGACGGGCCCGTCAGCGCAGTTCGAGCCGTGGCGCGGGATCACCGCCTGCGAAGTGCCGGTCGACTCCGACGAGGATGTCGCCGGGGTCAGCTCCCGCTAGTCGTCCCCCCGGCGGCAGCGACGCGATCACGCGTCCGAGCTTCTCGCGCACCGCAGGGACGAGGATCGCCACGCCGCGCGCGCGCCCCTTGTGCTCCTGGATCAGCGCCGCCGCGAGTTGGATGAGCGCCTGGACGAGCGCGCGGTGCGCCGTGTCCCGCGCCGCGAAGTAACACGCCTCCCACGCCTCGTGCGCCTCCCAGAGGTATCCCTGGTGATAGAGGTCGACGCCGAGGAGCCACGACCGGTCCTCGCGCCATCGCTCGGGCGGGAGACCCGGCGGATACGGCGGCGCGCCGAAGAGGCTCCCCGAGGGATCGGTCCGCGGGTGCGGATGCAGCCCGCCGACGAACCGGTACCGGGGCATCTGCGCGTCCGGGACGTGCCGCGGCGCGTCCGGCCAGATGGGTTCAAGTTCGCGCATGGTTCGCACGGCGAGGCTACATCGCGACCGGAGTGGCGAAACCTCCCGAACCGCGGGGGGTTAGTCTCCCGGACCGATGGACAGGAGGCGCGCATGACGTTCCGGACGGGATTAGCCCGGACAATTCACGAGGGGTTCGCGCTCATCGGCGCGAAACGCAGTCGATCGTTGAAGTCAGGCCGGGCACGGCGGGCGTCCGATCCTCGAGGTACCTCTCTGGCGGAGGATCTCGGCGCCGGGGGCAAGGCGCGACCCCGCGGCGCGACCTCGTCAGGTCTCGCGAGGGGTCCAACGCAGCCCCCGGACCGAGAGACCCGCCAGACGCGGAGCCCTCGTGAATTGTCCGGGCTGACCCTCGCGGGCTTCGCGGCACTCGCGGCGGTCGCCTTCTCCGGCGCGGCGCGCGGCGGCGACGACCCGGACCCCGCCCGAGTGCTCCGCGACGGCGCCGAGATGCGCGACGCCAACGACGTCTCGAAGGAGATCGACGCGGCGCTCGCCGCCGCCTGGAAGACCGAGGGGCTCGTCCCCACGCCGCGCTGCGGCGACGACGACTACGTCCGCCGCGTCTACCTCGATCTCGTCGGCACCATCCCCTCCGCCGCGCAGGTCGAGGCGTTCCTCGACGACCCGCGCCCGGACAAGCGCGAACTGCTCGTCACCGCGCTCTTGAAGACGCCCGGTTACTCGCGTCACTTCGCCGATCTCTGGTCCGAGGTGCTCGTCGGCGCGGGCGGGACCGAGAAGGACAAGGACTTCGCGCCGGGCATCTTCCGCCCGTGGATCGAGAAGGAGCTCGCGGCGCGGCGGCCGTATCCGCAGCTCATCGCCTCGATCCTCACCGCCGACGGCAACCCGTACTCGAACCCGCCGGTGAACTTCTTCGGCCGCCGCGCCTTCACTGCGACCGACCTCGCGGGCGGCGTGTCGAAGGCGTTCCTCGGCGTCCAGATCCAGTGCGCGCAGTGCCACGACCACCCCTACGAGGACATCCGGCAGAAGGACTTCCAGGGGATGGCCGCGTTCTTCGCGCGGATGACGCTGCGGCCCGCCGACATCCCGTACGACCTCTTCGGCGACCGCGCGGTGAAGCGGCTCGAGGAGCGTGAGGAGAAGATGGTCCAGGACGCCATCAAGAACGGCATGACCGAGGCAGAGGCGCGTGCAGACGTCCGCAGGAAGCGCCCGAAGACCGTCGAGGTCGGCGAGTTGAAGGGCGGCGCGCGTCTCCCGAAGCGCCTCGTCGAGAACGAGAAGCGGCTCGAGAAGATCCCCGCCGAGGTCGCGTCGTCGTCGCCGAAGTTCCTGCACAGCGTTGTCTACGACGACGCCGCCGGCGGCTCTCGGCGCGCGGCGCTCGCGTCGTGGATCGCGAACCCCGCGAACCCCTACACCGCGCGCGCCCTCGCCAACCGCTACTGGGGATGGCTCATGGGCCGCGGCATCGTCAACCCGGTGGACGACTTCAGCAGCGTGAACATCGCGTCGGTGCCCGCGGCGCTCGAGATCCTGACGAAGGACACCGCCGAGAGCGGCTTCGACTTCGACCGCCTCGTGCGCGTCATCACGCAGACGAAGGCGTACCAACTCTCGAGCGCCTCCGCGAAACGCGACGCCCGGGCGCGCGACTTCTTCTCCGTCGGTCCCTTGAAGCAGTTCTCGCCGCAGCAGACGTTCGACTCGATGCAGGTCGCTCTCGGCATCGTCGACGACCCCACGCTCATGACCGACGTGGACGGCGGCGCGCCCTCCGCGATCGAGATGGAGGGCGGGCGCTACGGACAGATGGGGATGGGCGACGAGGAGACGAAGGACCGCACGAAGCTGATGATGACCGGCGCCGCGCGCAGCTTCTTCCAGACGTTCGACGACGACGAGGGCGGCGGTTCGACGGCGTTCGAGGGAACGGTCCCGCAGGGGCTCTTCCTCATGAACAGCCAGGCCGTGAACGGCATGCTCACGAACCCCGCGATCTCCGTCATCCCCGAGATCCTGAAGGCGCACGACACCGACCGCGCGCGCATCCGGCACCTCTTCGTCCGCACGCTCGCGCGCACGCCGACCGAGAAGGAGATGTCGCGCTTCTCGCAGTTCGTGAAGACGGCCGGTCCCACGGGTGCCGCGCCCACGGGCGGCAAGAAGGGCGCGCGCGCCGCGCCGCGCGGACGTCCCGAGGACGCGCAGGCGAGTCCGTACGCGGATCTCCTCTGGGCGCTCGTGTCGTCCTCCGAGTTCGGGACGAACCACTAGGAGCCCGCGATGAACGAACGAATCCTCGTCCCCGACGAAGCGACCGGGCGGCTCGTCTCCGCGTGCTGCTCGCGCCGCGGCTTCCTGCGCAATTCGATGGTCGCGGGCCTCGCGGCCGCGGCGGCTGCAGCGCAGGCGCGGCTCGCGTTCGGCGGCGACGCGCCGTCGGTCGAGCGTCCCGCGGACCCGGGCGCTTCGCTCGCCGGACACGCGAAGGCGAAGCGCGCGATCTTCGTCTACCTGCAGGGCGGCGCGTCGCACCTCGACACGTTCGATCCGAAGCCCGGCCGCACGACGGGCGGACCGTGGAAACCGGTCGCGACGGCGATCCCGGGCGTCTACCTCGGCCAGCACCTGCCGAAGCTCGCGGCGCAGATGCAGCGGTTCGCGCTGATCCGCAGCATGACGTCGAAGGAAGGCAATCACTCGCGCGCGCGAACGCTCGTCCACACGGCGTACGCGCCCGAGGCGACCGTGACGCATCCTTCGTTCGGCGCGGCCGTGTCGAAGGAGGCGGGCCCGAAGGAGTTCGAGCTCCCGAACTTCGTGTCGATCGGACCGCAGCAGGACACCGCGGGCTTCCTCGGCGTGCAGCACGGACCGTTCGTCATCGACAACCCGAACCGCCCGATCCAGAACATCGACTACGCCGTCGGCGCCGACCGCGTCGAGCGGCGGCTCGATCTCCTCGCGGGTCTGCAGGACGACTTCGCGGCGAGCCACGGCAAGGACGTCACCGCCGGACGCGACGACATGTTCATGAAGGCGAAGCGTCTCGTGGACAGCAAGCTCCGCGAAGCGTTCGACCTCTCGAAGGAAGACGGGAAGACGCGCGACGCGTACGGCCGCACCGAGACGGGCGCCGCGTGCCTCATGGCGCGGCGGCTCGCGGAGGCGGGCGTGTCGTGCATCGAGGTCGTCGTCAACGGCTGGGACACGCACGACGACAACTTCAACCGCGTCGAGAAGCTCTGCGCCGGACTCGACCCAGCGCTCGCGACGCTGCTCGACGATCTCGCGCGCCGCGGGCTCCTCGACAGCACGCTCGTCACGTGCTTCGGCGAGTTCGGCCGCACCCCGCGCATCAACGAGCGCTCCGGCCGCGACCACTGGGCGAAAAGCTGGTCCGCGCTCGTCGCCGGCGGCGGCACGCTCGGCGGACAGATCATCGGCTCGACCGACGACGACGGCATGGTGCCGAAGGACCGTCCCGTCCAGGTCGCGGACCTCTACGCGAGCTTCTGGCACGCGTTCGGCGTGGACCCGTGGACGGAGTACACCGCGAACGACCGTCCGATCACGCTCGTGCCGAAGGACGGGCGGATCGTGCGGGAGCTGTTCGTCTGAACGCCCGGGAGGCCCGGGCGTTCAGGTAGCCCTCGGACCTCTCGATCCGCGCGATGTCCCGAGGCGCGGCTTCGCTACGCCCGTTTCCGTGCGCGCGGCGGGACGGCCCGCTACTTCGGCGGCGTGGGCGCGCTGGCGTCCGTGAACTCAATCCGGTCGATGCCGCAGCGCTTGACGGCGTTCACGACCCTGAGCACCTCGTCCCAGGGGACGCGCGCGCCCGCCTCGATGACGACGCTCACCTCGGGCTTGCCACTCTTCACGGATGCGTCGCGTGCCGCGGAGATGGCCTTCTCGAGTGCGACGTCGTCCGGGAACCCGTCCCCGCCGAGCGTCCGGTGCGACGTCTGGGTCGGTTCGTCCCAGGTGACGACGACTCGGATCGAGTGGATGTCCTCCGCCTTCGGCGGCTCCAGGCGCTTGCGCATCCAGTTCGGCAGCGGTCGTTCCGGTGGATGCTCGTTCGCGACGCCGTGGACGATCACGACGACCCGGCGCTCGGGCGCGAGCCACTTCGCGGCGAAGCGCGCGAGGTCGGCCTGGGTGAGGGATTTGAGCGACTCCAGGACGCGTTCCGTGTCGGCGCGGGACCTCACTTCCGCGGCGAACAGCGCCGCGACCCAGTCGGGGCTCTCCTGCATCACGGAGGCCGCCTTTCCGATTGCTGCGGGATCGGCGGCCGCTCGGACGGACTCGATCTCCTCCGGCGTCGGATCGTGCGATGCGAACCGCTTCACCAGATCGTCCACGCCCGACACGACCTCGGCGACGGTTCGGGCCTCTCCGCGTGGCTGGAACCCCAGGACGTCGTCCGCGAAGCTCGGGTAGCTGAGCCCGCAGGCTCCCGCGTGCTTCATGGCGAAGCCGTAGAAGAGGTGGAATGCGGCGGCGTCGTCGTCGAACCAGGGAGGCGTCAGGTACGCGACGCAGACGGCCGTCGTCCTCACGAATCCAGCGACGAGCGGCGCGTCGGACGTGACCTCGACTTCGCCCCATTGCGGAGGACCGCATTCGTCCGGTGCCGGTACCCGTTCGCCCGGCGCGAGCGCGGCGAAGCGGCTCTCCACGAGCGCCATCGCCGCGACTGGATCGACCGCGCCCGCCACGACGAGACGCGCGTTGACGGGCGCGTAGATCCGGCGGCTGCGGTCGCGCGCCTCATCGAGCGAGATTCGCTCGACGTCGGCCTCGACACCGCCCCGCCGCGCACCGTGCGGTCGCGGGCGCAACCGATCGGTCGCGAGCCGGAACGCCGCCTCGCTCGCTTCGACGTTGCGCGCTTCGGCCATCTGCGAGAGCACGCTCGACCGCTCACGGTCGAGATCGGACTGTTCGATGCGCAGGTCCGACATGCGCATGGCGGCGTCCGAGATCTCCGCGTCCAGGGCACTCGGCGCGACGACGACATGGTGCGTCGTGCCCTCGCTCGCCGTCTGCGCCGCGCACCGTCCTGCGTAGCGTGCCAGCCACTCTTCCGCCGTGCGCGCCTTCGTCTCGCCCGCCGCGGCCGTCACGTAGAGGTGCTCGACGAGGTGCGCGAGCCCCGACCTGCCGGCCGGATCGTGGTCGCTCCCGATGTCGAACGTCGTCAGCACCGCGACGTCGGTCGCGCCCTCGATCGGCCGGATGCACACGCGCAGTCCGTTCGCGAGCCGCGTCCAGCCCGGCTCCGGCGCGTCTTCGGCGTCGCGCGAGCAACCGGCGACCAGCAGCGTCAGGGCGACGGCGACGGGCGGGGCGAACCGCATGGTGGGGATGGTACAGCGCGAGATGCGGCGTGACGGGCTGGGCGACCCGAGAGCGCGTTCGTCACGCCAGCTTCCGGCACGCGTTCGGCGTGGACCCGTGGACGGAGTACACGGCGAACGACCGTCCGATCACGCTCGTGCCGAAGGACGGGCGGATCGTGAAGGAGCTGTTCGTCGAACTGCGGCCGAGAAGTCGGCGCTTCCCGTCGTCGGGGCGCTCGATCGAAGGACGAAGGCCGACGACGTCACCCCGACCGCCGCGGCCCGACGTCGCCCACGTACGCCAGCACCTGCACCATGCGCTCCAGCAGCACGGCGTCGCCCGGTTCGCCGAAATTGCGCAGCACGATCTCTTTCGCGAACAGGTGGACGAGGTAGCGCAGCCGGCGCCGGGCGTCGTCGCGGACGGCGAGGTAGTCGCGGTGACCGGTGTTGAACTGCCAGTGACCACCCGCGAGACGCGAGCGCCACTCCTCGGCGGGGGCCTCGACGGGCTCGGGGTCGGGCACACCGGTGCCGCCTTGTTCGTCGGGCTCGTCGATGTCGGCGACGCGCACGTCGGCGGCGGCCTCCGCGCGCAGGTCGCCCTGCGTCGCGACGACGAGGACGCGGGCCTCGCACGGTTCGCCGGGGGCGCGGTAGACCGCCGCTGCACCGGCGGTGTCGAGTCCGCCCGCACCTTCGAGTCGCCACGTGAAGCCGACGCCCTCCGGCAGTTCGCGGCCGTCCGCGTCGCGGGCGACGGCGTGGAGGCGGCGTTCGCCCTCGATCGGGATGACGCTTCTCCTCGGGCGGATCTCGACCGACGCGAGCGGTCCCGGCGGATAGAGGTGACTCGGCGCGGGCGGCTCGGACGGCGCCTCGGAGACGACGCCCACGCCGTCGGCCGGCGTGTCGGTCCGTTCGCCCGGAGCCGTCGAGGGCGATTCGGCGCGGCGTCCGTCGCGGACGTCGAAGAGCGTGTAGTGCGGCAGCGCGCGCGGCAGACGGCGGAACATCCGGCGGATGTCCTTCACGTCGTCCTGCTCGCGGTCCCTCGCACGGCGCGCGGCCTCGTCCGCGAGGATCTCGCGGCAGCGGGCTTCGAGCGCCGGCAGCGCCTCGCGGAACGCGCGCGACGCCTCGTCGGGCACGAACCCACGGCGCGCCGCGGGGGCGACCGCGAGGTCGGGGAAGTCGATGACGCCCTCGAACCGTCCGAGCGACCACGGCTCGCGCGGCACCTCGGCGCCGTCGATCGACGCGATGTCGTCCAGGACCGGCGAGCCGCCGCCCGCGAGTGCGGCGAGCCCGCGGCGTTCCTCGGTCTCGGAGACGAGGTACAGCTCGACGCGCGCCGTCGCGAATCCAGGCACCGGCAGTTCCCTCGGCTCGGCCAGCGGCGTGCCGCGGAATCGCTCCGGCCTGACGACGAGCTGCTTCGGCGAGAGCCCGCGCGCGACCTTGTCGTGGATCTCGAGCCGGACGTCGCGCGCGAGAAGCTGTCCGCGCAGTTCGCCGGCGAGATAGGCGGCGAGCCGCCGCGGCCTGATCTGCGGCGCGGCCGCGTCGCTCACTTCGGAGATGACGACCTCCGTGAACGTCTCGTCGAGGGCGAGGCGTCCGGCGCGCTGACGAAGGAGGTCGGCCTCCTGCCGGTCCCGTTCGAGCCGCAGGATCCACGTCTCGGAGCCCGCGACGCGCGTGCGGATCTCGAGGAACCGGCCGACGCTCCAGAACCCGAGCAGCCCGATGCCGTACTTGCCGAGCGTCATCTGGCGATGGCGTTCCTCCGGCGTGAAGTGCGCCTTGTGCGACGCGCCCACGGTCGTCGCGATCCGCCGCAGCGCGCCGGGGCGGTCCATCTCTGCGAAGACGCCGGCGCCGTCGTCCCAGACGGAGATGGCGCGCCGTCCCTTGTGCGAGAACCAGACGACTCGGACGTTCGCCGCGCCCGCGTCCAGCGAGTTCTGGACCAGCTCGGCGACAGCCTTGCGCGGATCGGACTGCGACCGCGCGATCAGCCGGATGAGCCCGAACGAGTCGGCGGGCTTGAGTCGCACACGGGAGGCGGAGCGGGGGGACTTCGCGGTCATCCGCGGAACTCCGCCGTCCGGCCTGAGCCGCGGCCGGCGTCGCGAATCGCGCGGGCCGTACCCGGACCGATGCCGGGGACGTCGCACAGGTCGCGGGTCTCGGCGGCCAGCACGGCGCGCACGTCGCCGAACCGCTCGACGAGCCGCCGCGCGCGGTAGTCGCCCACACCGGGGATGGCGCCGAGGACATCCATCGCGACGCGAGCGTCGGGCGGGACCGACGGGCGGCGCCGCCGCGCGAGGCGCCGGTCCTCCTGAAGGGCGATCGCTTCGATCCACGCCGCCGTCTCCGCGACCGTCGCGGTCCGGATCAGCGGCACACCGCATCCGATCATCAGCGACGCCAGGATCCCTCGCAGCGCCCGCGAGGTCAGCCGCGCCGCGTCCCAGGGCTCCTCGCCCTCGACGATGAGCAGCGGCCGCCAGCTCGCGCCGCGAAGCGCCCAGGCCTGCTCGAAGAGACGACCGTCCTCGACGGACAGGACGAAGTCCGCGACCGTCTTGCGCTCGATCAGGATGCGCGGGCCGATGCCCACGTCTCCGACGGGAAGTCGCGAGACGGCGACTCTGCGCCCGATCGCGGCGATGGCCTCCGCGAGGCCGGATCGTCCCTCACGGTCGTCCACTACGACCGTCAGCGGCTCTGCGGGGCCCGGTTGCTCCATGCGTCAGACGTTACCGGCGGCGCGGGACATGCGGCGCCCGTCCCCCGTCTCGAGCCGCTGACGCTCGCGTCCACCCCGGACGTCAGCGAGATTCGACGCCCGCCGCCGGGCGTCCGCTTCAGGGCGGTCGTGTACCGTCGCACCGCGGACGGCACGTCGCCTCCGCGCGGAGGCGGCTTGCACCTCGTCCTCGTCCCCGGTCTCGACGGCACCGGCGTGCTGATGCGTCCGCTCCTCGCGGCGCTGCCGCCCGAGATCACGCCCGTCGTCGTGACGTATCCGGGCGACGAACCGCGCGGCTACGACGAACTCGTCCCGCGCGTGCTCGAGTCGCTGCCCGCGGGAGAGCCGTTCGCCGTGCTGGGAGAGTCGTTCGGCGGACCGCTGGCACTCCGCGTCGCCGCGGCGCGGCCGGCGGGACTCGCGGCCGTCGTGCTCTGCGCGACGTTCGTCCGATCGCCGCAACGCGGCGTCGCGAAGTGGATGGGACACCTCGTCGGTCCGTCCGCGATGCGCCTCTTCCCGCCGATGGCGCAACTGAAGATGATGCTCGGCGGCTACTCGACGCCCGAACTGCGCGCGCTCTCCGCCGAGGCGCTCTCGCTCGTGCGTCCCGAGGTGCTCGCCGCGCGCCTTCGCGACGTGCTGCGCGTGGACGTCACCGGGGAGCTGACGTCGTGCCCCGTGCCGATCCTCTACCTGCGAGGGAGCCGCGACCTGGTCGTCCCGGCGCACAACCTCCGCGAGATCCGGCGCCTGCGGCCGTCGGTCGAGGTCACCGAGATTCCCGCGCCGCACCTCCTCTTGCAGACGCAACCCGGTGCCGCCGCGGCGGCGATCGTCGAGTTCCTGACGCGCTGCGGTGCCCGCATCTGACCGGCCGTGCTCCGGCAGCGGCGCCGGTTCCCCGCTCGCGCGGTGGTAGCCTTCGCCCCGTCCGACGTCGCGGGAGCGACGATCGTCCGTGTTGCGATGGAGCGGAGTCGTCGTCGGACCGCGACTTCGATGTCAGTTCGGAGGGCGGCATGCGCGTCACCAGTGCGCTGCGAGTCGTGTCGGCGCTGACGGCGATCGGCTGGATCGTCGCCGGGTGCGGAGAGCCTGCGGCTCCTGCGCCGGCGAACACCGCTCCCGCGGGGAAGGGAGTCCTCTCCGTCTCCGGGAGCGGCCGAGAGAGCTACTCGCTGCGGGACGCGGCCGGGACCCACATCACGTCGGTCGAGACCGGGACCGACAAGGAGGTCGCGGCCGGGAAGTACGGCATCGTGCTCGGCAACCGCGCGGACGTGACCGTCGGCGCCGGCGAGACGATCCGGTTCGCGATGGGCTCGCTCTCCGTCTCCGGGACGGGCCGCGAGAGCTTCTCGTTGCTGGACTCCGCGGGCAACCACGTCACGTCGGTGGAGTCGGGGAAGGAGAAGGAACTCGTGCCGGGCGAGTACTCGGTCGCCCTCGGCAACCGCGCGAGGGTGACCGTGAAGGGCGGCGAGAAAACGTCGCTAGCGCTCGGCATGCTCACCGTCGGTGCGGCCGGCGGGGGGAACTTCTCGCTCGCGGACGAAGCGGGCAACCACGTCACGACCATCGAGGGCGGCGTCGAGAAGGAGCTCGTCCCCGGCCGTTACACCGTGCAGATCGGCGAGAAGAAGCAGGCCGTCGAGGTCGCCGCGGGGAAGACGACGACGCTCGGTCCCTGACGGAATCGCCGTCGCGCGAGCTCCCCGGGTGTTGCTGAATCGATCACTCACGCCGTTGCGGGCGCGGCGGGTTTCACCTTCCTCAACTACGACCATGGACCGGGACGAGAGCGCGCTCGACCAGCGTGACGGCGACGTCGTAGAGGTCGAGGCGGGCGGAGTGCCGCACGTCGTTCGGGAAGCCCGCCTCGTCGAGCTCGCGGCCGCTTTCGCAGCGGAGCAGGTGCTCCTCGAGCGACGGCGCCGCTGACCGGAATGCGGCGACGGCGGCCGCGGCCTCGGGCGAGAGACCGAGATCTTCGAGCCCGGCGAGCACCGCGCCCGCGCCGAGCAGGTCCTCGAGCGCGAAGCGGAGAGGCCCGTCGGCGCCGGGCGTCGTCCAGCGCTCGCCGCAAGCGAGCGTCGTGATCCGCCGGCCCGTGCGCCGGCTCGCTTCCGCGGCGCCGAGCGCCGTGGCGCGCGCGTTCAGCAGCGCGCCGACGAACAGGTCCGGAACCGAGTGCGCGTGCCGCACACAGGTCGCACCGTTGGGCGACTGGACGACGACGCGCGCGCCGCGAGGCCCATCGACGAAGGTCAGCGGGGAGAGCGAGTACCGACCGCGCGAGGGCACGTCGCGACGGCGGACCGCCACCTCCGCACCGAGCCGCGCCGCGAGCACGGCCGGATCCTCGTCCGCGCCGCACGGCACGAGTTCGACGCCGGCGTTCGCCGCCGTCGCCGCCGCCGACGAGAAGCTCAGCGTGTCCACGACGACGAGCACGTCCCCGCGCGCGGCGGCTCGGGCCGCTCCGTCGTGACCCCAGTCGAGACCGACGCGGGGGCCGGACTGCCGGTCAGCCGATGCCGACCGTGTCACTTCGATCCCTTGATCCGCGCGCCGGACGCGCCGCCGGCCGGCGCCGCGCGCGCGGCCAACGCCGCCGCGAGGGCCTCCGCGAAGCGCGGGCCCGAAGCCGTGTCCTCGTGGCGGAAGTAGCAGTAGACGTCGCGCCCGTCGGCGAGCGCTGCGCCGATCCGCTCCGCCCAGCGCGCGAGGACGGCCTTCGAGTACTTCGTGCGGCGCAGACGCAGGTAGACGAACGCGCCTGACGCGACGGCGTCGTCGGGCGCCGCGGCGTCGTCGGTGTCGGACACGCAACGGCCCATGCCGCGCGCCTCGACGAGCGGACGGAGGTCGTCCCAGGTCGCGTGCGCGAACTCGATCGCGTAGCGGAAGCCGGTCGGGAGGACGTCGAGGTACGCCGCGAGCGCGTCGCGGTCCGTCTCGAGCCGCTTCGGGAGGAGCAGCAGGATCGGCCCGGTGCGCGCGCCGAGCGGTGCCACGGCCTGCGCGAAGAGCGCCGCGGCCTTCTTCACGTCGTCCTGCTGCAGCGAGTGCGTCATCCGCATGTGCGCCTTCAGCGCGAAGACGAACGTCTCGGGCGTCGCTGCGATCCACGTCGCCACGGCCTTCGGCGTCAGCAGACTCCGGAACGTGTAGTTGATCTCCACCGACGGGAAGCGTCCCGCGTACCAGGCGAGCATGTCCTTCGCCTTGATGTCCTTTGGATAGAAGCGGCCCTTCCACGCGTCGTAGCCGAAGCCGGACGTGCCGAGGAAGAGGCGGCCGGTGGATGACGGACCCGTCGCGGCGTTGCGTTTCATCTCGCGTAAGGTAGCCGATGAACTTCCGTCGCGTTCCCGCATCGAAGTAGAGCGGAGGACCCGTCATGCGTCTCGCCGCATTCATCGCCCTTCTCCTCGCCTCGGGATGCGCGTCGGCGCCCGCGCCGACGCCGGCTCCGCTCGCGCCGGTCGAGGTGCGCGCGGCGACCGAGGCCCCGGCCGCGCCCGTGCCCTGCTACCACATCGTCGCGAAGCACAGCGGGCTCTCCCTCTCGATCCGCGAGGCGCGCGCCGACGAAGGCGCCGATGCGATCCAGTGGACGGAGACCGGCAGCGACGAGCAGAGGTTCGAGATCGTCCCGGCGGAGCACGGGAACGTCCGACTCCGCGCCGTCCACAGCGGCAAGTACCTCGCGGTCGCGGGTGGCGCGACGCACAACGCGGCGCGGGTCGTTCAGACGGCCGACGCGTCCGCGCCGTCGGCGCAGTGGGTGCTCGTGCCCGTGCGCGGCGACTGGTTCCGCGTGCTCTCGGCGCACAGCGAGCAGAGCCTCGCGGTCTCCGCGCGGGAGACCGGGCGCGGGAGCCTCATCATCCAGTGGCCCGGCTACGACGGCGACGAGCAGCTCTGGTGCTTCGTGCTCTCGCCGCGGACGCGATGAGCGGGGCGGATCGACGTCGTTTCGTCGCTCCGCACCGCCCGCAGGTGCGCCGCGATCAGCAGCGAGAACTTCGCCCCGCCGCGTGGGTACGTTGTAATCACCGCCCGCGTTCCCCATGCGAACCAAGCTCATCCGGATCGGCAACTCCAGGGGCATCCGAATCCCGAAGCCGATGCTCGACCACGCAGGACTCTGCGACGCGGTCGACGTCGACTTCGAGGACGGCGCGATCGTCGTGCGATGCGCAGAGAAGGCGCGCGCCGGGTGGGACTCCGCCTTCGCGCGGATGGCCGCTGCCGGCGACGACGAACTGCTCGACGCGGGCCGGTTCGGCGCTCCCTCGTGGGACGACACGGAATGGGAATGGAAGTAGCTCGCTTCGACGTCTGTCTCGTCACGCTCGACCCTGGAGAGGGCAGCGAGATCCGGAAGACCCGTCCGTGCCTCGTCGTCTCGCCCGACGAAATGAACCGCCATCTGCGCACGGTGATCGTCGCTCCCATGACGTCGGCGGGGCGCGGCTACCCGTCTCGCGTGCCGTGCCGATTCCAGCGCAAGCGGGGCGAGGTCGTCCTCGACCAGATCCGGACGGTGGACAGGTCCCGGATCGTCAAGCGCCTCGGTGCCCTGGATGCGCCGACCTCGAAGCGCGTGCTCGCGCTCCTCGCGGAGATGTTCGCCCAATAGTCGGACGCAGTTCCTCCGCTCACGCCCCCGGACGACGCGGCCGCGGGATCGCGAACACGTCCGTCGTCGCGCAGTAGTTCTCGCCGCCGAGACGGCCGGTCGCGTCGAGCTTCACGGGGTCGGGACGTCCGTCCGCGTCGAGCACGGCGTCGTCCACGTGGAAGCGCACGACTCGCAGGAAGAACACGTCCTGCGGACCGTCGCCCATCTCGAGGTGACGCTCGAGCACGCACTCCATCGCGAGGGGCGCGCCGGCGATCCGCGGCGGGCGGACGTCCACCGACGGAGTCTTCGCGAGCGCAGCGAGATCGAACTCGTCCGTCTCGTGCGGCACCTCCGCCGACGTGAGGACCATCTCCTTCGCGAGACGCCGCGGCGGAACGTGGACGACGGCCTCGCGCGTGGCGAGGAGGTTCGCGGCGGTGTCCTTGCGCCGTCCGCGCACGCGGCCGATCGAGACCATCACCGTCGGCGGGGACGACGTGACGCCCGCGAAGAACGAGAACGGAGCGAGGTTCGCGCGGCCGTCGGCGTCGAGCGTGCTGACCCACGCGATGGGGCGGGGGACGACGCAGGCGATGAGGAGGCGGTAGGCGTCGGGGGGAGCGAGTGCGGCGGCGGGGATTTCCATGGCTCGAGGCTACCGCCGGGCTCGCGCCTCAGATCGGCAGGAACCCACCGAGCGCGATCGCATCTAGACTCGATGCATGCGGAGGTCCCTGCTCGCTGCGCTTGTCGTCGCGACGGCCGTCGCGGTGGCGCGCGCCGAAGCCTTTTGGTCGGCCGAGACGTACGCGGACTCAGGCGAGGTCCCTCTCATCGTCGAGGCGAAGATCGTCGATGGCGACCGCGTCGCCGTGACGCGGACGCTCTACGCCGCGACGCCGTTGCCGGAGGGAACGGTCGAACTGCGCATCGAGGGACTCACGAAGCTCGATCGGAGGACGGACCGTCGCGCGGAACCTCCGAAGGTGCTCGTCACCGACGAGGTCGTGCTCCTGCTCGAGCGCGCGGGCGAGGCGTGGAAGCCGTTCCGTTTCATCGACGCCCGCGGAGCGCGCCCGGGTTGCGGGGCGACCGGTGCCTACTTCGTCCGGGACGGGATGGTCTGGTGTTTCACGCAGGAGCACAGTCCCGGCCCGCTGGTGCTTGTCACTTGGCCGGCGGGCGTGCGCAAGCAGGGCACGATCGAGCAGTTCCGCACTGAGATCGCGGACGGCGTCGCGGCGCGGCGCGCGTGGGACGAGGACCTCGCGATCCCGGACCCGGCCGAGCGCGCGAAACGGCTCGTCCGTTGGATCTCGCCGGACGCGTCGCCGGACAAGGGACGCCTTGCGTTCCGCGGCAACGGCGCCGTCGGCGAGCTGACGAAGCTCGGCGCCCCGGCCGTTCCCGCACTCCTCGGCGCGCTAGAGCGCACCGACGACCGCGACGCCGGAGACTCCGCGCTCCGCGCGCTCGCCGAGATCGGCCCGAATGCGAAGGACGCGATCCCGCGCCTCGTCGAGCTGGCGGACACGCCGGGAAAGCTCCGCGTCGAGTCGATCGTCCGCGCGCTCGGCGAGACCGGCGACGCGCGGGCGATTCCAACGCTGCGGCGCGTCCTCGCGGAGACCAGCTTCAACGAGCCATCGACCATCGAAGCCGCGATCCGCGGCATGCGCCGCTGCAAAGACCCCGAGGTCGATGCGCGCGTGAAGGCCAAGTACTCGACGGACTGACGCGAGCCTCGGCGAGCCGGCGAGCCTGGCGGGGTCAGACCCCGAGCCTGGAGACCCGGAGCGGCCAACGAGTTCTGCCGGCAGGCGCGGGAGGTGCGCCGGGGGCCTCCCGACTCGCCGCAGGCGAGTCGGGTCCCTCGCCGCGAGGCGCGGCTACGGGCTCGGCCCCGTTCGTCGTGCCTCGCTGCGCGAGACCTCCTCACCCCCGAGTCTTCGCTCCACGCCCCGCGACGACGTCAGGTACGCTCCGCAATTCCACTCGACGGAGCAGCAAAAGTGCCGAACGCAACCGAGATGAAGAAGGGCATGGTCATCCTCATGGATGGCGACCTCTGGCGCGTCATGGACGCCCAGCACGTCACGCCCGGGAACTGGCGCGGCATGGTCCAGGCGGTCCTGCGCAACATCAAGACGGGCGCCAAGCACGAGAAGCGGTTCCGCTCGACCGAGACGATCGAGGTCGTCTACATCGACGTGAAGGAGTTCCAGTACCTCTACTCCGAGAAGGACCGGGGGCTCCACCACTTCATGGACACGGAGACCTACGAGCAGCTCTCCCTCGATGACGACCTCATCGGCGACTCGCTGCCGTACCTCATCCCGAACGAGATCGTGAAGCTCGAACTCCACGACGGCGTCGCGGTCGGCGTCCAGCTCCCGGCGAGCGTGGTGCTCACCATCACGCACACCGACCCGGGCACGCGCGGCGACACCGTCACGAACACGCGCAAGGACGCCACGGTCGAGACCGGTCACAAGATCAAGGTCCCGCTCTTCATCGAACAGGGCGAGAAGGTGCGCATCGACACGCGCACCGGCGAATTCATGGAACGCGTCGCCGGTTAGCCGCGTCGCCATCCGTCCCGGAGGCCGTCCATGCGTCGAGTGATGGTTGCGATCGCTGTCCTCGTGCTCGCCGCGTTCGCGTGGTTCGTCTTGTCGCGCGATCCCGGTGGCGCCGACGACGTCAAGGCCGGCGGCCCGCGCGAAGGTGAAGCCGCGTCCGAGCTCGAGACGGCGAAGGCCGTCAAGGCGCCGCGCAAGCGCACGCAGGAGGAGATCCGCGAGGAGGCCGTCTCCGAGTTCCTCGCGCGCATGCCCGAGAAGGGCCAGGACGTCCCGCAGGACCCGGCCCTCGGCGCGATCACCGGCGTGGTCCTCAGCGCGCCGGACCGGCCGGTGAAGGAAGGCGTCGTCGAGACGACCCGGCGCGGCGAGATGACCGCTCGCGCCCGCGTGAAGAAGGACGGCAGCTTCCTCTTGAAGAACGTGCCGCCGACGAATGGGATCGGACTCGCCGCGCACGCGCCCGACTACGCGCCGGGCGGCCTCGACAAGCTCGCGATCGTCCCCGGCGAGACGCTCGACGTCGGTGCCCTCTACCTCGGCTCGGCGATCGACCCCGACGCGACGAACCGCGTGGAGGTCGTCGTCGTCCAGAAGGGCGGCCTGCCGATCGCGGGCGCTCAGGTCACCGCGACGAGCACGCTCTACGGCGCGCTCGTGGCCCTCGGTGCCTGGGAGAAGCAGCCGGGCGGCACGGTCGTCCGTCGCACGACCGACGACAAGGGCGTGGCGCTCTTCGAGAAGCTCCCGCCCGGCTCCTACGACGTCTTCTCCGAGGCCGAGGGGATGAGCTTCGAGGTGCGGCAGCGCTACCTCGTGCAGCGCGACACGCAGGCCACCATCACGCTCGAGGTCGAGCCCGCCACGTCGATCGAGGGCAAGGTCGTCGACGCCGAGGGCAAGCCGGTCGCGAAGGCGCACGTGGGTGCTCTGCGCTGGGGCAACTTCACGATGAACCCGGCCACCTCGACCGACGACGAGGGCAAGTTCGCGATCGGCGGCCTCACCGGCGGCAGCTATCTCGTCTTCGCCGTGCGCGAGGACATCGGCCAGAAGGACATGCAGAACGTCGAGGCAGGGACGAAGGACCTCGCCATCACGCTCGATCCCGGTGCCGAGATGGCGCTGAAAGTCACCGACGCCGCGACCGGCGCGCCCGTGAAGACGTTCGCCGTCCGCCCGTTCCGCCTCCAGCCGTTCGCGTACCTCTACTCGCCGCACGTGGACGTCGTCAGCGAGGACGGCACGTGGCGTCAGAAGATGGCGCCGCAGAGCTGGGGCGTCGAGGTCACCGCGAAGGGCTACGCTCTGAAATCGATCCCGTCGGTCCCCGTACCGACGAAGACGCCCGTCGAGGTGAAGCTCGAGCGCGCGGCGGTGCTGCACGGCGTCATCTCGGCGAAGGACGGCGGCAAGCCCGTGCGCGGCGCGAAGGTGTACGTGAAGCGCGGCGGCTTCCCCGCGTCGCCGATGAAAGACCTGCAGACGGTCTCCGACGAGAAGGGCGACTTCGTCCTCGACGGCCTCGCGAACGCCGCGACGACCATCTGGATCTCGCACGTGGACTACACCGAGCAGTCGTTCCCGGTGGAGCCCGTGGCGCGCGGCGCGGACGGCGCCGTGCCGCCCGCCGTCGCATTCGCGCTCGGCAGCGGCGGACGGATCGTCGGCCACGCCTACGGCCCGGGCCGCGTGCCGCTCGCGGGTCAGTCGATCTCGGTGATGAAGGGCGCGATGGACTTCCTTTCGATGCGCAACGCCGTCGTCGCGGCGGACGGTTCCTACGAGTTCAAGAACCTCCCGCCCGAGACGTACCGCGTGTCGGTCGGCGGCGGCTTCGGCGGCGACGCGAAGAACGGCGTCGTCGTCCCGGACGGCGGCTCGGTCACGGTGGACTTCGGCGCGGACAGCGGCGGACAGAAGCTAGCGGGCAAGGTCGTGCGCGCCGACGAGACGCCCGTCGCGAACCAGCAGGTGCAGCTCGAGACGCCCTCGGGCGCGACGCAGCAGACGCCCACCGACGCGCAGGGCCGCTTCGCCTTCGAGAACCTCGCCGCGGGCAAGTACTCGGTGCGCGGCGCCTGGGGACGGACGAAGACCGCCGACGTCGTCGTGAAGGCCGAGGAACCGCCTGCGGAAGTCGTCCTCGTGATGCTCGCGGGAACCATCGAGGGCCGCGTCGTCGACTCGGTGACGAGCGCCGCGCTCTCCGGCGTCTGGATCGACTGCGAGATGACCGCCGACTCGACCGGCACCGCACCCGCGCAACCGTTGCGCGCCGGCCGCGGCGGCCGTCAGACGGGCGCGGACGGCGTCTTCCGCGTGACGAGCCTCGAAGACGGCCGCTACCGCCTGCGCGCCTATCGCGATCCGTACGGCACCGAGATGCTCGACGGCGTCGATCTCGCGCCCGGCGAGACCAAGAAGGGCCTCGAGATCCGCCTCGTCGCCGACGCGGGCACTCTCTCCGGCACGGTGAAGAGCGCGGTGGGACTGCCGATCGAGGCCGCGTCGTTGCAGATCAAGGACACGCAGGGCCGCCGCGTCTTCTTCGTCAGCCTCACGAACTCGTCGAGCGACGGCACCTACTCGCAGGGGCAACTGAAACCCGGCGAGTACGACGCCACGATGGAGAAGGACGGCTTCGCGCCCGCGACCGTGCGCGTGCTCGTCGAGACCGGCAAGCCCGCGCGCGCCGACTTCACGATGCTCCAGGGCGGGCGCATCGAGGCGACGGCGCGTCTCGCCGACTCGAACCCGGCCGCGAACTGCGCGGTGACGCTGCTCGACGTCTCGGGCCGCCGCGTGGAGAAGGGGCTGACGTTCGCGAACATCTTCTCGTCCTCCGAGCCGAAGACCGACGCGCAGGGACAGATCGTCATCCGCGGCCTCGCGCCGGGCCGCTACGTGCTGAAAGTGAAGAAGGACGACGGCGCCGAGGCGCAGGGCGCGGTCGATGTCGTCGAGGGCGCGGGCGCCGCGGTCGAGATCCTCTTCTCCGGACAATGAACCGCCGCGCCGCGTCCGCGCTCGCCGCCGCCGCGACCGTGGCGGCGCTCTCGGCCTCGTGCGGCCCGCGCGTGGTGCCCGGTTCCTTCCGCTTCGATGCCGTGCCCGAGGAGTCGAGCGGCCTCGCGTTCCGCCACGAGCTTCCCGGCCGCGCGCTCGACAACACGATGAAGTCCGCGATGGGCGGCATCGCGCTCATCGACTACGACGGCGACGGCAGGGTGGACGTCTACTGCCCGAACGGCGGGTGGGACGACCGCATCGCGGGGATCGCGGCGAAGCCCGAGAAGCCCGCTCGCAGCCGTCTCTACCGGAACCTCGGCGGCATGAAGTTCGAGGACGTCACCGAGAAGTCGGGCACGGGCTTCGAGGGCGCGGCCTACGGTGCCTGCGTCGGCGACTTCGACGGCGACGGCCGCGCGGACCTCTTCGTCCCGGCGTACGGCATGCCCGCGCTCTTCCGCAACAAGGGCGACGGCACGTTCGAGGAGGTCGCCGCGAAGGCGGGCCTCGTCGCGGGCTTCTACGCGGGCGCAGCGTTCCTCGACTACGACAAGGACGGCGTGCTCGATCTCTTCGCGTCGCAGTACGTGGACGGCGCCGACATCGACCCGGCGCTGAATCGCGCGGGCGACTTCGCGCCGCCCTCCGCGTACCAGCCACAGCCTGCGTCAACCCGAAGGACCTCGAGGAATACGGCCAGAGGCTCAAGGGCCTCCTCGCGGCGCTCACGGGCGACATCGACAAGCTCGAGCAGGAGGCGCTCGGCGACCGGACCTCGTCGCTCGAGCCCAACTCCGAGGGCGGGACGG
>JANNHP010000161.1:0-6227 GCA_031404455.1 Planctomycetia bacterium | reverse complement strand
GTGGCCGTGGATGACCCGAATTGTCCCCAGCAGATTGACGCGCGTCTCGCCCATGTGCACCTCCTGGATGCTGACATGGACTTCATCGCCCGCGCCACCGTCGAACTGGATCCCCCGGAGCCACTAAGTTGACGGCGATGAGGCATGCCTCGCCCGGTTCGCCTTCAGTCCTGCCGCACTGAACCGGGCGACGCATGCGTCGCCCCTACAGGACAGCGACAGGCGCATCTCCCCCTGGCACCCTTCGCGCGACGCGCGCCGCCTACTTCACCGACACGTCCACGCGCCGCGTCCGGTTCATCTCGAGAGTCACCACCGACCGCGACTCCTTGCCCGCGGCGTCGGTGACGACGACCACGACCTCGCCGGGCGGAACACCCTGGCGGGACCAGCGGCCCTCGGCATCCGTCTGCGCGCCGCCGCCCATGAAGCTCTCCATCGTGAGGCCCGGCTTCATCTCGACGCCCGCGGCGTCGAAGAGCTTCACGCGCGCGTTCGCGAGCGGCGTCGTGCCGTCGGGTCCGGTCGCGACGACCTCCACCGTGGCGCCCGCGTCGAGCCGCACGGCGGCTGAACCCGAGACCGTGTCGATCTCGACCTGCGCAGGGAGGAAGTTCGTCGCCGTCACCTTGAGCGTGTAGCGGCCCGGTGCCAGACGAAGACGCGCGACGCCGTCCGTCTGCGTGATGCTGCTCATCGTCATGTCGAACGCCATCGCCTCGCGCCCGGCGGAGTCGACGGACTGCACCATCGCGTTCGCGACCGGCGTGTCGCCCGGACCGGTGACCGTGACGGGGAACTCCACGCCGCGCCGCATCTCGACGCGGACCTTCTGGGCGCCCGACGCGACGCCGTCCATCGTCGTCGCCGGATAGCCCTGGGCCGATGCGCGCAGCGTGAAGCTGCCGGCCTGCACGTCGCTGATGAGGAAGTGCCCGCGCTCGTCGCAGATCGCCTGGCCGCGGAACGTGCCGAGCAGTTCCTCGCCCGAGCCGAACTTGGCGCCGATCTCGGTGAGCTGCACCTGTGCCGCGGGGACGCCCTTGCCGGTCTCGGCGTCGACGACGTCGCCCTCGATCTTCGCGGAGGAGAGCTCGAGCCGTACGTCCTCGAGCTTGCCGTCGGCGCCGACCGTCACCTTCTTGCTCGTGGTGCCGCCGCCGACGAAGGCCGACTGCACGAGCACCGTGTAGTCGCCCGGCTCGAGACCGTCGAAGCTGAAGTGACCCTTCTCGTCGGTGGTCGCCATCTTCATGCCACCCCCGCCGCCCATGAGCATGACGGGCGCGTTCGCGAGGGGCTTGCCGTCCTTCGACACGTCGCCGCCGACGGCGCGCCCGCCGGACTTCTTCGCGAAATCGTGCTGCGTGGTCTCGCCGTCCCTCACGGTGACCGACGCCATGCCGCTCGACATCATCGGGCTCGTCGGATCGAGCAGCATGATCTGGTAGGCGCCCGCGGGCAGTCGCTCGAAGCGGTACTCGCCGTCCGCGTCCGTCTTCGCCTGCCGGGCTCCCTGTCCCATCATGCCGCGCATCATCATCACCGTCGCGCCGCCGACGCTCGCGCCGTCGGCGCCGGTCACTCGTCCCGCGACGAAGCCGCCGCCCGTCACGCTGACGACGACGTCGGTGGACGGCGCGGTGACTCCGGGTGCCGTGGCCGGCGCGTGGTCGGCGACCCGCACCTCCAAGGTGATCTTCCCGGGCGAGAGTCCCTCGAGGACGAAGCGGCCGTCCGCGTCGCTCGTCGCGCTGATCGCGCTCGCCGGCGCCTGCGGCGTGCCGCCGGTGAAGTCGGTCGCCGTGAAGCCGCCGAGTCCCGCGTCCGCGCGCACACTCCACACCACGGCGCCCGGGACGCCCGCGCCGGTCGCCTTCTCGATCACGCGCCCCGCAACGTCGACGCCGGCGGGCAGGAGGATCTCGATACCGTCGGTCGTCTCGCCGGCGGCGCAGTTCACCGTCACCGCGGCGCTGTCGGCGTAGCCGCGGAGCGACGCTGTGAGGTCGTAGCCGCCCGGCTCGATGCTCTTGATCTCGAACGCACCTTCGGCGTCCGTCGTGACGGACGCGCCGCGCGATCCCATCATGGCGGCGAACGGGTTGTTGCGGCCGCCCCTCGCCTTGGACGCGTCCTTCGCCTTGCGCTGCACGCTCGCGCCGGGGATGGGCAGACCGTCGCTCGCGTCGAGCACACGGCCGCGGATCGTCGCGGCGGCGCGGAGAGCCAGCGCCACGTCGGTGCGCGCGGGCTCGATGTCCTTCGCCTCGGCGTCGAGGAACCCTTCGGCCTTCGCCGTCACCTCGTACGGGCCTTCGGGAAGGCCGTCGGCGGACCACGTGCCGTCGGCGCCGCTCTCGGCGGCCGCGTTCTTCGAACGTCCGCTCCCGCCGAACATCGCGGCGATGGCGCCCGCGCTGCCGCCCGCCGGCTTGCCCGTCACGTACACCTTCGCGCCCGCGAACGGCTTCCCGTCGGGTCCCGCGACCGTTCCCGAGATGCGATAGCCCTCGTTCAGCGCGAAGTCGCGCTTCACCGTGGACTGGGCCGGAAGCTCGACCTCGTCCTCGAACGTCAGGTGCTTCGCCGCCTCGACGCGCACCTTGCGCGTCCCCTCGGCGAGGCCGTGGACCTCGAATCGGCCCTCGGCGTCAGCGAGGCCGCTCCGGAACGTGCCGCCGAGCATGTTCGCCATCATCCCGCTCGCGGCGTCCTTCGGCGGAACCGCGACGCGCACCTTCGCCCCGGCGAGCGGGGCGCCCTTCGCGTCGCGCACCGTCCCGGTCAGGACCGATTCCTTGAGCAGGAGCGCCTCGACCGGCGCGACGCGGTCCCTCTTCACGTCGATGGACACCGTCGCGCCGAGCCAGCCGTCGGCCTCGACGCGCAGCTTGGTCGCTCCCGTGGGGATGCCGTGCATCTCGAAGGCGCCCTGCGCGTCGGTCACGGCGAGGGCGGGCGGCACGTCGAAGCGTCCGCCGCCTGCGCCGCCCATGCCCATCATGTCGGCGAAGATGTTCCCGGAGCCGGCGAGCGCCACGCGCGCCCCCTCGATCGGTCCGCCGCCGATCGCCGACACGTGTCCGGCCGCGGAGCCCGCGGGATCGAGGACGATCTCGACGTCGGCGTTCGGGCCGTCGAGCGTGAGCGAGAGCGTGCGTCCCTGCGACACGCAACCCTGCGCCGTGACGAGCATCGTCTCGCTCGGCACGTGGGCCGCCTCAAACTCGAAGCGTCCGCCCGCGCCCGACTTCGTCTCGGCGCCCGCGATCACGACGGACGCGCCGATCACGGGCTCCTTCGCGCACGTGACGGAGCCCGCGAGCCGCACTCCGCGCACGAGCCTGATCGACACGCTCGCGTCGCCTGCGGTGGCGCGGACCTTCGTCTTCACGTGCTGCGGCGCCTTCGCGCGGAGCTCGACGCGGCCCGCCGCGAGCCCCTCCACGCGGAAGGTGCCGTCGGCGGCGGTCGAGACCGAGCCGACGATCGGCCAGTCGCCGTCGGCTGCGACGAGGAGTTCGCGCCCCATCCGCATCAGCGACTGGATGCCGTCGAGCCCGCCCTCGTCGGAGAGGAGTTCGAGGCCGAGGTCCATGCCGTCTTGCATGAGGTCGCCCATCGCGGCGGGGTCGCCGGACGTCGCCGAGTTGCGCATCGACTTCCCGCGGCTCATCAGCCGCTCGGCGGCCGCCTTCCCGTAGGCCTTCGTCAGGAGCGAGAGACCGAGACGCTCCTCGTCCGGGACGTCGTCCCCCTCGGGGACGGCGAACGCGTCGACGACGGCGCCCGCGACGGGCAGGCCGTCCGTCCCCGTCACGACGCCCGCAACGGAGAGCGTCGCGACGGGCTGCTCCTCGTTCGAGCGCACGCGCGGCTTCTTCACCTCGTCGGGCGCCCTTACCGGCTCGGGCTTCGCCGCCGCAGGAGAGACGCCGGCGTCGCCCGGCTCCGCCCCACCGCCGGGGGCCCACTCGGGGTTCATCAGGATCGCGACCAGCGCACCGACGAGCGCGACGGCGAGGGCGACGAGGATCAGCTTCTTCATCGAGATGCCTCCGACGGGGCGGGAAGGCCCATGCGGCCGACCGGGACGAAGCGTCCGGGGCCGCTTGTCGCGGAGGGTAGTGTCCCGGGAGCCGAGTTCGCCGGAGTTCGCGCCGCCCGCCGGGCACCGCCGCGGCGCCTCCCTACTCTCAGATTGCGGATCCGCCGCCCCCAGGGTGAGGGACGGCCGCTCGGCTGCGGGAGAGACCCCAGTTGCGGTTCGCGTCGCATCTCCAATGAAATCAACGTGTTGCGGCGATGCCACGCCCGCGTCCATCGGGTGGACCGGCGTTTGCAATTGCACGGCGCGGGAAGCTCCCGGGCAGTTCGCCAACACACCGACATCTCAGATTCGACGGAGGCCCTCGTGGTCCGACGCCGCAACGAAGCCGGATTCTCGCTGATCGAGACGATGATCGTGCTCGGCACGATCACGCTCACGATCCTCGGCGTGATCACGGCGCACCTCACCTGCGCCCGCCTGGGCCAGACCAACCACGAGACGCAGGCCGCGGCCCAGCGCGTGCGCTCGATCATGGAAGAGGTCTCCTCGACCGACGTCTCCGAGGTCCCCGCCATCTTCGACGCCGTCGCCGGCAACGACCCGGGTGGATCCGGAACGGCGCCGGGCAGCACGTTCGCGACGAGCGCCCTCTCCGCGGACTCCACGGGCGCGCGAGGCACGATCGAGCTCCCCGTGAACAACGCCGGCCAGGTCCGCGAGGACCTCGTCATGCCGCAGCTCGGCATGCCGCGCGACCTGAACGGCGACGGCGCGATCGACTCCTTGAACCACGCCGCCGACTTCCACGTGCTTCCCGTGATCGTCCGACTCCGCTGGAGCGGGATCTCCGGCAACCGCGAGATGCGGATCATGACCATCCTTGCGAGGTGAACCGACCATGACGGCTTCCCTGAACCGCCGCCAGGCGGGAATGTCGCTGATCGAGGTGTCGGTCGCGTCCGGCATCGTGTCGGTGCTGCTCTTCGCCGCCACTTCGGTCGCGAACCGCAGCTTCACCGCCGCGCAGAACATGGACCGGGCGTCCGATCTCGAGCGCAAGGGCCAGACCGCGATGGAGACGATGTGCGCCGCGCTGACCGACGCGGGCCGCACGACGCTCAATCCCCTCCCGCTCACGCCGTACGGGTCGTCCACCCTCTCGTTCCGGCCGGCCGCCGGGTACACGGGCGGGACCGTGACGTGGAAGGAACCGAGCGTGATCGAGTGGAGGGAGAGTCCCAAGGACCCGGAGAACGGCCTCGACGACGACAACGACGGGATCGTCGACGACGGCGAGGTCGTCATCCGCCGCAACCTCGGGACCACCGGCGCGAACACCGTGCTGCTCGCCCGCGGAGTTCCCGCGCGCGCGCCCGGTGAGCTCGTCAACTCCACCGACGACAACGGCGACGGCCTCCGCGACGAACGGGGCCTCTCGTTCGTCATGGTGAAGAACGGAATCCGCGTGCGCCTCGCGACGTCGCGGATCGACTCGGACAAGAAGGTCATCACGCGGATGGCCGAACGAATCGTCGCGCTCAAGAACTGAAGGGAACGCCGAATGACCATCCGGACGAACCAGCGGACCGAGCGCGGCTCGGCGCTCCTCTGCACGCTCGTGCTCGTCGTGTCCTGCGCGGCGCTCGCCGCGGCGATGATCCGCAAGAACATCGCCACCAAGCTCGAGTACGACGCCCGCTGGGCCTCGGCGCAGAGGCTCTACCTCGCGCGCGCCGGCATCTCGAACGCGTTCCTCAGGATCCGGGCCGGCACGAGCGCCGTCCTCGGCAACGCGGGAAACCCGCTCGCGTGCGGTGACGGCGCGTACTACGTGCAAGCCGTGAAGAACGCGGACGACTCGTACACGCTGACCGCGCACGGGAAGTTCGGCGGGTCCTGGGCCTCGGTGCGTTCGGTCGCCCGCGACGTCGCGGTCCCGGTGTTCGACCACGCCCTCTACGCCGGGAACTCCTCGGCCGACCCGAACTACACGCTGGAGTTCGGCGGCTCGGGCACCCAGGCCGACAAGGTCTCGGGCGACGTCTACAGCGGCGGCAGCTTGAAGATCAAGGGCAACGCCAGTTCGAGCGGCAAGCTGCGCGCGAAGGGTCTCATCGAGGGCGGCTCGGGGACCACGGGCATCGTCCAGCCCGGCCCGACGCTCGCGGTCCAG
>JANNHP010000160.1:0-25187 GCA_031404455.1 Planctomycetia bacterium | reverse complement strand
CCTCGTGCGGCGGGTTGCCCGCCGGATCGGCGAGGAACGCGGCGTCCTTCAGCTTCGTCGCCTCGGGGTCCGCGGACGCCGGTTCGCGGTGGAGGACGCGGTCCACCCACGCGGCTCCGGCGGGGGAAGGCGTGAGCAGGTGGACCTCGCCCGCGTACGTGGTGAAGAGGAGCTTCACCGGATCGCCGACGGCGCGCGGCGGCACGGGCTCGATCGCGTGGACGTACGCGGATCCGGTCCAGAGACGCCGGACGCGCGGCCCCGCGGGCGTGACGACGATCTGCAGGACCGCGCCGCCCTTCTCTCCCTCGTCCACGCCGCCCGCGTAGATCTCGGCGCCGAGCTCCGACTGATCGACGTCGGCGATGGCGAGCCCCGTCATCTCGCCGCCCTGCCGGTGCAGCACCTCGGAGCGCGCGCGTTCGCCTTCGAACCGGACGAGCACGACGCTCCCGCCCTGGTCCACGCCGACGAGTTCGAGTCCCGGGCTCGCCGGATCGGCGTCGCCCGCGCGGACGCGCTCGAACGGCGCGTCGCCCTCGTACACGACGATCGGTTCCCACCGGGGCTCGGGCGCCGAGAACTGCGCGGTGCACGCGGCGAGCGAGAACGCGCAGGCGATGCGTGCGGCGGGCGGGACTCGCAGCGCGCGAATCACGCCCTCTTCCCCGAGGTGACGATCCAACGGCGCCGCGACGCGGCGAGGCACCGGTACCACGGCCCCGCGCGGCGGTCGTCGTGGCGGGAGCAGCGGATCTCCCGCACGGCGACGTCGCCGAAGCCGGAGACGCGGAGCTGGGCCGCGGCGACGTCGCGGCGTCCGGGCTGTGCGATCTCGGCGACGATCAGGCGTCCGCCGGGGCGCAGCACGCGGAACCACTCCGCGAGCGCCCACTGCGGGTGGGGCAGCGACGACAGCAGGTCGCGCGCGTGGACGGCGTCGAACGACGCGGCGGGGAAGTCGAGGTCGTCGGCCCGGCCGACCCGGAACTCCGCGGAAGCGAAGCGCTCCGCGGCGCGCGCGCGCGCCGTGCGGACCGCCTCGGGCGAGCGATCGACGCCGTGCGGGTAGTGGCCGAGTGCTGCGAGCTGCAGAGCGGCCGACCCGTCGCCGGAGGCGACGTCGAGGACGCGGACCGGTCGCTCGCCGAGGAGTGAGACGAACACGCCTCGCCACGTGTCGCGCGTCGCCGCGTCGATCGCCGGGCAGGACGCGCGCGGAAACGTCCACGTTCTCGGGGCCATCGTGTCGGACATGGGAGGGTTCCTCGGCGGCGGGCGACCCCGGTCGCTCGCCGGGAGACGAGGAGAAGCACCCAGCGTGCCGTCGCCGGGAGCGGTCCGTCCGCCTCGGCGAGGTGCGGACGTGCCGCGCGGGAGGCATCGCGGCGCGGCCGGGTCGCAACGTGCGTGGCGCCGCGACCGCAGTCTCGCCCCGTCCGGTCTCCCGCGCGTCCCGTCAGGCCGACGACGGTTCCGCTGCGGCGAGCGACACCGCGCGCGCGAGCGCGAACTCGACGTCGGACCACGCGTCGTCGCGGGACAGCGTGCGGAACACGCCGAATCGCTCGAACGCCGAGTACTGGCTCCGGGAGATCCCCGCGACCACGAGGTGCCTCCCGTCGCGTTCCAGCTTCTCGGCGGCGGCGATGAGTCCCTGCGCCGCATCCTCGCCGAATCTCACGCGCGGATTGAAGCAGAGGACGACGACCCGCCACGTCACCGGGAGCCGTTCGGCCCACTGGAGGAAGTCGGGCGAGCGGTGCGAATCGCCGCGCCCGCCGGAGTGCAGCCGGTAGACCCCGACCGAGGGGGGCAGCATCTCGCGGAGCGGGCCGGAGACGTCGGCGAGGGCGTCGAGTTCCCTCACGTCGGCGATCGGACTGCGCACGTCCATCCAGACGATGAACGAGAGGAAGACGAGCGGCGGCACCATGGCGACCGAGGGGTTCCAGTAGTACGCGAAGGCGCCTGCGGCGGCGCCGAACACGAACGATCCGAAGATGGCGAGCAGGAGCAGCACGCGCAGCACCGAAGGCTCGCGGCGCGCGATGCGCAGCAGCCTCGATCCGCGCAGCGAGGAGGACGTGCGCGCGCGGCTGCGCCACCGGTGGAGCACCTGCACCGACTCGAGACCGATGTCCGTGACGACGCCCGTGACGTGCGTGGTGCGGATCACCGATCCCGAGACACGCGTGATGGTCGCGTTCTGGATGCCCATCGCGGCGGACGCGTACCCGACCATCGCCCACCACGCGTCGTCCTGGCCGGCGTACGCGGCGGCCGTGCGGCGCATCTCGAGGGCGAGAAGCAGGAGGAACAGGCACTCGGCTGCGATCGGCAGGACGTACTTCGAGCGCCACCCCGCGCGGCGCGCGCCCTCGGTGAGCACCGCCGAGAGGATCGTCCCGGCGAAGAAGGCGCCCACCGCGAACGCGGCGTATCCGGCGAGCTGCTCCTGCCCCTCGACGTCGCGGAGCAGAGCGATCGTGGTGTTTCCCGTGACGTGCGACGCCATCGTGCCGCACACGAGGAACGTGACGACGTTCACGTATCCGCCGATCCACGAGAGCGAGATCGCGAGACGCGACTTCATCCGGAAGGAGTAGGCCTGCGCCGAGAGCATCGGTTTCCTTCCTGCCGGCGACGACCCGCGAGCCGACGACAACCTACCTGCGGCGCGCGCGGCCGCTGCGCGAAGATCACCCGCCCTGCGGCGCCGGCGCGTGACCTCGGTCGCGCGCGATCGGCGAGCGCGCCGCGCCGCGTGCCGCCGAGGGCACGGGGGGCGTGAACGCTCGTCCACGGCGGAGCGCTGCGGGGAACGGCGGGCGCGCGGCGACGGCTTCGACGGGCGCGGCACGAACGTTGCCGAGACGTTCCCGGGCGCGCGCGATGTTCCCGGCGCGGCCCGGAGGGACGCTTGCGCCCACTCGTCATCTCTCTCGCGATCCACGCGGTGCTCGTCGCCACCGTCGCCGCGATTCCGGCCGGACTCGTGCCGGCGGATCCGCCGCAGGAGCCCGGGGACGCGCGCATCGACTTCCGCCCTGTCGCGCGCGCCGCGGCCGAACCGGACCTGGTCGTGCTGCCGCCAAGGCGCACGATGGAGGACGCCCTGCCCTGCGGCGAGCCCGCCGCTCCTGCGCTCGTCCCCGAGGAGGCCGACGAGGAGCCGCCGCCGCTCGCGGCGCCGTCGATCGCGGTCGACGGCGGGGCGCACGCGCCGGACGTCCTTCCCTCGGACTGGGTGCCGCGCGTCTCGACCCTCCGCGGCATCCGCTTCGGCAAGGGACGCGGCAGCCGCGCCGGCGGAACGCGCGCGGGTGGATCGGGTGGATCGGGTGGATCGGGCGGCGGCTCGGGGACGGCGTCCGCTCCGCAGCCGTCGATGGCCTCGTCGTCCGTCGTCGTCGAAGCGACGCCTGCGCCTGCGCCGCCCGTTCGCGTCGCCGCGCGGATCGTCCGTTACGAGTCGCCCCCGTACCCTCGATCGGCGCGCGAGAAGGGTCTCGAGGGGCTCGTCCGGATCGAAGCCGACGTCGAGACGGACGGCACCGTCTGCGAGGTGCGGATCGTCCAGTCGTCGCGCGTCGACGCGTTCGACGAAGCCGCCGTCAAGGCCGTCCGCGGATGGCGTTTCTCGCCCGCGACCGAGGACGGCGCTGCCGTCCGGTCGACGCTGAAGCTGCCTGCGATCCGCTTCCGGCTCGAGTAGGCGACAGGCCGCCAAAGCGGACGCCCCGCGTGCCGATTGCGTAACATCGCAGCGGCATGAGGATCGAACGCGAGGACCTGCTGCGGCTCGATTCGTCGCTCGGACGGATCTGGCTCGAGACCGACGGCGTCGGCGGCTACGCCGCGTCGACCGTGCTCGGCTGCAACACCACCCGGTACCACGGGCTCCTCGTCGCGCCGCCGCGGGGCTCCGTCAAGCGGCACGTCTTCCTCTCCCGGTTCGAGGAGACGCTCGTCTCGGGCGGGCGCGAGTTCGCCCTGTCGATGGCGCGCTACGCAGGCGTGCTGCATCCCCAGGGGCACCAGTACGTCTCCACCTTCGAGATGGCCCCGTTTCCCACGTGGACCTACCGCATCGGCGACGTGGACGTCCGGCGCGAGGTCCTCCTCGTGCGGGGTGCCCCGACGGTGCTCGTTCGTTGGAAGCTCTCGGGCGGCGACACGCCGTTCACGCTGCACGTCAGACCGTTCCTGCCGTGCCGCGAGGCGGATTCGCTCGCGTTCGAGAACGTCTACCTCGTGCGCGACGTACGGTCGGTCCCCGGCGGCGTCGCGTCGAGGCCGTATGCGTCGCTGCCCGCCGTGTCGCTCACGACGAGCCGCCCTGCGCCGTTCCTCCCCGAGTCGCACTGGTACCGGGGAGTCGAGTTCCCGGACGACATGGCGCGCGGCTACGGCGGCCACGAAGATCAGTTCTCGCCCGGGCGCTTCGAGGTGGACCTCTCGCCGGGTGAGGAGTTCGTCGTCGCGGCGACGATCGGCGACCGCGTCGCCGACCCGGCGGCGCTCTGGCGTTCCGAGAACCGCCGCCGCCGGACGGCGACGCCGATCGCGTCGGGCGTGAAGACGTCGCAAGTGCGCGTGGCGGACGAATTCCTCTACACGGCGCCGCACGGACGGCTCGGTGTGATCGCCGGGTTCCCGTGGTTCGGCGAGTGGGGGCGCGACACAGCGATCGCCCTGCCCGGCCTCCTGCTCGCCGCCGGGCGCGTGGAGGAGTGCGGCGCGGCGCTCTCGGCGCTGTCGGAGTTCCTGCGCCGGGGCCGTCTCCCGAACCGTTTCGGGCTGACGCCGGAGACGAGCGAGTACGGCGCGACCGATCCGGCGCTCTGGTTCGCGCGCGCGGTCCGGCTCTTCGAGAACGCGGGCGGCGACGACGCGCGCCTGATGCGGGACCTCTACCCGGCGCTCGCCGCCATCGCGAGCGGCTACCGCGATTCGCGTGCCGACGACCTCCGGATGGACGACGCCGGCCTGCTCTCGGGCACGTCGGGCGCGACCGCGGCGACGTGGATGGACGCCGTCCTCGCGGGAACCGCGGTGACGCCGCGCGACGGCTGCGCCGTCGAGGTCAACGCGCTCTGGTTCCATCTCCTCGACCACGTCGCGCGTCTCGCGCGGCGCGCCGGCGACACGAAGGCCGCCCGCGAGTGGTCGGCGCAGAAGCGGCGCGCGGGCAAGTCGTTCCTCGCGCGGTTCTGGCTGGAGGACGAACGGCGTCTCGCGGATGTGTGGAAGGACGGCATCGCCGACCGCGGTGTGCGGCCGAACATGGTCATCGCCGCGTCGCTCGAGTTCTCGCCGCTCTCGAAGGCGCAGCGCGCCGCGGTCGTCCTCGTCGCCCGCAACGAACTCCTCACGCCGAGGGGGCTGAGGTCGCTCTCGCCGCGCGATCCCGGCTACCAGGGACGCTACGAGGGCGACGTCCGTTCGCGCGACCGCGCGTATCACCAGGGCACCGTCTGGCCGTGGCTCGTCGGCGCCTACGCGGAGGCGTATCTCCGTGCGCACGGACGCGGCGCGTCGTCGCGGCGGCACCTCCGCGAGGTCCTCGACGCGTTCGCCCCGGCGCTCGAAGAGCGCGCGATCGGCCAGGTGGCCGAGGTCTACGACGGCGACCCGCCGCACCGCGCGCGCGGCGCCTGGGCCCAGGCCTGGAACGCCGGCGAACTGCTCCGTGCGTGGGCTCTCGCCGGGTCCGCCTGATGCGGATCCTGATGCTCGGGTGGGAGTTCCCGCCCCACATCTCCGGCGGACTCGGGACCGCGTGCGCCGGACTCGTCCGCGGGCTCGGGGTGCACGGCGTGGACGTGGTGTTCGTGCTGCCGCGCCTCGCGACGGAGCAGCGCGAGCCGGGCCTCGCGCTCGTCGGTGCGGAGACGTACGCCCCGCCGGTCCGCACGCGAGCGGTCGCGAGCGCGCTCGTGCCCTACGAGACGCCGAAGCAGTACCGCCGCAGGTCCGCGCGGCTGACCGGACAGTACGGCGAGCGGCTGATGGACGAGGTCCGGCGCTACGCGGAGGCCGTGACGGAGATCGCGGCCGAGGAACGGTTCGACGTGGTGCACGGTCACGACTGGATGACCTATCCCGCCGCGATCGCCGCGGCGTCCGAGTCCCGCGCGCCGCTCGTCCTGCACGTCCACTCGCTCGAGCACGACCGCGCGGGGCCCCGCGCCAATCCGGCGATCGTGGAGATCGAGCAGGCGGGGTTCGACGCGGCCGACGCGATCGTCTGCGTGAGCCGGTTCACGGCGGGCGAGGTGGTCCATCGCTACCGCGTGGACGAGTCGAAGCTCCGCGTGGTGCACAACGCCGTCGCGCCGCGCGAGAGGGGCGCTCCTCCGCGGTCGCGCCGCGCGCGCCGCCGCCGGATCGCGGAGCCCGTCGTCCTCTTCCTCGGGCGCGTGACGTACCAGAAGGGCCCCGAGGCGTTCCTCGAAGCCGCGGCGCGCGTGGTGCGCGTCGAGCCCCGCGTGAAGTTCGTCGTGGCGGGGAGCGGCGATCTCCTGCCGTGGCTGATCGAGCGGGCGGCGACCCTCGGCCTCGGGCGGCACGTGCACTTCACCGGGTTCCTGAGGGGCGACGACGTCGAGAAGGCCTATGCGGCGGCCGACGTCTACGTGCTGCCGTCCGTCTCCGAGCCGTTCGGCATCACGCCGCTCGAGGCGGCGCAGCGCGGCGTGCCCGTGATCGTGTCGCGCAGGAGCGGCGTGATCGAGGTGCTCGAAGGGGCGCTCTTGGTGGATTCCTGGGACGTGGACGACCTCGCCAACAAGATCCTCGCTCTCCTGCGCCGCCCGGCGCTGCGCACCGCGCTCGTCCTTCGAGGCCGGGCGGACGTGCGGCGGCTGACCTGGGAGCGCCAGGCCGGCCTCCTGCGCGACGTGTACGAGGGCCTCATCCCGTGACCGCGATCGTCCTCTACTTCCACGTCCACCAGCCCTACCGGCTCCGGCGGTACACGTTCTTCGACATCGGCGCGGACGACCGCTGGTTCGACGACGCGGAGAACGAACGGATCGCCCGCCGCGTGGCGGAGCGCTGCTACCTGCCGATGAACGCGCTGCTCACGCGCCTCGTGCACCGCACCGACGGCGCCTTCCGCTGCTCGCTCTCCATCACGGGGACCGCACTCGACCAACTGGAACGCTGGGCGCCGAAGGCGCTGAAGAGCTTCAAGGATCTCGTCGCCACGGGCTGCGTCGAGCTCGTCTCGGAGACGTCGCACCATTCGCTCGCCTTCCTCACCGACGCAGAGGAGTTCCGCGCGCAGGTCACGGCGCACACGGAGCGGCTCGCGACGCTCTTCGGCCGCCGTCCGCGCACGTTCCGCAACACCGAGCTCGTGTTCGACAACGACGTCGCGAAGGCCGCCGAGGAGATGGGTTTCGTCGCGATGCTCGGCGAGGGCGCGGACCACGTGCTCGGGATGCGCAGTGCCCACCGCGTGTACCGGCCGTCGGGCTGCCGGAAAATCAAGCTCCTGCTCCGCGACTACCGCTTCTCCGACGACATCGCCTTCCGCTTCACGAACAAGAGCTGGCCCGAGTGGCCGCTCACGCCCTCGAAGTTCGCCGGCTGGCTCGCCGACACGCCCGACGACTCCGCGCAGATCGGCCTCTTCATGGACTACGAGACCGCGGGCGAGCACCAGTGGGCCGAGACCGGCATCTTCGAGTTCATGGAGAACCTGCCCGACGCCGTGGCGAAGTCGCCGCGGCTCTCGTTCGCGACGCCGCCCGAGGTGGCGAAGTCGGCGGTTGACTGGACGAAGCTCGACGTGCCTCGCCCGGTGTCGTGGGCCGATGCGGAGCGCGACCTCTCGGCGTGGCTCGGCAACGACATGCAGCGCTCGGCGCACGACGCGCTCTACGCGCTGCTCCCCCGCGTCCGCGATGCCGGGGGAGCCCGCGGGGACTGGATCGAGAAGTGGCGCAAGCTCTCCGCTTCCGACCACGTGTACTACATGTGCACGAAGTTCGCGTCCGACGGGGCGGTCCACAGCTACTTCAGCCCGTACTCGAATCCGCACGACGCCTACATCGCGTTCATGAACGTCATCGACGACTTCTCGAGGAGGCTCCCCAAGTGACCGTTCCCTTGTCCGTCTACGAGGTGAGCTGGGAGGTCTGCCACAAGGTCGGCGGGATCCACACGGTCGTCGCGACGAAGGCGAAGACGCTCGCCCTGCGGTTCGGCGACGCCTACGTGACCGTGGGTCCGTGGCTCCTCGCGGACGGCGGCGCCGAGAAGGCGTTCGAGCCGGACCCGGCGTTCGATTCTTTCGGGGACGGCTGCCGGGCCGCGGGCGTCCCCGTGCGAGTCGGGCGCTGGCTCGTCCCGGGCCGCCCGCGCGCGATCCTCGTCGAGTTCTCGGGGCTCTACGCGAAGAAGGACCAGATCCTCGAGGCGCTCTGGGCGCGGAACAAGGTCGATTCGCTCTTCGGCGGGTGGGACTACGTCGAGCCCGTGCTCTTCGGCCACGCGGCGGGGATCGTGGTGGAGCGGTGGCACCGCCGGTTCGGCGGCGGACCGGCGGTCGCGCAGTTCCACGAGTGGATGACCGGCGCGGGCCTGCTCTACCTGAAGGAGCACGCGCCCGAGATCGGCACGGTGTTCACCGCGCACGCGACCGTCCTCGGACGCTCCCTCGGCGCGCAGGGCGAGACCACGGCGCAGGGACTCGCCGGACGCACGCCGGACGCCGCGGCCGAGGCGCTCGCCGTGCGCGGCAAGCACTCGCTCGAGGGCGCCGCCGCGCACGAGGCCGACGTCCTCACCACGGTCAGCGCCATGACCGGCGAGGAGCTGACCGCTTTCCACGGCCGCGCGCCGGACGTGCTGCTGCCGAACGGACTCGACGTCGACGCCCTCGCGGACGCTGCGCCGGGGATCACGCCCGCCGCGGCCCGCGAGAAGCTCGTGCGCCTCGCGTCGGTGTTCACCGGCGAGGACGCCGCGGGCGCGCGCGTCGTCTGCGTCGCCGGACGCTACGAATTCCGCAACAAGGGTTTCGACCTGCTGCTCGCCGCCGCCGCGGAACTGACGAAGCGCCCGGGGCCCCGGGTGCTCGTCTTCCTCTTCGTCCCGGCGGGGCACTCAGGCGTGCGGCACAAGCTCGCAGAGCGCCTGCGCGCGGGGCGCGGTGGCGAGGAACCGATGGGCGTGGTGACGCACCACCTCTTCGACGGCGAGTCGGACGCCATCGTGAAGCGCTGCGCCGAGCTCGGTCTCGCGAACGCGCGCGGCTCGCGCGTGAAGGTCGTCTTCGTGCCCTCGTACCTCCACGGCGACGACGGCGTCCTCGATCTGCCCTACGAGGCAGTCGTCCGCGCGGCGGACCTCACCGCGTTCCCGTCCTCGTACGACGCGTGGGGCTACACGCCGCAGGAAAGCCTGGCGCTCGGCGTGCCCACGGTGACCACCGACTGCGCCGGCTTCGGCCTCTGGGCCGCGGCGCAGGGACTCGGTCCCGGCGACGGCGTCAACGTCCTCGCGCGGCGCGGCAGGACGTTCGACGAGAGCCGCGACGCCCTTGCAGAAGTGCTCGACGCGGTGCTCGCGACGGGGAAGTCGCCGGAGCTCGCGGAGCGCTGCCGCGCGGCCGCGCGCCGCACGTCGTGGACGGAGCTCGTCCTGCACTACGAGACGGCGTTCGAGCGCGCCCTCGCCGTCGCGTCGGTCCGTCCCGTCGCGGCGAAGAGCGCCGGCCGCGTCCAGATCCGCGTCGCGGCGCGGCCCGCGAAGCCGAGCGTCTTCCCGCTCGAGGTGACGAACTCGGCGCCCGAGGAACTGCCCGGACTCGCGCGGCTCGCGCGCAACTGGCGGTTCACGTGGGATCCCGACGTGGCGTCGCTGTTCGAGGAGATCGCTCCGGCCTTGTGGGAGGACATCCGGCGCAACCCGATGCGCATGCTCCGCGAGGCGCCGCCCGCGGACCTCGCCGCGCGCGCGGCCGATCCGGCGTTCCGTCGCCGTCTCGCTGCGGCGGTCGCGCGCACCGACGAGTACCTGCGCGCGCCGCCCGTATCGACCGGCGCCCTGACCGCGGCGAACCCCGTCGTCTACGTCTGCGCCGAGTACGGGCTGCACGAGTGCCTGCCGATCTACAGCGGCGGACTCGGCGTCCTCGCGGGCGACCACCTTCGCGCCGCGAGCGATCTCGGACTCCCGCTCGTCGCCATCGGACTCCTCTACCGCAAGGGCTACATGCGCCAGCGCCTGCAGGGCGGCGTGGAGCAGGTGGCGCACGTGGACGAGTTCGATCCGCGCCGCGAGCCGCTCACGCTGGTCACGGGCGCGGACGGCGCGCCCGTCGTGGTCGAGCTGAACCTCCCCGGCACGACGCTGCGCCTCCACGCGTGGCGCGCCGACGTCGGCCGCGTCCCGCTCTATCTCCTCGACGCCGACGTCGAGGGCAACCGCGCCGAGGACCGCTCCGTCACGCACACGCTCTACGGCGGCGACGCCGAGTACCGCGTGCGCCAGGAGATCGTGCTCGGCCGCGGCGGCATGCGTCTCTTGGCGAAGCTCGGGATCGAGCCGTCCGTGTGTCACGTCAACGAGGGCCACGGTGCCTTCGCCGTCCTCGAGCGCGCGGCGAAGCTCGTGCGCGACGCGGGCCTCACCTTCGCCGAGGCGAAGGAGGCGGTGCGGTCGACGACCGTGTTCACGACGCACACGCCCGTCCCCGCCGGTCACGACGTGTTCGACGAGCACCTGATGCGCCGCTACTTCTCCGACGCGCCGGGCTGGCTCGGCCTGCCGTGGGAACAGTTCTTCGCGCTCGGCGCCTCGCCCGACGAGCCCGGCTTCAACATGACGCATCTCGCGCTCCGGTTCGCGTCGTTCGTGAACGGCGTGAGCAAGCGCCACGGCGACGTCTCGAAGGGCCTCCTGCGCTCGGTCTGTCCGCACCTCGCCGTCGAAGAGGTGCCGGTCCGGTCCGTGACGAACGGCGTCCATCTCTCGGCGTGGACGGCTCCCGAGATCGCGAGTCTCCTCGTGAAGGGCGACCGGACCGTCGCCGGCGCCGACTTCGCCCGCGCGGGTTCGGTCGACCCCGAGCACCTGTGGTCGGCGCGTTCGCGGCTCAGGCAGCGGCTGCTCGCGCGGATCGCGACGCACCTCCGCCGCGCGTTCGAAGAGCGCCAGGACAGCCCCGCCCTCCTCGAGCGGACGCTCGCCGGGCTCTCGCCCGACGCGCTCTACGTCGGCTTCGCTCGGCGCTTCGCAACGTACAAGCGCGCGGACCTCGTGCTCCGCGACCCGGGGCGCCTGAGAGCGATCCTCTCGGGCGAGGGCAAGCCGGTTCGGCTCCTCGTCGCGGGCAAGGCGCACCCGAAGGACCACGCCGCGAAGGAACTCCTCGCGAAGATCGCCCGCATCGCCCGCTCCGACGAGTTCGCCGGGCGCCTCCTCCTCCTCGAGAACTACGACATCGCGCTCGCGCGCTCCCTCGTCCACGGCGTCGACGTGTGGCTCAACAACCCGCGCCCGCCGATGGAGGCGAGCGGCACGTCGGGCATGAAGGCCGCGGCGAACGGCGCCTTGAACCTCTCGGTCGGCGACGGCTGGTGGCTCGAGGCCTACTCGGGCGCCAACGGATGGATGATCGGCGAGGAGCGCGGCACGCACGACGAGTCGGTCCAGGACGAGCTCGACGCCGCGAGCCTCTACAAACTGCTCGAGGAGGAGGTCGTCCCGCTCTTCTTCCGCCGCGACTCCCGCGGCGTCCCGCGCGAGTGGCTCGAGCGCGTCCGCCGCTCGCTGGCGACGATCCCGCCGGTCTTCGACACCGGGCGCATGGTCGCGGAGTACCGCGACTTCGCGTACGCGCCGCTCGCGCTGCGGTTCGACGAACTGCGCGCCGACGGCCGCGCGCCGCTGCGCGCCGTGACGGCGTCGCGTGCGCGCCTCGCCGCGGGGATCTCGTCCGCGAGGATCCTGCGCATCGCCGTCCTCGAGTCCGCCACGGTCGGCTCGCCGCTCGCGATCGAGGCCGAGGTGGACCTCGGACCGCTCGCTGCGGGCGAGGTCTGCGTCCAGTTCGTGGTCGGGCGGCGCTCGGGCGCGGAACTGCGCCAGGTCTCGGTCGTGGAACTCTCGGCCGCCTCGGGCGGCGCGGGAGCCGCGAGCGGCGCGCTCAGTTTCACGGGTTCCTTCACGCCGGCGACGCCCGGTGCGCTCGGGTACGTCGTCCGGGTCCGCCCGCGCGGGCCGTTCGAGCTCACCGAGCCCGCCGTCTGGGCGTAGCAGGCTGTCGGGCGGGCCGCGGGTCGTTGCGCCGTCGCCGGCCGACAGCCTGCTACTCATCGATTCGGCAGGACGAGCACGGAAGGGCGGGCGCGGCACAGGCCGGTGTCCGAGCCTGTGGCTGGACCGTGACCGCAGTCTTACGAATCGGTGATGAAGAATATAACTTGTTGAGAAACAACAAGTTGCGGCTCCCTATTGACACATGAGGCCGCCCAGGTACGATCCGCGCCCGCGTTCAGGGCAGTCTGCGACGGGCATCGCAGGCGAACGCGCGGTTGGGCTGATGACCACACAGGGAGGAAGCGCGAATGGGACCCGATGAGATGCTGCGACTTCGTGCCGTTCTCGACCGGATCGTGAAGGAGAAAGAGATCGCCGCTGCGTTCTTCGCCCGCATGGCGGAGACGCTCGAGGTGGTCGATCAGCGCCGGTGGTTCCGCCGCATGGCGCAGGACGAGAAGGACCAGCGCAAGATCGTCATGAAGCACCGCCGGGAGCTCTGCGGCAACGTGCCGACGACGCTCCCGGTCGTGGTCTCCGCGATCCACGAGCGCCTGACGAAGGTCGTGCGCGGCGAGGAGCCGGGTCTCGCCGAGGCGCTCACGCTGGCGATCCGCAGCGCCGACGAGGCATTCCTCGGCTGCGGCCGCGCCGCCGAGATGACGTCCGACCGCAGCTTCCGCATCTTCCTGAAGATCCTCGGTGCCGAGAGCCAGGCGCACCGCACCGAACTGCTCGCCACGCTTCGTCGCGTCGAGCGCGAGGCGGAAGTCGAGGAGATGGCCGCCTAGTTTTCGGCCGAGGCGGCCGAAAACCAGATATCGAGGAACGACGAGTCGAAGGACTGAACGGGCGGCGAGGTGACTCGCCGCCCGTCGCCGTTTCGGAGCCCGCGTTTCCGGACCCGCCGAGTGGCGAACTCCTTCGCCGCGTCGCTAGCCTCTCCCGGACATGACGAAGACACGCAGGTCCGCGGATGCGGTGCCGTCGCTCGTCGCGCTCCGTCGCGAGCTCCACGGGATCGCGGAGTTGTCGCTGCGAGAGGACGAGACGTCCGCCACGATCGAACGGTGGCTCGCCGGACTCGGTCTCGCGCCGAAGCGCATCGCGAAGACGGGCCTCACGGCGCTCGTCTCGGGGGCGGCACCCGGACGCACGATCCTCGCGCGCGCCGACATCGACGCGCTGCCGATCGTCGAGGACACGGGACTCCCCTTCGCGTCACGCAACCGCGGCGCCATGCACGCGTGCGGCCACGACTGCCACGCGGCGTCGCTGGTGGAGGTCGCGCGGCGGCTCGCGGCGCGTCCGCCCGGGCGCGGCACGGCGAAGCTCCTCTTCCAGCCCGGCGAAGAGGGCGCGAACGGCATGGGGCTCTGCATCGACGACGGTCTCCTCGCGAAGCCGATGGTCGACGCCGCGGTCGGCGTCCACGTGTGGCAGTCCGAGCGCGTCGGGAAGATCGGTCTCGTGAAGGGTCCGTGCATGGCGGCCGTGGACGACTTCGAGATCCGCATCGTCGGGCGCGGCGGGCACGCCGCATACCCGCACAAGTCGGTCGATCCGATCGTCGTCGCGGCGCACGTCGTGACCGCGCTGCAGACGGTCGTGTCGCGCACCGTCGCCGCGTTCGACACCGCGGTCGTCACCGTCGGCTCGCTCCAGGCGGGCACCGCGTTCAACGTGATCCCGGGCGTCGCAGTGCTCCGCGGCACGGTCCGCACGTTCAAGGACTCCGTGCGCCGGCACGCGGCGGCCGAGGTGAAGCGCATCGCGACGAACGTCGCGCGCGGCCTCGGCGCGAAGGCCGAGATCGACTACCGCTTCTTCCTCCCGGCCACCGTCAACGACGGCGCGATGGTCGACCTCGCGTGGAGCGTGGCCGAGGAGATCGTCGGGAAGAAGAACGTCGTCGCGTCCGAACCGTCGATGGGGGGCGAGGACATGAGCCTGGCACTCGCCGCGGTGCCGGGCGTGTTCGCGTTCGTCGGCGGCAACGACGGCACGGCGAAGACGTCGTATCCGCACCATCACCCGAAGTTCGACGTGAACGAGGGCTGCCTCGCGGTGTCCGCCGGGTTCGTCGAGGGCTTCGTCCGGCGCTACCTCGGAGAGTCGGCGTGAGCGCGCCCGCAGTGACGGGAGTCGTCTCCATCGACGGCGTCGTCACCCCGATCGCCGAGGGCCGCGTGCCCGTGATGGACCACGGCTTGCTCTTCGGCGACTCGCTCTACGAGGTCGTCCGCACGCTCGGCGGGCGCCCGGTGGCGATGCGCGAGCACCTCGCGCGGCTACGGCAGTCGGCCGAGATGGTGTACCTGCGCCTCCCGTGGACCGACGCCGAGATCGTGGCGCGGATCCGCGCCGCGTTCGTCGCGTCGGAGTTCCCCGACGCCTACCTGCGCCTCGTCGTGACGCGCGGCGTCGGACCGATGACGCTCCTGCCGGACGCGTGCGACCGGCCGTCGATGATCGTGTACGTGATGCCGCTCGTGATCCCCGCGGCGGACAACGAGCGCGGCGTCGCGATCGTCGTCCCGGAGCGTCTGCGCAACGACCGCCGGTCGCTCGCACCCGCCGCGAAGACGGGGAACTACCTCAACAACGCGCTGGCGCTCATCGAGGCGAAGCGCGCGGGCGGCGACGACGCGGTGATGGTCAACCCCGAGGGGTTCGTCACCGAGGCGACGACCGCGAACGTGTTCTGGGTGAAGGACGGCGTCCTGCGCACGCCCTCGCTCGACTGCGGCATCCTCGCGGGAATCACGCGAGCGCTGCTCCTCGACGAATTGAAGCGCGAGCGGATCACCGCGGTCGAGGGTCGATTCCCCGTCGGCGACTTCCTCGTCGCGGACGAGGCGTTCCTCACCGGCACGATCCGCGGCGTCTCGCCGGTCGTCCGGATCGACGGTCGCACCGTCGCAGACGGCCGCCCCGGTCCCGTGACGCGCCGCATCGCCGCGCTGAACGACCGTCTCCTCGACGCGAACGCCCGCGACTGGTAGCGGCGGCGCGGGCGATCAAGGCACGACAGGTCGCCCCTACGGACCGCTTTCGCGCCTCCACCTGTCGTGCCTTGATGGCCCCCGAAGTCGGCTACGCCGTCCGCGCCCTCGGCGCGAGGAGAGCGAACGCGGCGAACGGGATCGCCTCGAAGAGCACGAGGATGACGCAGAGTGCTGCGACCTCGGCGTCGCGCTGGTAGTGGACCATCGTGTAGATGCGGCGCATCACCGTGTCGGACGAGAGCAGCACGATCGTGTCGATCTCGCGAAGGCAGAGCACGAACACGAGCACGAACCCGACGGCCATCGCGGGCCGCACGAGCGGCACGAGGATGGCGAGCGCGCGGTCGAGCGGCGGGACGCCCGCGGACGCCGCGGCCTCCTCGAGACGCGGGTCGATCTCGAGGAACGCCGCCCACGCCGCGACGATCGCGAAGGGAACGTACTTCGCGACGAGCAGCAGCATCGAGCCGAGGCGGGGACCGTCCTGGTCGAGGAACGGGTTGCGTCCGAGGAAGCTGAACGCGGGGTCGTTGAGGAGACGGAGGTAGCCCGCGCCGAGGAAGATCGGCGGCACCGCGAGCGGCAGGATCGCGAGCGCGAGCCAGCGGAGTTTCCCCGTGCGCGCGGCGTGGTGTCCGAGGACGAACCCGAGCGGGATCGCGAGGACCGACGCGCCCGCGGCGAACCACAGCGTCCACAGCACTTCCTGGGACGACGTCGCCGGTCCGACGTGGCGCTGCCACACGGCGCGGTAGGTGTCGAGTCCGCCGGCTTTCATCAAGAGGCCCGCGATCGGCAGTCCCGCCGCGAGGAGGACGAGGAGCGTCGCCACGCCCGTCGCGGGCCATCGCCACGCGCCGAGCCTCCACGGCGTCGGCTCGCGGAACTCTCCGGTCGTCGTCGCGCGCGAACCGCCGCCGACGAGGCGCTTGATCGCGTAGAGGAGAGCCACGCCCACGATCGCGAGCGGGATGCCGAGCGCCGTCGCCACGGACTCGCCCTGCGACTTCGACCACGCCGTGAACGACTCGAACGGGTAGACGCTGATCCGGTCCGACGTGGGCCGCACGAAGTTGAGGTAGTCCACGAGCGAGAAGTCGTTGAGCGCGAAGAGGAACACGAAGAGGGCGCCCGCGAGCACGCCGGGCGCCGCGAGCGGGAGCGTCACCTTGCGCAGCGCGAGCCAGGGTCCTCCGGCGAGGCGGGCGGCCTCTTCCAGCGACGCCGGGACGCGGACGAGCGCGCGCCGCGCGAACAGCACGACGAGCGGGAAGTAGCAGAGCCCGAGCAGGAACCCTGCGCGAAGCGCCGCGGCGACGCCGCCCCAGGCCGACGGCGTGTCGGCGACCGTCTTCGGCGGCGGCTCGAACCCGGGCAGGAACGTCCACGCGAACGCGACGAGGAGCGGTGGCATCACGAGAGGCGCGACGTGGAGGACTCCGAGGAACCCGCGCCACGGCGCGTCGGTCCGTGCGATCAGGAGCGCGTACGGCACGCCGAGGAGGAGCGCCACGATCGCGGCGATCGTCGCAATGGCGACGCTGTTGCCGAGGAGACGCCAGCGCGCGGAGACCGGCCTCGTCGCGGGCGTCTCCTGCGTCGTCAGTTCGTCCGCGGGGCGCGGCGGGGTCGCGACGAACGACTCCCAGATCCAGCGCTTGGTGAGTTGCGGGGCGCCCCCGTCGGGCCGCTCGACCACCGACTCGACCATCGTGCGCGACATCGGGACGATGGAGAGGAGGAAGAGGACGAGCACGCTCAGGAGGACGGCGGCTCGGCTCATCGCGGGACCTCGGGGATTCTGCGCGCGTCCCGAGTATAGACCCGGCGCGGGGCCCGGCGGGGGATAGGTTGTCCGCCTTCCTGCCGGGCAGCGCCCGGACGTATCACGGAGCGAAGATGCGCGTACTCCCCGTCCTCGCCGCACTCGGCGCCGCTCTTGCCCTCACCGCCGTCCTGTCGATCGGCTCGTGCGGGAAGTCCGGCCTCGCCAAGGCCTACCAGGCCTACGAGGCGCGCGTCGAGCCGATGCTCGACCGCGAGCTCCCCACCTGGAAGCGGATCGCCACGCTCCTGAACGAGCAGTCGGACGAGGAGACCGCGAACTTCGAGCGCTTCGCGGCGGCCGTGCGGAACGAGGGCCTGCCCTTCTACGACGGGTTCCGCGCCGACGCGGAGGCGCTCGATCCCGCCGAACCGGGTCTCGCGTCCGCGCACGCCGAACTCGTCGCCTACGCGAAGGCGAGGTACGAGTTCGTGCACCTCATCGCCGACAGCCTCGACGTCCTGAAGAAGGGCGAGACGACGCGAGTGCGCGACCTGAAGGACGTCGCCCTGCGCGTCGCGATGGAGGCCTACGGCGCGACGCTCGCGAGCCCGAGCGATCCCCCCGACACGCGCTTCTCCGAACTGATCGTCCTCGCGACGGAGTTCCAGTCGTCCTGCCTGGAACCCCTGTCGGAGGGCCGCATCACGGGCGCCGACGTGAAAGAGCGCCTCGAGTCGCGCGTGCTCCCGAAGATCAAGGCCCTGCGGGCGACCAAGTTCGGCGAGGACGAGGGCTCGCGCCTCCTGCGCGAGGCGATCGCCGCTGCGGACGAGTTCTTCCGGGCGATCATCGACGACCTCCCGCGCATGGAGGCCGGCGCCCGGCTGCGCGAGTCCACGGGAAGGCTCGTGGACGAAGGCGACACGCGCCTCAAGAAGTTCCGCGAGGCGCTGGCCGCGGTGCGGCGTCAGTTGTAGGTCGCTCCGGGCTTCACGCAGAATGCGCGAACAAGCCTCGCGCCCGTTCCGTTGTAAGTCGCAAGTCCGGAGGAAACCGATGAGCACGATTCGCAGCCTCGCCCTCGCCGCCGCCGCCCTCGCGATCGCAGCCTGCGACGCGGGGGTGAAGACGACCCAGGTGATCCCGGCGCCCGCGCCGGCTCCCGCAGCGCAGGGCGCCCCGGGCGCCCCGGGCGCCCCGGCCGCGGACAAGGCGAGGATCGTCGTCGCCTACGACAAGGGCCTCGACTACCTCCTCTCGCAGCAGAAGGACGGCATCTGGTCCGTGCAGGGCAACCCCGACGCGGCGTTCACGTCGATGGCCGTCGCGGCGATGTCCGAGCGGCCGGGCGGTGTGCGCCCGGCGGACAAGCCCGTCGTGGACAAGGCGCTCGCGTTCGTGGCGGCGAGCTTCGACGAGGACGGCGGCGTCAAGACGCCCCAGAACCGGAACTACATCACCAGCGCCGCGATCATGGCGCTCGCCGCGGCGGGCCGTCCCGAGCACAAGGCCGTCATCGAGAAGGCGGTGAAGTACGTCAAGTCGTTGCAGTTCACCGACGAGGGCGACCCGTCCTACGGCGGCATCGGCTACGGAAGCGACAAGACCCGCTCCGACCTTTCGAACACGCAGTACGCGCTCGCGAGCCTCCGCGCGGCGGGTGTCTCCGAGGACGACCCGGTCTTCAAGGACGCGCTGAAGTTCCTCGAGCGCTCTCAGAACCGCAAGGAGAACGAGAAGCCCGGCGAGACGAACGAGTGGAAGGACCCGAAGACGGGCGAGACGATCGCGCGCGGCAACGACGGCGGCGCGGGCTACCGGCCCGGCGACAGCAAGGCGGGCTTCGTCACGCTGCCCGACGGCAAGAAGATCGCGCAGTCGTACGGGTCGATGACGTACGCGCTCCTTCGCTGCTACCACCTCGCGGGCGTGGACGCGCAGGACGGTCGCGTGAAGGCGGCGGTCGACTGGATCTCGAAGAACTGGACGCTCGACAAGAACCCCGGGATGCCCGCGACGCAGGAGGCGGACGGCCTCTACTACTACTACGCGACGGTCGGCAAGACGCTGCCGGCGCTCGGCATCGACTCGCTCACGCTGCCCGGCGGGCGCAAGGCGGACTGGCGCGCGGATCTCGGCGCGCACATCGTCTCGCTGCAGGCCGCCGACGGGTCGTGGTCGAACCAGAAGGACCGCTGGATGGAGAGCATGCCCGTCCTCGCCACGGCCTACGCGCTGACCGCGCTCGCGCCGTGCGCGCGCTGAAGCAGGCCGGACTCTCGGTCGTCGCCGGAGCGGCGCTGGGCGCCGCGTCGCGTCTTCTTCCAGCCGTCGCGGATGCGCGCGCCGCGGGAGTCCTCGTCGCCGCATTCGGACTCGCCGTCTGCGCGGCCGCGGCGGCGCCCGGACCCGGAGGATCGCTCCGCGCCCGGATGATCTTCGGCGCGGGCCTCCTCGCGACGGCGTTCGCGTCGTCGTGGGCGTGCGCCGCCGCCGCCGCGGGACGCGCGGACCTCGCGGGCAGCGCGGCTGTCGTCGCCGGAGCCGCGATCGCCGCGCACGGGACAGCGGCCCTCTTGCGCGCCGTCGGCGCGAAGCCCGGCCGCGCGACGTTCGGAGGGGCGGCGGCACTCGGAGCGTTCGCCGGGCTCGTGTTCGTCGCCGATCCGTTCGTCGAGTGGAACGCGGGCGGCCCGGGCAGCATGGAGCGCGCGAGGTCGGTGATCGCCGCGAGTCCGGTCGCCTCGATCGCCGACGAGATCGGCCTCGACTGGCAGCGTTCGAAGTGGATGTACGACGGCCCCGGCACGGGCACGCCCGGGCTCTCCGTCATCGGTCAGTACTATCCCTCGCGCGCGGCGCCTGCGTTCGCGTGGGCCGCCGGCGCGGCGGCGGCGGGGCTCCTCGCTCTCTTGCTCGCGTCGCGCGGCGGGAACCGGCCGCACCCCTCCCGACTCGCGGACGGTAGGATCCGCGCATGACCACGAAGGTGTTCCTCACGTTTCCGCAGAAGCTCATCAAGGAGCCGATCCTCTACGAGCTGACGAAGCGCTTCCCGGTGAAGACGAACATCCGCGGCGCCTCAGTCACCGACGTCATCGCGCTCGTCGCGCTGCAGATCGAAGGGAAGAAGGACGACATCGAGGCGGCGATCCGGCACCTCGAGGGACTCGGCGTCCAGGTCGAGCGTCTCTCGGAGTAGCGCTACGGGGACTGCGTCTCGTCGACGAGCACGCGGTCGTCGCCCTCGGTGAGCGGCGGGTCGAGGTAGCTGATGGCAACGATCGTCGAGCCCTTCGCCGGGATCGCGGAGTGAGGGACGCCCGGGGCGATCTTCAGCGTCGAGCCCGGACCGAGCGGATACGAGCGGTCGGCGACGTAGCAGGTGCCGGACCCGGTCAGGACGTAGACGGTCTCCGTGCGCGCTGGGTGGACGTGGAGCGGCAGCGGGCTCTTCGCCTGCACGAGGTGCATCGAGCGCTCGGACGTCGACGCGAGGAGATCGACGCGCGTGCCGTGGTCGCCGAGCGGATACGCGTCGAGGTACGGCTGCAGCGCGGGCGTGCCGCCCGTCCGGAACGCCGCGAGCATCGGGGAATCGGGCTCGGTCGCGGGCCGCGGCGCGGCGGGAGTGCGGTGGCCGCGGCAACCGGCGAGCGTCACGGCGAGGACGACGGCGGCGACGAGCGCGCGCTCAGTCATTGCTCCTCTTGAACTTCTCCTTGAACTGTCCCTTCGTGTTCCACCAGTCGATCCAGAGCTTCGCCACTTTCTCGAAGTCGGCGGCCGGCGTGAGACCGCCCGGGGTGAACTGCGCCACGAAGATCCCGTTGGGACCTTCCGCGCCGACGATGCGGAGCAGCACCTGCTGCACCTGGAAGGCGCCGTACTGCTCGGCCTCGGTGCCCCACTTCCCGGCCTGGTACTGCGTGCTGAACGACGAGAGCAGCGGTGGGATCGCCTTCTTCGCGAACCGGATGAGATCTCCCTCGGCCCTCGAACCGTCCCTGCCCGACTGCATGTCGAGGACGAGCGCGACCTGCCGGTCCATGCTGCTGCGTTCCTCGTCCGTCGTGCCCGCCACGCTGGCGACCGGCGACCCGAGGCTTGCGTAGTCGCCGCGCGGCTTCGGCTTGAAGGCATCGGCCGGCTTCGGCTCCGGGTTCGGCTCGGTCGTGGCCGGCGGCTTCACCTCCGTGATGGTCCCGGTCCTGCCGACCGGGACCTCCGGCAGATCCGGAGTCGGCGGCGGCTCGGTCTTCGGCGGCGTCACCGGCTTCGGCGGATCGGTCTTCGGCGCCTCGGCGGGCTTCGTCGTCGCCGGCAGGAGGCTGGGCGTCGTCGCTGCGGGCTCCACGGGCTTCGGCTTCGTCGCTATGTAGGCGAACGCGACGAGGACGACGCCTCCGACGACGATCCCGCCCCAGATGAGTCCCTGGTTGGACTTCTTCGACGCTTCGGGTTCCTCTTCGCGGGCCGCGCGCCGCGTCGGAGACGCCGACCTGCGGGCGGGGACGGCAGTCGCGACGGGTCGTGCCGCGGCGGGCGCGGCCGCCGCCTGACGCGCGGGAGCGGCGGGACGCGCGGCAGGTGCGGGCCTCGCAGCGGGCGCCGGGGCCTTCGCGACCGCGGGCGCCGGGCGCGCGGGCTGCTTGATCGGCGCGCGGGCCGGTGCTCCGTAGGGCACGTCCGCGTTGCACGCCGTGCAGGCGAACGATCCGGGCGGGGCGCCCTCGGGAATGCGGAACTTCTTCGCACAACCCGGGCAGGCGACGATCTCTTCGGACATCTGGGATCCTCCAACCGCGCGACAACGGGCCCGGAGTCTCGGGCCCCTCCCGCGCAGGCGCAACCTTCACCCAGGATACGAGCGATTCGCGACGTCCGCCTCCGTCTGATCAGCGACTTCCGTCCCGCGGGCGACCAGCCCCAGGCGATCGAGGCCCTCGTCGGCGGATTCCGCGAGGGCAAGGACGCGCAGGTGCTCCTCGGCGTGACGGGGTCCGGGAAGACGTTCACGGTGGCGCACGTGGTGAACGAACTGCAGCGCCCGCTCCTCGTCCTCGCCCCGAACAAGACGCTCGCGGCCCAGCTCTACTCGGAGTTCCGCGAGCTCTTCCCGCAGAACGCCGTCCAGTACTTCATCAGCTACTACGACTACTACCAGCCCGAGGCGTACATCCCGACGACGGACACGTACATCGAGAAGGACTCGTCCATCAACGAGCGCATCGACCGCATGCGCCACGCGGCGACGCGCAACGTGCTCTCGCGGCGCGACTCGATCGTGGTGGCGTCGGTGTCGTGCATCTACGGACTCGGCTCGCCGTCGTCGTACGGGAAGATGGCCGTCGGCCTGCGCAAGGGCGCGCGCTTCCCGCGCGACGAGTTCCTCCGCGAGCTGACGATCCTCCAGTACCGGCGCAACGACTACGACCTCGTGCGCGGACACTTCCGCGTCCGCGGCGACGTGGTGGACGTGTTCCCGATCTACGAGGACTCGAAGTCCATCCGCATCGAGCTCTTCGGCGACGAGATCGACCGGCTGACCGAGATCGACCCGCTCACGGGCGAAGTGCTCCGCGACCTCGACGAGGTCTCGATCTTCCCCGGCAGTCACTACGTGCAGCCGAAGGACCGCGTCCTCGAGGCGTGCGACGCGATCGAGCTGGAACTCGAGGAACGCCTCACGTGGTTCCGCGACCGCATGAAGCTGCTCGAAGCCGAGCGGCTCGAACAGCGCACGCGCTTCGACTTGGAGATGATGCGCGAGGTCGGCTTCTGCCACGGGATCGAGAACTACTCGCGCCACCTCGACGGCCGCAAGCCCGGCCAGCCGCCGTTCACGCTGCTCGACTACTTCCCGAAGGACTTCCTCCTCGTCGTGGACGAGAGCCACGTGTCGCTCCCGCAGGTCGGCGGCATGTACAAGGGCGACCGCTCGCGCAAGGAGACGCTCGTCGAGTACGGCTTCCGTCTGCCGTCGGCGCTCGACAACCGCCCGCTGACGTTCGAGGAATTCGAGGCGCGGATCGGGCAGCGTCTCTACGTGAGCGCCACACCGTCGGCGCTCGAGGTCGAGCGGTCGAAGGGGCGCGTCATCGAGCAGATCGTCCGGCCGACCGGACTCGTCGATCCCGAGGTCGAGATCCGCCCCGCGCGCCGTCAGGTGGACGACCTCCTCGACGAGGTGAAGAAGACGGTGTCGAAGGGCTTCCGCGTGCTCGTCACCACGCTGACGAAGCGGATGGCCGAGGAGTTGACCGAGTACCTCGGCGACGCCGGCGTGCGCGTGCGCTACCTCCACTCCGACATCGACTCCCTGAAGCGCAACGCGATCCTGCGCGATCTGCGCCTCGGCGTGTTCGACGTGCTCGTCGGCATCAACCTCCTGCGCGAGGGCCTCGACCTGCCCGAGGTCGCGCTCGTCGCCATCCTCGACGCCGATCGCGAGGGGTTCCTGCGCTCCGAGACGTCGCTCATCCAGACGTTCGGCCGCGCCGCGCGCAACGTCGAGGGCCGCGTCATCCTCTACGCCGACAAGACGACCGACTCGATGAAGCGCGCGATCTCGGTCACGAACGCCCGTCGCGCGAAGCAGGTGGCCTACAACCTGGAGCACGGCATCACGCCGACGACGATCGTCAAGGCCGTCCGCGACCTGATGACGGTTCCGGACGACGAGGACGACGACGAGTCCGCGACGCCGCCCTCCCTCGCGGACCTCGTCGCCCGCGGCGTCAGCGAACCGCGGACGAAGGAGGAGATCGAGAAGCGCATCGCGAAGCTGAAGGCGGAGATGTTCGCCGCGGCGAAGGACCTCGAGTTCGAACGGGCCGCGGAGATCCGGGACGAGGTGTTGCGGTTGGAGGCGGCGTCGTTGGCGGAGGGGTGATCTGGAGAGTGTGATGCGCGACGAGTCGCGACGACTCCAAGCGGTCCTCGCGAGAAGCGGGGAAGGCGGCTACGCGCGGATGGTCGAGACCGCCCTCTCGGGTGCCGAGGACGCGATGGAGGCGTTCTTGGTGTCGAACGAACTCTGGGGAGGACCGGGATCGATTGCCGACCAGGCGGCATACGGTCAGGAACCCGAGGACCTCAGACAAGTTGAACGGGCACTCACGGCGCTTGGCGAGGTGCAGATCCGCGTCGGCAAGGTGAACCCTCGCACCGAGATGCGGGTCGCACACTTCAAGCAGCGGGAACAGGGGAAGGGTTGAGCCACCCCGGTTCCCCGCGACCCGTCAGCGAGCCGGCTTCGACGCCGCCCAGTCTTCGACCGTCAGTCCGGGAACTCGGACCATGTCGTCGAGATTGGCGGTGACGAGGACCGCACCTTCGGCGAGCGCGTGGGCGGCGATTGCCGCGTCGAAGTCCTCGATCCGGGTCCCTTTGCGTTCGAGGGTCGCCTTCACCTTGCCGAAGTGCTCGCTGACGGCGTCCGTCCACGGAGCGCGCGCGAGTTCCGTCCGCACGAGGTCGAACCGTTCCTGGAGCGCGGTTCGCCGCTTCGACGCCGGCAGCCGTGCGATGCCGTAGGCGATCTCTGCGATCACCGGCTGCGGCATTCCCACCTCCCCCCGTCCGGCGGCGCGCAGGCGCTCGACGACGCGTACGTCGTCCTTCATCAGCGCCGACACGGCGTTCGTGTCGAGGAGGTACTTCACAGCCGTCTCGCCGGCTTCGATCGACGCGCCTTCCGCACGTCCCGCAGCAACTCGTCCACCGCGACAGCGGTGTCGCGATCCACGTCGGCCAGGCGCTCGAAGAAGCCCGGCGACCAGTCGGCTCCCTCGCCGACTTCGCGTTCGAGCGCGCGCACGACCAACTGATTCCGGCTGATGCGGAGCGCCTTGGCCTTCTTGTCGACGGCGTCGAGGAGCGGGCGGGGCAGGTGGACGCTGGTCGCCATGACTAGGTTGGCGAGTATACGGGCAAGTCCAAGATCGGCAACGGGCTACGATCCCCGCGCGATGACCCCGCCAGCCGAGATCCGCACGCCCCGACTCCTCCTCCGCCGCTGGCGCGAGACGGACAAGGCGCCGTTCGCGGCGATGAACGCCGACGCGCGCGTCGTCGAGCACCTGCCCGGCCCGATGACGCGCGAGGCGAGCGACGCGCTCGTCGCGCGG
>JANNHP010000159.1:0-1657 GCA_031404455.1 Planctomycetia bacterium | reverse complement strand
GGGCGAGCGTGTCCGTGTGACGCTCTCCTCCGGGATGACCCTGACCGTCGCCGTGAAGTCGCACGATGGCGCGCCCGTCCCGGACGCGGACGTCAGCCTCTCGGCGGACGGCGAACCGCCCGGCGTCACCACGATCGCCCGCCGTCACGCGGCGACGGGCCCGGACGGCCTCGTCCGGTTCGCTGCGATCGCGCGGGCGTCGAAACTCATGCTGTTCGTCAGTCCCGTCCGAGACCCGCACGCGGCGATGCAGCGCGTCGTCGTCCTCGACGCCCCCGAACAGACGGTGGAGTTCGTGCTCCCCGAGGGACGGCCGCTGCGCGTCTCCGTCGTCGATCGCCTCAGCGGAGCGGGCGTGGCGGGCGCAGAGATCCGGTGCAACGGAGCGGGTGTCGCGGGCGTGACGGGGCCCGACGGCACGTTCGGGTTCGCGCACGCGCCGAAGGACAGCGGCACCGAGCTGACGGCGTCGGCGAACGGCTACGCGCCGTCTGCGGTGCGCATCCGCGCCACGGACGCGGAGGTGAAGCTCACGCTCGAGCACGCGTCGCGCGTGACGGGCCGCGTGGTGGACGCCGACGGGCGGCCCGTCGCCGGCGCCGACGTCGTCTGCGTGGAGGACGTGCCGCCTTCGAACGGTCCGCGTCCGAGCATCTCCGGGGCAGCGAGCGGGGACGACGGTCGGTTCGCCGTCGATGGACTCCGGCCGGGCGCGCCGCACGTCGTCCGCGTGCAGGCCGCCGGGTGGGCGCTCGGAGTGACGACGACGACGACGGCCGCCGCCGACCCGTGGACCGTGGACGCCGGCGACGTGCGGCTCGCGACGCCGAGGACGATCCGCGGCACGGTGGTCGATCCGGAGGGAGAGCCCGTCGGAAGGTTCGGCGTGCTGCTCACGTCGGCGGGCGATCGCGGCGTCGGCGCGGTCCGCGAGCACCGCCGCACCGACGACCTCGGCCGCTTCTCGTTCACGCGCATCGCACCGGGTTCGTACGCCGCGACGGCCGAGTCGGACGCTTCCCCGAAGGTGCGCGAGAGCGTCGACGTCAGCGTGCACGACTCCCGCGATCCGTCGCCGGTGACGATCGAACTCGGCGGCACGCCGGCGCAGTCTAGGTCGCGCATCCCGGTGAAGGCGCGCGTGACGGACGAGGACGGAGCACCGCTCGCCGGCATCCAGGTGACGATCGGTTACGCGGCCAGCGGATCGGCCGGCACCCAGACGACCGGCGCCGACGGGGCGCTCGCGTTCGACGCGGAGCACGAACCGGCCTACGTGTTCGTCTACCTCTCGCCGGAGCAGGCGCGCACGCTGATCGCCCCGGACGCGTCGCCGCTGCGGCCCGGGCAGCGTGACGCCGCGATGGTGATTCGCCGCGGGCGCACGATCTCCGGGAAGGTCGTGGACGGGGACGGCGGCCCGGTCATCGGCGGAAGCGTCACGGCCTGGACGGGCGCGGCACGCGTCGGCTGGGGGACGACGAACGCCGCGGGCGAGTTCGCGTTCGCCGTCCCGCTCGGCGCGCGCGTCGATCTGCAGGCGACCCCGCAGCCCGAGCCGCGCGTGATCTCCCGGAGCGCCGGCGAACTCCGCGACGTCGAGCCCGGCGCGGCCGATCTCGTGATCCGCGTCGTCAGCGAACCGGCGAAACGGGCA
>JANNHP010000158.1:0-50728 GCA_031404455.1 Planctomycetia bacterium | reverse complement strand
GGGCGAGCGTGTCCGTGTGACGCTCTCCTCCGGGATGACCCTGACCGTCGCCGTGAAGTCGCACGATGGCGCGCCCGTCCCGGACGCGGACGTCAGCCTCTCGGCGGACGGCGAACCGCCCGGCGTCACCACGATCGCCCGGCGCCGCGCAGCGACCGGCCCGGACGGCACGTTCCGCGTCGCCGGGATCGCGCGGAAGACGAAGCTGTTCCTCTACGTAGCGTCGGCCCGGCATCCGGCGGCGATGCAACGCGTCGAGGGGATCGATGCACCCGAACAGACGGTCGAAGTCGTGCTGCCGCAGGGGAGGCGCCTGCTCGTCTCGGTCACCGATCGGACCACGGGAGCGGCCGTCGCGGGCGCAGAGATCGGCCTCAACAGCGAGCGCACCGCGGGCACGACCGGCCCCGACGGGCGAGTGGAGTTCGACGACGCGCCGAAGGACCACGGTATCGAGGTTTCGGCGTCCGCGAGCGGCTACGCGCGGAAGGCCGTGGGCATCCGGAGTGCCGACGCCGAGGCGAAGATCGCGCTCGATCGCGCTGCGGCGATCACCGGCCGCGTCCTCGATGCGCACGGTCGTCCGGTGCGCGGCGCGGACGTCGTCGGCATCGCGGACCTTCCGCCGTCGAACGACGGCAACCGCAGCACCGCGGGGACTTCGAGCGGGGACGACGGGCGCTTCACGCTCGACGGACTCGCCTCGGGTGTGCCGCACGTCGTCCGCGTCCGGGTGACCGGATGGGCGATCGGCGTGACGCGCACCGTCACGCCCGACGCCGACCCGCGGACGATCGACGTCGGCGACGTGCGTCTGGTGACGGCTCGCACCGTCCGGGGAAGGGTCGTCGACGCAGACGGCGCGCCCGCCGCGCGGATCGACGTGGTCCTCACAGCTCCGGACCGCGGCAACACCGACACGTTCCGCGACCACCGCCGCACGGACGATCTCGGCCGCTTCGCGTTCGCGGACCTGCCGCCCGGGGCCTTCACACTCACGGCCGCGCCCGACGCCGCGCCGAATGAGCGCGAGAGCGTCGACGTAGTCATCCCCGAGTCGCGCGACCCGCTGCCCGTGACGATCCACCTCGGCGGCGCGCCGGAGAAGGTGCGGACCCGCATCCCCGTCCGGGCCCGGGTGACCGACGAGGACGGCAACCCCGTCGCGGGCATCCAGGTCCAGTTCGGCTACGCCGCCAACGGTGCGACGTCCGCGAAGGCCACGGGCGATGACGGCGCGATCGAGATGGCGGCGGAGCACGAGCCGCAGGCGGCGTTCGTCCACCTCTCCGACGAGCAGGCTCGCACGTTCCTCCGTGCCGAACGGGTGTGGCTGCCTCCCGGCCGGCACGAGGCGATCGTGACGCTCCGTCGCGGACGCACGATCTCCGGGAAGGTCGTGGACGAGGACGATCGCCCCGTGATCCGCGGAGGCGTCACCGCATGGACCGGCGCGAAGCGAGTCGGCGGGGGAGCGACGAACGACGCGGGCCGCTTCGCGTTCGCCGTCCCGCTCGGCGCGCGCGTCGATCTGCAGGCGACCCCGCAGCCCGAACCGCGCGTGATCTCCCGGAGCGCCGGCGAACTCCGCGACGTCGAGCCCGGCGCGGCCGATCTCGTGATCCGCGTCGTCAGCGAACCGGCGAAACGGGCAATCGACGTGGAGGTCGTGGACGACGCCGGAACTCCCGTCGCGGGAGCGTGGATCCAGACCGAGTTCCGCGGCGAGGACTGGGAGAAGCCACTCGGCGGCAGTTCCGGCACCGACGGACACCTCAGGATCGAGTCGCTGCCGCGGACGCCGGTCGTCGTCTCAGCCACGATCCCCGACCTCGCGGCGGGTCCGAATCACCACTGGACGCCGCAGGCAGCGCGAGTTTCCGGCGACGAGGACACGGTGAGGATCGTCGTCCCGAAGCCGCGCGTGCTGCGCGGCCGCGTCGTCGGGGAGGACGGGGCTCCCGTCGCGGGCGCAGTCGTCCACGCGAGTCCCGGCACGGGGCGGCAGGGTTCGATGACGATCGCCGGTCCCGACGGCCGGTTCGAGATCCGCGTGCCGCCCGACGCGCCGCTCCCCTACCCGCTCCGCGCGAACCCCTTCCCGCCGGACCAGAAGAAGCCGCTCACGGGCTGGGACCTCGTGGAGGCGGAGGACCGCGAGTACGAGATCGTCGTCCATCCCGTGCCGGTGCGCTGACCGGAGAGTCCTCCCCGCTCGCCGCGCTCTACGAGAGCCGAAGCGACGAGGTGCCGATGATCGCGGAGGTCGTCGAAGACCTCAAACGGCGGCGTACTCCGAGCGGGGGGATCACGAGGGCGAAGTAGCCGGAGCGCGTGTTGCGAGACGAGCCTTCGTCACCGCCTGCGGCGACGTACGCGCGCCGGCGCCGGGCTCTCGGAAACCTGGCTCGCGGCTTCGTCTCCGCGAACCGGCACGACGTCCGGCACACGGGCGAGCGCCGCATCGAAGCGGGTGCGTCGCGCACGACGAGCACGCTCCGTGAGCACGCCCTCGGCAAGCAGCACGGCGGCCTTCTCGGCCATGGCGAGGGCGATGAATTCGTTGACGGAAACGCCGTCGCGCCGCGCCAGCCCGCGAAGGCGGGTCAGCAGGTCGTCGGGCAGACGGAGGCTCAGTGTGCTCATCTCGACTCCGCAATCCTACGGACCAATTCGCCGGGCGTCCAGACGGCGATCCCGAACGCTTCGACACCGCGGAAGTCTCGCCGGTTGAACGTCACGATCGCGTCGCACCGCGCAGCCAGCGCGAGTTCCAGGATGTGCTCATCGCCTGGATCGGGCAACGTCGGTCGCCACAGATACGACGGAGACGTTCGGCGACCGACCGAACACAGGTAGTCGAGAACGTCCCGGATCTCGCGCTCGCCCCAGGCGTGTTCCTCTCGAAGTCGCAGAAGCGCGGCTTCGTACTCGAGCACCAGCGGGACGGAGATCGAGATGTCGAAGCGGCCAGTGCCCACGAGCGACAGCACGCGGAACGACGCGCCTCGGCGAGAGCGCGCTGCGGCGATCAGCACGTTCGTGTCGACGACGACGTTACGCATCGCTCACGCCCGCGGCTTCCTCCGCGACAGCAGCACGAACGCCACGACCGCGAACCCGGCGACGAAGACGAGCGCGAACGCGGTGACGATGTGCGTCAGGTCCTCGCCGCGCGCGCCGGGGCGCGGACGTTCGGCGGCGGCGGTCTCCTGCTCGGCGGCCACGCGGCGATTATCGAGGCCGTCCCGGGGCGGCGATACATTCGCGCCGATGAAACGCAGCGCAACGGCGATCACGTACAAAGAGGCGGGCGTGGACATCGCGGCGAAGGCCGACGCGATCTTCTCGGCGCGGGCGGCGATCGAGTCGACGTGGGGAAAGAGCGTCGTCGGCGAGTTCGGCGGCTACGGCGGTCTCTTCCGCATGCCGAAGGGCATGAAGAAGCCGCTCCTCTGTTCGTCGACCGACGGCGTCGGCACGAAGATCGCCGTCGCCATCGCCGCGAACCGTCACGACACGGTCGGCCAGGACCTCGTCAACCACTGCGTGAACGACATCCTCGTCCAGGGCGCGCGCGCTCTCTTCCTGCTCGACTACATCGGCACGGGCCGCGTGAGGAAGGGCGTGATCGGCGACATCATCCGCGGATTCGCGACGGCGTGCCGCGAGAACGACTGCGCGCTGATCGGCGGCGAGACGGCCGAGATGCCCGGCACGTACCGGGAAGGCGACTACGACCTCGCTGCGACGATCGTCGGCGTCGTCGAGGAGAAGGACGTCCTCCCGCGCCGCGACGTGAAGCCGGGTGACGTGCTCATCGGGCTGCCGTCGACCGGCCTCCACACCAACGGCTATTCGCTCGCGCGCAAGGTGCTCTTCGACCGCGCCGGGTTCACCGTGAAGAGCAAGCCGAAGGAACTCGCGGGCCGCACGGTGGGGGGTGCGCTCCTCGCCGTCCACCGGAGTTACGCGCCGCTCTTGCTGCCGATCCTGCCCGAGCGCCGCATCAAGGCGATGGCGCACATCACGGGCGGGGGCTTCGAAGACAACGTGCCGCGTGTGCTGCCGAAGAACGTGGACGCCGTCATCGACGCCTCCGCGTGGACGCCGCCCGCGATCTTCCGCATGATCCGCGACCTCGGCAACGTGCCGAACGCCGAGTGCTACCACGTGATGAACATGGGCGTGGGCATGGTGCTCGTCACCTCGAAGACGGACGCATCGCCGCTCCTCGCCTCGCTGAAGGCGGGCGGCGAGCGCGGGGCGGTCGTGATCGGCGAGATCGCGAAGGGGTCGCGCAAGGCGCGCGTTCGCTTCCCGGGCTGAGAACAAGCTCACTCCGAGCCTGACGGGAGGCCGATAGAGCGGGGACGGGCCCTCGCCACCGCGGCGACGGGACGTGTAGAGTCCGCCCCCCGCGATGCGAGCACCCCTCCCGGCCCGGCCGCACTGGACCGCCGCGACGATCGTGGCGGCCTGCGTGCTCGCCCTTCTCGGGCGGAGCGGCCTCGCCGGCGACGAACCGGTCGCGCTCCGCGACGCGCGGCGCGCGCAACTGCCCGCGCCCGACATCGATCCTTTCCTCGGCGTCGTCCTCGACGAGCACGCGACCGGCGCCCGCGTCGCGCAGGTCGTCCCCGGTTCGGCGGCCGATGCCGCGGGCGTGGTCGGCGGGGACGTGATCACGCGCATCGACGCCGTCCCCATCGACGGCGCCGCGGACCTCGAACACGCGCTGCGCGATCTCCGGATCGGCGCCCGCGTCAGCCTTTCGCTCGTCCGAGGTGGACGGCCGTCCGTCGTGAAGCCAACGATCGGGTCGCGCCGCCGTCCGGACGACTGCTTCCGCGGCGGGAAGTTCGCGCTCGCCGTCGTCCCGGTGCGTTTCGCGGACGACACCGCGTCCGGCGTGCCGCCCGAGCGTCTCACCCGTCTCCTCTTCGCGCGGACGAAGGAGCGCGGCGCCGGGGCGTCGCTGGCGGACTACTACCGCGACCAGTCGTTCGGGCGTCTCGACGTGACGGGGCGCGTGTTCGACCCGGTGACCCTGCCCTCGCCGCGAGCGACGTACGCGTCGCAGCCGATGGGAGGGTCGCCCGACTCGGCGTTCGCCGCCGCTGCGGCGTTGCTGGAAGCGCGCGAGGGCGCCTCGGCCCGCGGCTTCGACGGGTTCGCGTTCCTCTACGCGGGACGCCCGGAGACGCGGTCCGGGTTCGCGCTCTGGCCGCACCGCTCGACGATCACCGTGGGCGCGCGGCGCGCGCCGTACTACGTCCACTGCGTCGACGACACGGACGCGGCGACGATCGGCGTCCACTGTCACGAGTTCGGACATCTCCTCGGTCTTCCGGACGCGTACGGCACGGGCCACGTGACCGGATCGGGGGACTTCTGCCTGATGGCGATCGGCCACCGCGGCGGCGGAGCCTCCGGCGCGCGCGCGCCGTTCTCGCTCTGCGCGTGGTGCCGCATCCGGCTCGGGTGGATGGAGCCCGCGGTGCTCGACCCGCGCACGCCGCAGCGCGTCCTCGTCGGGCCGGTCGCGCGCGGTCCGTCGGAGGCGGTGATCGTGCCGCTCTCGCCGCGGACCGACGAGTACCTGATCCTCGAAGTGCGGCGCCGCGAGGGCTTCGACGCGGAACTGCCCGCCGCGGGACTCCTCGTGTGGCACGTCGGCGGCGCGCCCACGCCGGGCCAGGGACGGTTCGGTTCGTACGTCGATCTCGTCGAGGCGCACGGCATCGACTGCGTGGACGCGTCGCTCGTGCGCACCGCGGAGATCGCATTCCCGTCGGCGCGCGCGCGCGACGTCACTCCGGACACGACGCCCGCCATCCGCACCGCCGCTGAGGACGGGTTCGCGGTCCACCTGACGGGCATCGAGATGCGAGCCGACGGCTCCGTCGCCGTCTCGCTCGGCGTGCCGCGGCGCGTGTCGCAGCACCCTCCGGCGCAGGATCCGGCGCGTCCCGCCGATGGCGACGGCTACGTCGTGCGCACGGACCCCATCACCGGCCGGGAAGTGAGGCTCTTCCTCGGTTCCGCGGGCGAAGGGCCCGTCCCGCCGCCGGCTCCCGCGACCCACGGCGAGGAGCGACGGTGAGGTAGCTCTGCCGTCCCGGGCCGACCTCGTGCAACCTTGGGGCGCGTCTGCGGCGGCGACTCCGCCGGAACGAACCATGCAGGAAGACCTCCTCCCCGGCATCCGGACACCGGCCGATCTGCGCGCACTGCCCATCGAGGCGCTGCCGCGCGTCGCGGCCGAGATCCGCCACGCGATCTGCGAGCAGGTGAAGTCGAGCGGCGGCCACCTCGCGCCGAACCTCGGCGTCGTGGAACTCACGATCGCGCTCCACTACGTGTTCGACTTCGGCCACGACCGCCTGCTGTTCGACGTCGGGCACCAGTGCTACCCGCACAAGATACTGACCGGACGCTTCGAGCGTCTCGCCACGCTCCGGCAGACGGGCGGCATCGCCGGGTTCCCCGAGCCGAAGGAGTCCGCGTTCGACCTCTTCGCCGTCGGCCACGCGGGCACGTCGATCTCGACGGCGGTCGGGATGGCGCGCGGCGACGACCTGAACGGCGAGGGCTGGAATCCGGAGACGAACGCCGCCGGCCGGTGTGCGGTCGCGCTCATCGGCGACGCGAGCATCGCGAACGGCGTCGCGATGGAGGGACTGAACGCGGCGGGCACGCTGAAGCGGCAGTTCCTCGTCGTGCTGAACGACAACGGCATGTCGATCGCGCGGCCACAGGGAGCGCTCGCGCATTCCCTCGACGAACTCCGCGTCGATCCGCGGTTCCGGCGCGCGCGGCAGAACGCGAAGCTCCTGGCGAAGCGGGTCCCAGGCGGAAAGCTCCTCGAGGCGCTCTACGGCCGCGTCACCGACGCGGTGCGCGACCTCGTGGCCGAGAACTCGTGGTTCACGCACTTCGGGCTCATCTCGCTCGGTCCCGTGGACGGCCACGACCTTCCCCACCTCGTCCACACGCTGCGCGAGGTGAAGCGCCTCGACCGTCCCGTGCTCCTGCACGTGCACACGAAGAAGGGCAAGGGCTACGACTTCGCCGAGGGCGACGCGACGCGGTTCCACTCGCCGGCACCGTTCCGCGTGGACGGCGAACGCATCGAGATCAAGAAGGAGGGCCGCTCGTTCACGTCGGCCTTCTCCGATGCGCTCGCGGTCGTGATGCGCCGCGACGCGAAGGTGCTCGCCGCGACGGCCGCGATGCCCGACGGGACAGGACTCGACCGCATCCTCGCGGAGTTCCCCGGTCGCGCTTTCGACACCGGCATCTGCGAGTCCCACGCCATGGACATGATGGCGGGCCTCGCGAAGACCGGGTGGAAGCCGTTCTTCGCCGTCTACTCGACGTTCCTGCAGCGCGCCTTCGACCAGGCGTTCCAGGAGGTCGCACTCCAGGGACTCGCGGTGCGCCTCTGCATCGACCGCGCGGGACTCGTCGGCGGCGATGGACCTGTCCACCACGGCTTCTGCGACGTCGCCCTCCTCCGCGTGCTGCCGGGTGCCTGCCTCATGGCCGCGATGGACGAGCCGAGTCTCGGCGCCGCGCTCGAGTTCATGCGCGGCTACGAGGACGGCATCTCCGCCGTGCGCTACCCGCGCGACGTGGTGCCCGACCGGTTCGCGGCGCGGCCCTGCCCGCCGTTCGAGATCGGGCGCGCGCGTGCGATCTCCGTCCCCGACGGCGCGCGCGTCGCGATCCTCGCTTACGGCACCTGCGTCCTCGACGCCGCGAAGGCGATCGACGACATCGGCCCGTCGCTCCCGGTCGCGCTCTACGACGCGCGGTTCGCGCGGCCCGTCGACCTCGGTCTCGTGCGGTCACTGCTCGACGCCGGCGTGCCGGTCGTCACCGTCGAGGACCACGGCCTCGAAGGCGGATTCGGTTCGTGCGTCGTGGACGCCGCGGCCGACGCGGGTCTCGAAGTGAGGCTGATCCGGCGTCTCGGCATCCCGGCGCGCTGGATCCCGCACGGCTCGCGCTCCGACCAGAAGCGTCAGGCCGGGATCGACTCCGCGTCGATCGCAACAGCGGTCCGCGAACTCGCCGACCTCGGCGTCGCCGTCAACCGCCCGTCTGTCTGACGCGCGGCGCGCGCGTCACTTCGGAACGCGTTTCGCGGCGCTGAACACCGGCGGTCGCCAGTCCTCGCCGTCGTAGCGTTCGGCCGCGCGCGCGCCCTTGGCGTCGCGGCGGATGAGGGCGACGCGCGGGAACGGCGGTTCGAGGCCGTACGGGAAACCGTCGATCGCGTGCTGGAGCAGCACGCCGCCGGGCCAGCGCGCGTAGGCGCGCATCCCGCTCCTGCCCGGCTCGGCCGGCCAGGCGACGATCAGTTCCGCGATCTCGGCGTAGTCGCCCTGTGCGTCCGGCGAGAGCGCCGCGACCGGGTGGTAGTTGCGGTCGGGGACGAGCACGGTGAAGTAGTAGCCGCCGCGCCGCCACACGTCGGTGCCCTCGATGCGCTCGAACTCGGAGACGCGCGGTCCGAGCGCCGCGCCGAGCGGACCGTACTCGCCCTTGCCGTCGCCGTCGGCGTCCGTCGCCGCGCTCGCCCGGTGCTTCTCCGCGCGCTGTTCGAGATCCTCGAGGTCCGCGATCACCTCGTCCTCGTTGGCGAGGAGTCCCCGCACGCGCGTCTGCGGGACGAGCAGCATGAGGACGATCGCCGCCGCGGCGAGGACAGTGAGCGCGTCGATCGTCGTGACGAGGACGCGCCCGGCGGATCCGCTCAGGCGGATTCCGGCGGTGCCGTCATCACCGGGACGGAGATCCTGGAGTCCTGCGCTCTCGGCCACTTGTCCGCTGGCTTGTAGCGCGGCGTCCTGCCGGGCACGTACTGCTTCTTGTCGTACCCGTAGAGTTCGTAGAGCGACTTGAAGATGCCGGGACCGGCCGACACTTCGACGTCGTGAGGCGTGAACTGGCCGGGATGCTCGTATCCGGCCGCGTGCGTCATCGCCTCGAGCTCCGCGCGGAACGTCTCGATGTACGCCTTCACGCGCTTCGACGCGTTCTCGATGTCGAGCCCGCGCTCGAGCCACGGACGCTGCGTCGTGATGCCGGTGGGGCAGTACGACGTGTGGCACTTCTGCGCCTGGATGCAGCCCATCGCGAGGAGCGCCTCGCGCGCGATGTTCACCATGTCGGCGCCGAGCGCCATCGCCACGATCGTGCGGTCGCCGAACCCGAGCTTCGCCGATCCGATCCACACGATGTCGTCGGCGATTCCGGCGTCCGAGAAGATCTTGTAGACCCGCGGGAAAGCCACACGGAACGGCAGCGCCACGTGGTCCGCGAAGGCGAGCGGTGCCGCACCCGTGCCGCCCTCCTTGCCGTCGATCGTGATGAAGTCCGGGCCCTGGCTGCGCGCCTTCATGCGGTCGGCGAGCTCGTACCAGAAGTCGAGCTGGCCGATCGCGGACTTGATGCCGACCGGACGTCCCGTCGCCTCGGCGATCCGCTCGATGAAGTCGATCATCTGGTCGACGCTGTGGAACTCGGAGTGCCCGTTCGGGCTGATGCAGTCCTCGCCGATCGTCACGCCGCGCGCCTCGGCGATCAGCGCGTTGACCTTGATGCCCGGCAGCACACCGCCCTTGCCGGGCTTCGCACCCTGCGAGAGCTTCACCTCGATCATCTTGATCTGCGGCACCTCGGAGACGGTCCGCTTCACCGCGTCGAGACTGAACCCGTTCGCGTCGCGCGCGCCGAAGTAGCCCGTGCCGATCTGCCAGCACACGTCGGCGCCGAGACGGTGGAAACGCGAGCAGCCGCCCTCGCCCGTGTTGTGGTAGGCGTTCGCGAGCTTGGCGCCCTTGTTCAGCGCGGAGATCGCGTTCTTCCCGAGCGAGCCGAAGCTCATCGCGGAGATGTTGATGATCGACGTCGGCTGGTACGGCTCCCTGCGCCCGTGGGCGAGCCCGACGACTTTCGCGCACGGGATCGGCGGGGACTTCTCGTGGTGTCCGCCGGTGTACGGCTTCTCGCTCGAGCTGAAGACGGTGTGCTTGATGACGGGGTAGCCGATTCCGTAGACCTGGTCGTCGGTGCCGAAGCCGAAGTAGTTGTTCTCGCCGTTGGCCGAGCGGTAGATCCACTCGCGCTCGCTCCTGTTGAAGGGCAGCTCCTCGCGGTTCTGCGCCACGATGTACTGGCGCAGTTCGGGGCCGATCTCCATCAGGAAGTACCTGAGGTGTCCGATCACCGGGAAGATCCGGAGGATCGGGTACTTCGACTGCGTGATGTCGTGCAGCGCGACGGCGAGGACCAGCGCCCCGAGCACGATCCAGAAGATCTCCCAACCGGTCATGGCGATCCCTCCGTGCCGAGGCACGCCACTATAGTCGCGTCGCGAACGGCTTGCTTCACTCCGACTCCGAAGGCCCGCGCGGAGCGGGGCACCTCCGCGGCAGGCGCGCGAGCGACGCCTCGAGTTCTGCGATGCGCGCACGTTCCTTCGCCGCGCTGCCCGGTTCGCGAAGGCGGTCCCGGAGCGCCGCGAGCCTCGACGCTGCCTCCCGGCGCAGGGGTCCGGCAGGCGCAGCCTCGAGCGCGGTCACGTAGCAGCCCTCTGCGACGTCGGGCATCGCGTCGGCCTCGCAGGCAGCGGCGGCGCGCAGGAAGAACGTGCCGATCTCGACGTCGGGCGCGTCGAACCCTCCGGCGCGCGCGAGGCGCATCGCCGCGACGGCCTGCGGCGCGAAGCCGAGCTTGAGGAGCGGAAGCGCGCGATCGTAGTTCGGCTCCGCCGTCGCCGTCCCCGGGATGAGCAGCGCCTCGTCGGCGTGGAAGAGGGCCTCCTCGAAGCGCCCGAGCAGGTACGCCACGTTGGACGCGTTCACCTCGACGAGACGCGCGAAGGAGCCCCTCGACCGGTTCGAGAGCTCGAACCCGTACCAGGCCTCGAGGGACCTGTGGAGGTTCGAGAGCGACGACTCGAGGGCCGCTCGCGACCTGGCGTTCATCTCGTCGCGCTCCGGACCCTCGGGCAGCCTCGAAGCCCTCGTCCGCAGCGCGATGCCCTCGGCCATGTCCTGCTCGCCGGCGTAGGAGCGGGCGCGCGGGCTCTCGTGGTCGGCGAGGACCGCGCGCCAGACCGAGTCCTCCGTCCGCCACATGGCGGATCGCTCGACGGACGACGCGCCGAGCGCAAGGACGGCGACGACCGCGGCCGCGCACGCGGCCCGCGGGGCCCGCGTCAGCCCGACGCCCACGGCGATCGCGGCACCCGCGAGCGGCACGTACAGGAACCGCTCCGTGGTCGGGATGCCGACGAAGTACGGCCAGTTCGCGACCGGCAAGAGGAACACGTAGAACCACGCGACCGCGAGCGTCCACGACGGCGAAGCGCGGCGCGCAAGGACGGCCGACGCGAGGAGCCCGGCGTGGAGCGCGAGCCAGAAGAGCACCGCAGAGTCCGCGAACGACGTGGACGGCGGCATGTACCAGTCGAGCGACTGCGCGGGGAGGAGGCACTGCGCCGCGTAGAAGCCGAATGCGCGGATCATCGTCGCGAACGTGCCGACCGTGCCGCCGCCGAGCTCGAACGACACGCCGTGACCGGTCTCGCCCGACTGGACGAGGCGCCGGTAGAGGAGATACGACGCCGCGACCGCGACGTACGGCCAGACCGAGACGCGCACCCGGCCCGTCCAGCGGAGGACCGCGACCGCGAACGGCAGCGCCACGGCCGTCTCCTTGTAGAGCGTCGCGATCGCGGCGAAGGCGAGCGAGAACACGAAGTCGCGATCGCGTCCGCCCGAACGGAGCGCGAAGAGCACGGCGCCGAAGGTGCACGCGCCCATCGCCACGTCGCCGCGGCTCGAGATCCACGCCACGGATTCCGTCTGCACCGGGTGGACCGCCCAGACGAGTGCGGCGAGGAGTGCCGCGCGGCCGTCCCCGAGCAGGCGCCGCAGGACGAGGAGGAGCAGCACCGACGCCGCAGCGTGCCAGAGGAAGGAATGCACGTGGAACGCCGCCGTGTCCATGCCGAAGATCGCGCGGTCGAGCGCGAACTCGATCGTCCGGAGCGGCCGGACGATCCCGCCCGGAGAAAGCGGGTCGATCGTCGAGGCGTCGGTCAGGAACCGGAGCCACGACTCGGGCTTCTGCACGAACGCGTTGCGCACGATGAAACGCTGGTCGTCGAACACGAAGGCACCGTGGACCGCGCGCAGGAAGACGGCGACCGACGCCACGGCGACGAGCGCGGGCGCCCCCCAGCCGTCCGCCCACGTCCGTCGTCGCGGAGCGCCCTCGGTCATGCGGGCAGGATAGCGAGGGCCGGTCTCGGCGTAGGATGGGCGCTGTGACGAATTCGCCGCTCACCGACGCCAGGGCCGCTGCACAGGCGGTCGTCGCGCGCCTCCGCGCCGGGGGCCACGAGGCGTGGTTCGTCGGCGGATGCGTCCGCGACGAACTCCTCGGCCGCACGCCGCCCGACTACGACGTCTCCACGTCGGCCCGGCCCGAGACGGTGATGGAGATCTTCCCGCGCACCGTGCCCGTCGGCGCGCAGTTCGGCGTCGTCATCGTGCTGATGGGGGAGACACCCGTCGAGGTGGCGACGTTCCGCTCGGACGACGCCTACGTCGATGGCCGTCGTCCGACGGGCGTCCGTTTCACGTCGGCCCGCGAGGATGCGGAGCGCCGCGACTTCACCATGAACGGGCTCTTCATGGACCCCTTCACCGGCGAGATCCAGGACTTCGTCGGCGGCCGGGCGGACATCGAGTCCCGAGTGATCCGCGCAATCGGCGACCCGCGTGCCCGTCTGCGCGAGGACAAGCTGCGCCTGCTGCGCGCGGTGCGTTTCGCGACGACCGTCCCCGCTCAGATCGAGCCCGCCACCTGGGACGCCGTCCGCGAGATGGCGCCCTCCATCACCGAAGTCTCGTGGGAGCGCATCCAGGTCGAGGTGACGAAGATCCTCGTCTCCGGCCGGTCGGCGCACGGCGTGAGGACGCTCCGCGAATCGGGCCTGCTCGCCGCTATCCTGCCGGAGATCGAGGCGATGGCGGGGGTCGAGCAGCCGCCCGAGTTCCACCCCGAGGGCGACGTCCTCGTCCACACGATGCTCGCTCTCGAGCACTTCGACGCGCTGCCTTCGCGTCCTGCCGAACTCGGACTCGCGGTCCTCCTCCACGACGTCGGGAAGCCCGGCACGTTCGAGCGGGCGGACCGCATCCGGTTCAACGGGCACGACCGTCTCGGCGCTGCGATGACGCAGGCGATCCTGCGGCGCATGCGGTATCCGAACGCCACGATCGACGAGGTCGAGGAACTGGTCGCGCGCCACATGGCGTTCGTGCAGATCAAGGACTGGCGCGAGGCCAAGCTCCGCCGGTTCCTCGCGTCCCCGCTCGTCGAGCGCCACCTCGCTCTCCACCGCGTCGACTGCCTCGCGGCCCACGGGAAGCTCGACACGTACCACTGGTGCCGGGACCGCGTCCGCGCCTTCGCCGAGGAGACCCCGAGGCCCGCGAGGCTCGTGACCGGTGACGACGTGATGGCTCTCGGGTACAAAGCCGGTCCCTTGGTCGGCAAGCTGCTTGCTGCCGTGGACGACGAGCGACTGGAGGGCCGCCTCACGAGCCGTGAGGAAGCCCTCGCCTGGATCTCCCGGGAGTACCCGCCGCCGGACGGAGGAGCGAATTGAGGCATCGTGAGCCGAGCCGTCGCCGCGGGAAGTTGCCGGCCGCGGCGTTCGTCCTCCTCCTCGCCCTCGCGGCCTTCGCCGACGATTCGCAGGTCCTCGCGGACCTCGATTCGCCGGATGACGCCGCGCGCGCGGCCGCGGTCGCCCGGTTGCGCGCCGCTCCGGACCGCGACGCCCTCGTCGTCCGCGTGCTGCGCGACGATGCGCAACGCGCGAAACTCGGCGCGCGAGCGGCGTCGTCGCTCGCGGACCTCGCGGGCGAGTTCGAGCTCCGGTTCGCGAACGGCGGCCTCCGCGCGATCGTCTCCGACGCCGCGGCGCCGATCGACGCGCGCAAGGCCGCGGCGCGGGCGCTCGCGAAGACGGGGAGCGTGGCCGACGTGTCGTCGCTCGGCGACGCCGTGCCCGCGATCCCGGATGAGGCCGCGCGGGCGCTCGTCGCGATCGGCGGACCGTCCGCCGCGCACGCGTTGCGACGCGGCGGCGGCGAGTCGCCGCCGCTCGAGGTCCTGGCGGGGCTGGCCCTCCTCGGCGACGAGACGGCGCTGCCCAAGCTCGTCGCCGCTCTGAAGGGTCCGGATGCCGCGAGGGCGGGCGAACTCCTGACGTGGTCGACTGGTCACAAGCTGCCGGCCACGGCCGACGCATGGGACGCATTCCTCCGCCAGCGCGCAATCGCGGTCACGCTCGCCGATGTCGACAACGACAAGGCGGGCGATTGGGTCGACGCCTTTGCGGCGCTGTCTCGCAACCCCGGCGCCGGGGTCAACACGACGGTTCCGGCCGACCTCGTCGCCATCCTCCGAGACCCGACGTGGCCGCCCGCGGCTCGCGACAAGGCGGCGTTGGCGCTCGGGCTCGGCGACGTCCGTTCGGCGAAGGACGACCTCCTCTGGGCCTGCCGCGACGGCGAGGTCGGCTCCGTGCGCATGTACGCGGGCCGCGCGCTCGCGCGCGTGGGCGACCTCTCGTGCGCGCCGGTCCTCATCGCCATGCTCAACAACGACGAGGACAAGGACCGCATCGCCGCGCGGCGCACGAGCGCGGGCGACTTCTACCCCGTCGATCCGTGCTTCATCGACGCGCTCTACCGTCTCGGCTGCCGCGGCGCCGCCGGCCGCGCGATCGAACTCCTCGCGGGCGAGTACCGCACGCGTCTCCACCGCGACTGCCAGCGGTCCCTCGCGGAGATCGGCGGCACCGCCGACTTCGGGTTCGAGCCGGACGCCTCGAAGCCGGAGCGCAAGGTCGCGATCGACCGCATTCGCGCGTGGTGGCGCGAGGCGCGGGAGACGATCGCGATCGCGCCGAAGGCCGACGATCCGGGCTGGCCGGCCTTCCGCGCGGCCGTCGACGAGAACATCGTCAAGCTCGGCGGCCTGAAGTTCCTCCACCAGATGCGCGCGAAGAACCTCCTCATCGACCTCGCCGAGCCCGCGCTCCCGCAGATCGAGGCGGCGCTCGCGAACGAGAACGAGCACGTGCGCATGGGCGCCGCCGACGTCCTCGCCGCGGCGGGGCTCCGCGCCTCCGCGAAGGCGCTCGCGGACCGCCTTGCGGCCGAACCGAAGCCCGCGGCGCGCTCGCGTCTGCTCATCGCGCTCGAGGTCTGCGGGCGTCCCTGGCCCGACGGACGTCCGGCGGGCGGACCCGAGATCGCCGACGCCGTGAGGAGGTCCCTCGACGACCGCTCGATCGACGTGCGCATCGCCGCCGCGCGGACTCTCGGCATCGTGGGGGAGGTCGTCGCCGACGTGGCGCGTCTGACCGCGGCGAGGAACGAGTCGCGCAACGACGACCCGACGTTCCGTTTCGCGGCGGCGGCGGCGGTCCTGCGCCTCGCGCGCCGCGCGAGCCTTCCGGACATCGTCACGCAACTGCGCTCCGACGACATCGCGCTCCGCACCGAGGCGGCGCGGACGCTCGCGTCCGCGGGCTTCGACCTTCGCGGCTACGACCCGGACCAACCGCCCGAGTCCCGCGAAGCGGCGATCCGGCGGATCGAACACACGCTGCCGGGCGCCCTTCCCACCGTGCCGTACAAGGAACGCAAGTGAGTTACCCGCGCGTCACGGACCGTTACGGGCCGGCGGAATCCACGGAGCCCGCGGCGTGAGCACGGTCGCGCTCCGGGTCGCAACGCTGCGCAAGTCCTACGGCGCGGTGCAGGTGCTCCGCGACGTCTCGATCGAGGTCGAGTCCGGGGCGTGCACCGCGGTGCTCGGACCTTCCGGGTGCGGAAAGTCCACGCTGCTGCGAATCATCGCGGGGCTCGTGGAAGCCGACGCCGGGCGCATCGAGATCCGGGGCGTCGTGACGGACGACCCGCGACCGCGCGTGCCGCCCGAGAAGCGCGGCGTCGGCTTCGTGTTCCAGGATCTCGCCCTCTGGCCGCACATGAGCGTGCGAGGGAACCTGGCGTTCGTGATGAACGCGCGAGGGCTGAAGGGCCCGGACGCAGACCGGCGCGCGAAGGAAACGATCGACGCCGTCGGCCTCCCCGCGGCGCTCCTCGACCGGCGTCCCGGCGAGCTCTCGGGCGGCGAGCGTCAGCGCGCGGCGATCGCCCGTGTACTCGTCCAGGACCCGGGGGTCGTCCTGCTCGACGAACCGCTCACGAACCTCGACCGCGAACTGCGCGTGCAGATCCTGGCGCTCCTGCGCCGCCTGAAGACCGAGCGGGGCCTCGCGATGCTGCTCGTCACGCACGACCGCGACGAGGCGTTCGCGCTCGCCGACCGGGTCGCGGTGCTGCGCCGGGGCGGCGTCGAGCAGAACGGGAGCCCCGAGGAGATCTACCTTCGGCCGGCCTCGGCGTACGTCGCCCGCCTCGTCGGGACGGCGTCGTTCCTGCCTGTGGAGCGGCGCGACGGCGGACTCGTCACGGCGGGGGGCACCTGGCCAGCGAACGGGGGGGCGGCGAACGGCCCCCTGGTTGCGGTGATCCGGCCGGAGACGATGCGTTTCTCCGGCGACGGCGCGATCCGGGGCCGATGCACCGACGCCTTCTACCGGGGAGATCACTGGCTCCACACGGTTGAGATCACCGGCAGTGGCGAGATCTCCGGCGCCGGGGAGATCGACGGCGCCGGGGCGCGGGCGACGGTGCTCGTCAGGGACGCGCGCCCGGCCGCGATCGGCGCACCCGTCCGGCTCGAGTCCGACCGTCCGGCGTTCGTCGCCGACAACCGTTCCGAGGAAGCATGAACGTACGCGCAGTCCTGGCGGTGGTGCTCGCCCTCGGCGTCGTCGGCGCCGCGGTCGTCCTCTCGTCCGGCGGGGGGGGACAGGGAGTCAGACCGCCGCCGCCCGCGACGAACGGCGCGACGCCGTCGCCGTCGAACGCCGCGTCCGGTGCGCGCGACGCGTTCAGCAAATCGTCCGAGTGCCGCGCGTGTCACGAGGCCCTGTACGCCGAGTGGAAGGAGAGTTTCCACGGGCAGGCGTGGACCGACCCGATGGTGCAGGCGCTCTCGAACGGCTTTCGCATGACCGAGTGCATCGACTGCCACGCGCCGATGCCGATCCAGTCCACGGGCCTCGCCACGCGCGTCGCTCCGCGCCAGCACAGCCGCACGGACGGCGTGGACTGCCTGACGTGTCACATCATGGACGACGGCGTCTCGGTCGCTGCGACGCGCACCATCGACACGTCGAAGGTCGCGGGCGCGTGCCGTCCGACGCTCGTGAAGGAGATGTCGTCCCCGGCCGCCTGCGCCGGGTGCCACAACCAGCACGAGACGGTCGACGAGCTCGCGGCGTCGGGGATCAAGGAAACGTGCTCCGACTGCCACATGCCGGAGGTGACGCGCGGTGCAGAGGGCGGCGGGACGAAGGGCCGTAGCCACCGGTGGCCCGGCGCGCACTCGCTCGAGATGCACAAGAAGGCGGCGGCGCTCGACCTCGCGATCGAGGGCGGCGTGCTCGTAGCGAAGGTCACGAACGTCGGCGCCGGACACCAGATCCCGACCGACGCGCGCCACCGCTCGTACAACCTCTTCCTCTCGGCGTGGGACGAACGCGGCAATCCCCTCGTCGCGGACAAGATGATCGGCGAGTTCCGTCTCTACTACCGCGACGACTTCCGCCCGAGCACGCAGATCGCCCACGGCAAGTCGCGCGACGCGAAGTGGCCGCTGCCCGAGGGACTGCGCGGCAAGGTGAAGGTGCGCCTCACCTACGCGCTGAACCCTGAGGAACTCGCGGCCCGGAAGGTCCTCGACGTCGCCGAGAAGGAGATCTCGTTCCCGTGAGACAGTCCCTCCGTCTCGCCGCGGCGCTCGCCGCCGTCCTCGTGTTCCACGCGGCTGTCGTCGCGCAGGAAGGCGCCGCGCCCGCGACGGACGAGAAGTCGCTGCGCGCGCTCGTAGAGTCGTCCGAGGGCAAGGCGAAGGGCGCTGCGGCGGCCGAACTTGCACAGCTCCTCGAGAGCGAGTCCCGCTGGTCGGAGGCGGCCTCCGAGTGGCGTCAGGCGCGGAGACTGCGCGGGACCGTCTCCGATCACGAGGGAGAGGCGCGCGCGCTGCTCGCGTTCGCCGAGGACGTCGCGGCGCAGGGCGAGAGCGGCAGTTCCGTCGCGGCGGCGTTCGAGGACGCGCAGACCGCACTGCGGCGCGCGCGGCAGGCGGGCAGCAAGTCCGTCGAGGTGGCGCTCGGGCTCGGCCGCTGCGCCGAGATCGCCGGCGAGCCGGCGACCCGGATCGCGGAGCTGACCGCGGCCGTCGCCGCGGCGCCGGACGATCTCCGGCTGTCTTGGGCGCTCGCCGCGGCGCTCCTCGCAGAGGGCAGGACCGGCGAGGCGATCGCGATCTTCCGGAGACTCTCCGACGCCCAACCCGGCGACGCGGACCTTGCGCTGGCGCTGCACGGCGCCGCGAAGGCGGCGGGCGACGACGCGCTGCAGGAATCGTCGGCCGCGCGGATGATCGCCGCGGCGCCCGACGACGTCCGCGGCTGGAACGCGCTCTGGCACACGTTCGCGCCGAAGCAGCGCTGGGGCGAGCTGAGCGTCGCGGCCGTCGGCCTCGCGAAGGCGAACCCGGGGGGCACCTGGGCGGCGCGCTACGCCGGGATGTCGTGTTCCATGGCACGCCGCTTCGACGACGCCATCGAGTGGCTCGACAAGGCGTGGGACCGGAAGAAGACGGACTCGCTCGCCCGGAGCGAGGCCGCCCGCATCCTGATGAACGAGAAGAAGGACCGCGACCGGGCGGTCGCCTACTACACGGAGGCTCTCGCCGCGGACCCCGCGAGCGCGAAGGCCTACGACGGCCTCTTCTTCATCGCCAAGCGGTCCACCGACGAGGGCAACCCGAAGGCGTCGGTCGGCCTCTTCGAGATCCTCGCGAGGGCGAGGCCGAAGGACGCGCAGGCGCAGAACAACTACGCCAACTCGCTGCGGTTCGCCGGGCGCTACGACGAGTCGGAGCGGGCCTATCTCGCGACGATCGCGCTCTTTCCCTCGGAGGGTCAGCTCAGGAACGACTACGCGCTCCTCCTCGATGTGCTCGGCCGCAACGACGAGGCGACGAAAGTGCTCGCCGAGGCCCACGAACTCGACCCCGCGAACAACGACAGCATGGAGAACCTCGGCTTCCTGGCGCGCGCGAAGGGCGACCGCGATCTGGCGCTCCTCTGGTTCAGGAAGGCGCACGCGACGCTCGTCGCGCGCGGCGAGAACGACCACAAGCACCGGATCAACGTCGACGACCAGCGATGGCCGCTCCCGCCGCTCAGGTGAGCCGAGGCCGCCCGAGGCTGTTTTCGCTGCAACCCCAAGCTGGCGCGCGACGTTCAAACCCTTAGGATCTGCGCATCCACGTCGTCGCCCGGACCGGTCGAACCGGCGGGCCGAAAGGAGCTCCGGGAATGTCCGAACGCTGCACGTCGCACCGAGGCCGCGTCCTCTTCGTCCTGGCCGCCGCCGCGGCGCTCTCCGCCCCGGGCCTCGTCTCGGCCGCCGAGACGAAGGTGCCCAACGCCGAGGCGATCAAGGCGAAGATCGAGAAGCTCTACAACGGCGAGATCCCCTTCGAGAGCACCGCCGACCGTGAGCGGGTGTTCATCGACGTCGACAAGACGCTCCTGAAGGACACGAAGAACGTCGCCATGAAGCGACCCGACTTCTGGGTGGACGCCATCCAGGAAGGGCGCTTCGCCGGCGGCAAGCGCAAGCTCGGGACGAAGTCGAAGGTCATCTCCGAGGACATCGAGATCCCCGGCAAGGACGAGAAGGTCACCAAGGCGAAGATGTGGTACCGCGCGGGCGCCCTCATCACCGCGACGAAGCCCTGTCCGCTGCTCGTGTCGGTCCTGGAGAAGGGCACCGACCCCAAGGCCTACCTCGAGGCGACCTGGCCCGCCGAGGGGCTGAACGACGAGATCAAGAAGAACTGGGTGATGGTCGCCATCGCCGAGAGCGACGAGTTCCCGATCTCGAAGGACCCGAGCGTCCTCGCCCGCCCGTTCGCCGAGATCCGAGAGCGCTTCAGCACGGACGCGAACCGCTGGTACTTCGAGGCGGTCGGCGCCGTGTGCGAGCCCGCCCAGACCGCGGCGAGCCAGTTCCTGTCGAATCGACTCGCCGGGCTCATCCTGCGCGGGCCGACGAAGGCGATCACCACCCCGAACTCGGCCCTCTACCCGACGCTGGTCGTCCGCGGACAGACCAGCGAGCCCGGCGCCGCGGTGTTCGCCGAGTACAAGAAGCTCGACGAGAAGGGGAGCACGGAGATCGTCGTCGCGGACCTTCCCGCCGTCTCGGCGCTGAACGCCGACGTCTTCGCGTGGTTCGGCGCGCACCCGCGCCGAGTCCTGCCCTCGACGTACAAGTTCGTCACGACGATCACCGACACCGACGGCGAGCCGTGGACGGGCTCCCTCAACATCGTGAGCCCGGGCAAGCGCGGCGTGCCGACCACGGTGACGGTGTCGTACCTGAAGGACCAGAACATGGTCGACATCAAGTCGGAGAACCTCTCCGAGTTCGCGCTCTACATGAACGACGACCTCCTGAACCTGGACAACGAGATCGCCGTGTTCGTGAACGGGACGCAGATCGCGAAGCGGGTGTTCGAGCGCGATCTGCGCAGGATGATCGAGATCGCGGACACCTACGGCGAGTGGGGACGCATGTTCACCGCACGCCTGCGCGGCGTCGTCCCGGCCAAGATCGCCCCCCAGCCCGTCCCGCCCGCCAACCCCGACCCGAACGCGCCCCCCGTTCAACCTCCCGCCAACCCGACGCCGCCCAACCCGACGCCGCCTGTCGAGCCGCCGAAGTAGATGAACCGCGGCCGGTCCGCGTTCCTGCTCGCGACCGTCTTCCTCTCCGGCGCCGCCGTCATGGTGGTGGAGATGACGACGGTGCGGGTGCTGCAGCCCACGTTCGGATCGACGACGTACGTCTGGACGAACGTCATCGCCGTGATCCTCGCGGCGCTCGCCCTCGGATACGCGATCGGCGGACGGGTCGCCGACGCGAAGCCGTCGCCGACCGTGCTCTTCGGCGTCCTCGCGGTGGGGGGCGTGCTCGTCGCGGCGACGGTTCCGCTCGCCACGCCCGTGATGAAGTGGCTGCTGCCGCTCGACGTCAACCTCGAGAACGTCACGTCCTTCCTGAACAAGGGCTCGCTCGCGGCCACGCTCATCCTCTTCGCGCCCGCGACGCTGCTCCTCGGCATGGTCTCGCCGATGGCGATCCGCCTGCTCTCGGAAGCCGGGGTTGGGCGGGCGGCGGGCCGCGTGTTCGCCATCTCGACGCTGGGGTCGATCCTGGGCACGTACCTGCCGACGCTCTGGCTCGTCCCGGAGTTCGGCTCGCGGATGACGCTGCTCGTCGCCGCGGCGATGCTCGTCCTCCCGGCGATCATCGGACTCATCGTCTTCGCCGGGTGGCGCGGTGCGCCGCTCGCCGTCGTCGCGGTCGTCGTCCTCGCGGGGACGCGCGCCTTCGCCGACCTCAGGCCGAACCGCGGCGAGCCGGCGCTCCCGAACGGCGGGAAGGCTGTCGTCCTCGACGAGCGCGAATCGGCCTACCAGTACCTCACCGTCCGCGAGGACACGTTCCCCGGCAACCCGCCGGCGGCGATCAAGTGGCTCACGATCAACGAGGGCGTGTTCACGTACCATTCGCTCGAGATCGCGGGCTCGGTGCTGACGGGCCAGCGCTACTACGACGACTACGCCCTCCTGCCGCTCCTCCTCGACGTGCCGAAGGGTGAGGAACTGCGCTGCGCCGTGGTGGGGCTCGCATGCGGCGTGACGCCCCGGCAGTGGCGCCACTTCTGGCAAGGTGAGTACGAACTGCGCGTGGATGGCGCCGAGATCGACCCGGCGGTGATCGAGCTCGGGCGCCGCTACTTCCATCTGCCCGCACAGGGCGAGAAGTGGCTCAGTGCGTTCGCGATCGACGGCCGCCAGATGCTCGAGGCCGTCCCCGAAGGCACCGCCTACCACCTGCTCGTCGTCGACGCCTTCTCGCAGGAGCTGTACATCCCGTTCCACCTCGGCACGCGCGAGTTCTTCGAGCTCGCGAGGCGGCGCTTGGCACTCGGTGGCGTGTTCGCCATGAACGTGTACGCGTACCGGCCGGACTCGCCGAACCTGACGGCGCTCGAGAACACGCTCGCGACCGTGTTCGGACAGTGCCAGCGCGTGCGCCAGCGGTGGGGCGGGAACTTCCTCCTCGTCGCGCGCAACGGGACCGAGCCCGCCGACCTGATGCGCCTGCTCCCTGCCCGCGCCGCGGCTCGGCTGGGCGCTCGCGGCGGCGTCGCCGAATGGGACGATCTCCTGCGCCAGGGAACCTGGATCCCCGAGCACGCCACGCTCATCCGCCCCGATCCTTCGAAGCCCGTCCTCACCGACGATCACAGTCCCCTCGAGTTCATGACGGACCGGTTCGTCGAGGAGACGGAGGCGGAGATCCTCGGCCGATGAAGTTCGCCGCGGCACTCGTCCTCCTCCTCGTCGCGGCGTCGGCCAAGGGCGACGACGACGGGATCGCCCGCGAGATCGGCGAGGCGCTCGCCCGGGGCGACCGTCCCGCGGCGCTCGCCGCGCTCGACGCCGTGACCCTGCCGGGCGCGGCGCGGAACCGCCGGCGGAGCGTGGAAGCGGCCGGCGCGGCGATGAACCAGCTCGGCGGCCCGGACGGGAACGTCCGCGCGGCGCGTATCCTCGTCGACGCGCTGCGTCTCGACCGCAGCGACCAGGAGAACGCGTACACGCTGGCGATGGGCCTCAGGGCCCGTGCGGTGCGCGGCGAACTCGACTTCGAGTCGGCGCGCGAGATCCTAGGCGGCCTCGCGCACGTCTATCCGGAGCACCTCGAGTTCGCGAAGGACCTGGCGCTCGCCTACCGCGACGCGGGGCGGACGGCGGAAGCCCGCGACGAGTATGCGCGCATCGCCGAACTGGCGCCCTCGGACCGCGATTCCCGCCTCGCCCTCGCCGTGCTGCTCGAGGACGCGGGCTCGCTCAATGAAGCGGTCGCGGTCTACGACGAGCTCATCGCGCTGCGCGCGGGCGGCGACCGGCCGGACCTCCTCGCCCACCTGAACAAGGGCTGGCTACTCCTCGACAAGGCGCACGACTGCGCGCGCGCACGGAGCGCCCTCGAAGAGGGCGTCAAGGCGGCGCAGGCGGCCGCGACCGGCGTCGAGCGGGAACAGTACCTCGCGCGGTTCCGTTCGCTCCGCGACGACATCGAAGCCGAGGAGCGCCGCCGCGTCCGGCTCCGGTCGCTCGGCGCGCGCCTCGACAGGGTTCTCGCATGGACTGCGGCCGCGTGGCTGATCGTCCTCGGCGGGGGAGTCCTGCTCCTGCGCCGCGCCCGGTGGCTGTGACGGGCGGAGCGCTCGCCAGGACGCTGCGCTACGCGTCGGTGCCCTACCTCAACGCGAAGCCGCTCCTCGCCGGCCTCGAAGACGAGGTGGGGCCCCTGCGGCTCGAGGTCCCGGCCATCCTGACGCGCCTGCTCGAGACCGGCGAGATCGATGTTGCGCTCGCGCCGGTGGTCGCGTCGTTCGAGATCCCCTCGCTCACGATCGTCGAGGCCGGGGCCATCGCGACGAACGGCGCCGTGGGCAGCGTGCTCCTCTTCTCGAAAGTCCCCCCTCGCGAGGCCCGGACGGTCGCCCTCGACACGTCGTCCCGCACGAGCGTCGCCTTGACGAAAGTCCTCTACAGGTTCCGATGGAACGCCTCGCCCCGGTTCGTCCCCCGGGCGCCCGACCCGGATCTGACCGCCCTCGAGGCCGACGCGGCCCTGCTGATCGGAGACCCTGCGCTCGTCGCGCGATGGGCGGGGCCCCCGCCCGTCGATCTCGGCCACGAGTGGTGCGAATGGACCGGACTCCCGTTCGTCTTCGCGGCGTGGCTCGCGCGGTCGCCGGAGATCGCCGCCGCCGCGACCGCCCCGCTGCGGCGCGCCGCCGAACGGGGTCAGTCCCGGATCGGTGACCTGGCGTCGGCGGGGGCCGCTGCACTCGGCATCGACCGAGCCGTCTCCGAGGACTACCTCCGGCGGCACCTGTCCTTCGCCTTCGGCGACCGCGAACGGGAGGCAGTGGGTCGGTTCAGGGACTACTGGAAGCGCCTCGACTGACCCCGTTCCTCGCGCAGCCGATAAAATCACATAACAGGTATTATTGGACGTTATTGAGGTGGTCTCTGGGTCGCTGAATGACCAGTTTGCAGCCTATTCCCTGGAGTTCTCGCGCATGTAAGGTAGTGGTTCACTTTGGGTTATTGCGACACTCGGACGTCCACTCCGGCGGGTAGGATGTGCGCATGACGCCCCGAACGCTCAAGGCATCGTTCGCGATCTGGGATCAGCTACCCTTCGTCGGCGAGCCGTTGGACTACGGAGGGTGCGAGGGTGGCTTCGACTCACACGGCAACTATCTTTGTGGTCGCAACGGAGGTTGCCTTCGACGGGGGGCGCGTCAATGCCCTCGGGCTAATGCAGGCCGTCCTGCGAATCCCGAGCGACTACCCAGCCGGAGTGGCGATGACCCTGGAGTTCGATCTGTTCGCGGAGATTCGCGGCACGCCCGACGTTGAGGCGACGGCGGAGGGTTGCGTGCAAATCGGCCAACGGATGGTTCCGTTCGCTCAGGAGAAATTCACCCCGCGACCGCAGTGCGAAAGCTTCTCCAGTGCGCCCGTGCTGTTGCGGTGCCGTGGGTTCCTCGCTCCATCGGATGATTGCGATCTTCCGGTGGTGCTGTTCGTCAACGACCGCGAGGTTGCGCGTCGGAAGTTCTTCGTGCGGCGCGTCTACCAGCAAAGGCCGCTGGGGTAGAACGGCTAGACTCTCGCTCATGCCTCGACGCCCCCACGACCCCGACCCGAACTCCGCCATCGCCCGCGTCGTGCGGCAGACGACCGCCCCCGCCGACGAGCTTCCCGCCGACGTCGAAGCGGCGTGGGCCGCGTGGTCGAGGAGCATCCAGCGCGTGGACGCGCGCACGATGACACTCCTCCGCGCGGCCTTCGAGGCCGGTGTCCAGGCGGGGCAGCGCCGAACCCGCTAGGTCGGATTTGCAGGCCACGCCCTGACGGCGAACCCAGCCATGTAGTCTTGCCGCGCGATGATCTGCTTGGCGCCCCACTCCGACTCATCCGCGATGATCTGCGACAAGCGGATGGGCGTGGCCTTGAAGTGTGGCCGCTTCTTAGAGAACGGAAGGTTGGCCATCTTCACGTTCTTCTCTGCGTTCACGAGGGCCAAGTTGCCGAGTCGCGTTGTGTACGCCTGAACCTCGTCCTTGCTGATATGCGCCCAATACTGCTCGGGCGATTCGGGCATGACGTGATCGAGGTTGAGCGTCTTGCGGTTCGGAACGTCGTCCGTGTCGAAGCCTCGCACCGCTTCTTCAAGGTGGTTCAGATAGTAGGTCGCCAGGTAGCCCTTCGTGACTCGTGCGATCCTGAACGCTGCCTCAAAAGCCGCATCGTATGGAACAACGGCCTTCATTGCCTGCCAGAGACCTTTCGCGTTGGTGATCGTTCCGTTGCCGACGTCGCGCGCGCGGTCGGCGTAGCCCTTCTCTAGAGACCCGCTCGCCGCGCCCCCGGCGATCAAGAAGCGCACGGTCCAAGAGACGAACATGCGGAAACACTTCTCGATCTCCGCTCGCTCAAACTTCAGCATCACCGCTAGCTCAAGCGGCCGGATCTGCTCAACGCGAAGCATGTTGAGCGTCTCAACGTTGGCCTTCGTTGTGATCGTGAACCCGTTCCAGAAGACGTGACTCTGGTTGAACGTCGCGGCGTAGATGGACGCTTGTGTCGCGCTGTCCATGAGCAACGCGAGAGCGCGCGCTTCCGTGGTCGCGTCGCTCTTGACGACGCTGAGCAGCTCATCGGTCTTCGTGGGGCCTCGGCGTCCGATGTAAGAGTGCCGAAGGAACGAGACGACGAGATCGGCATCGACCTGCTCAAGTATCCCGATCATCCGGGCCCAATGCTGCTGCGCCTCCTTGTCACGCTTCTTCGCCTGCCGCACTAGGTGGTTCTTGATCAGGTCGGCCTGCGACGCCTTCAGTCCCCGGTCGTTGAGCGTCTCGAAGATGACGAACGCATCCTCATCAATGGCGGCCGTGAGGAGCACTATCTTGGTTCGGTCGCGAAGGAACCCGACGAGCTCAAGGAGAGCGTCCGTCGCCTGCTCCTTCGTTTTCGTGGAGATCAGCTTCCCGATGAACTCGCTCGTGGTGTCTGCCGCACCCTGGAGCAGCTTGTTGGAGTTTAGCTTGGGCCTCGCCTTGCGGCCGGGGTGCCCAGGTGGTCGCAGCACGGCCCCCTCGAAAAACTCGTGGTCATCCACATTAAGGTGGAGCTTCGCGATGGTGTTCGTGGATCGGATGTCCGTCGTGAATAGGTATTCGTCTTCGATCACCTTCGCGCGGATCGGCTCGTTCTGCGCGGCGAAGTAGTCACGAATCGCTGCGAGCGTGATGACCGTTGTCGCGAGTCGTTGCTGCCCGTCCGCGACTTGTAACGCCTCCTCCTTGCCGTGGGTCAGTACAACCGTTCCTAGAAAGTAAGTGGCTTTCCCAGCGTTCATCGCGCCGACGACATCCTGAAGGAACGTCTCTACGTGTCCACGCTCCCAGTTGTATTCGCGCTGGTTGACCGGGACTTCCAGCCGGTTGCGCGAAATGGCCAGCCCAATCCCAAGGTGCTGGAACTCAATGTCCCCTCCTTGCCCCGCCATGCCTTACTCCTCCTCGTGCGTTAGGAACGCAGCGAGCTCCCCAGCTTCTTCTAGTTCGCGCGCGGCGGCACGCCGGAGCCGCTCGCGCATCCATGTAGAGACACCGATACCAGCGACCTCTGCGGCACGCTCGAACGATTTCCGCTCGTTAGGTGTCATGCGTACCTTCAGGAGTTCGGACCTCGCTCGTCCGGGGGGGGACTTGGGGCGCCCTGCCTTGGATGTCATGCGGATAACTGTACCCCTAAAAAAGCCACAACGCAATCACTCCTTCTTGCATGGGGGCTTTTTAGGGGTACAGTATGTCCATGCGAAAGCTGAGCGTCGAGAAGAGAGCCGCGATCCTCGGGTGCCTCATCGAGGGCATGAGCATCCGGGCGACGTGCCGGTTGACCGGCGCGGCGAAGGTCACAGTTCTCCGTCTCCTCGCCGACGCTGGCCGCGTCTGCCACGAGTTCCACGACCGCACGGTGACGAACCTCGCGACGCAGCGCATCCAGGCCGATGAGGCATGGGGCTTCGTCGGTTGCAAGGACAAGGCGAAGAAGCACGGAGCGCAGGGCTACGGCTCCGCCTGGACGTGGGTCGCGCAGGATGCGGACTCGAAGGTCATCATCTCGTGGCTCGTCGGCGACCGTGACTCCGGCCACGCGAACACGTTCATGGACGACGTCGCCTCGCGCGTCACGGGCCGCGTTCAGATCAGTTCCGATGCCCTCGCGCACTATCGCGAGGCGGTGCGCGGTGCCTTCCCGAACGGCGTGGACTTCGGCATCGTGGTCAAGACCTACGCCGCGCCGAACACGAAGGAAGAGGCTCGCCGCTACTCGCCGTCCATCTGCATCGGCTGCACGAAGGACACCGTCCACGGCGAGCCGGACGAGGCGCACATCTCCACGAGCTTCATCGAGCGCCAGAACCGTGACCTACGGATGCGCTGCCGCCGGATGACGAGGTTGACGGATGCGTTCTCGAAGACGATCGAGAACCACGCGAGCGCCATCGCCTTGCACTACTTCGCGTTCAACTTCGTGAAGAAGCACGCGACGCTCAAGACGACGCCCGCAGTTGCCGCCGGGATCGCGGACCGTCCGCTCACGACGCTAGACTTGGCCGAGATGATCGAGGCGCAAGAGGCCGAGCAGGGCGGACGTCGCATAACGAGCTACCTTGCCTAGCAAAGTGAACCACTACCGCATGTAACGAGCCAGTTATCCAGCTCGTTATCGCGACAATTTGGAGCCCTACTTCGGCGCGGGAGGAGGAACTGGCAACGGCGGCTGAGGTGGTTGCCCCGGTGCGGGGACGGGGGCCCCGCCGCCGCGCCGTTCGAGGAGCCGCTTCTCCTCCTCGGTCTGTCGCGCCTTGCGAGCCGCCGCCCTGAGGTCGGGGCTCTCGTCCTTCGGCGTCTCGGCGCGCCGGGCCGGATCCGTGACGAGGACGAAGTGGGTGACCCGGCTCTCGCCCACCATGAGTGCCCGAGCGACCGCGCCCTCGAGACCGATGTCGAACTGCCGGGCCCCTTCGGGCACGTCGGACGGGTCGAGGCGCGCCCCGAAGACGTCGAGGAGACGCTTCTTCAGGTCCGTGAGGAACCGGTCCGGGTCGGCAGGGTCCGCGAGATCCTCGCCGAGGAGTCCCTGGCGGGCCTCTTCGACGGCCGCCTCGACGGCGATGCCGTCCAGGAGCCGGGGCCAGGCGGCGGCGAAAAGGGCGCTCGTGCCGAACGTCTCCATCGACGCGAACGCCCCATCGAGGAGGAAGGCGCAGCCGACGAGTTCCTGCCCGGCGGCGACGGCGGGGACCGGCAGTGCTGCGAGGGACTTCCTGTAGTCGGCCACCCGCTTCGCGATCGATTCCGCGAGCCCGAGTTCGGCGGGCGACCTCCTGGGAGTCGAGAGGCGGACCTCGGCGGCCCACTTCTCGCACGCCGCTCGCACGGCAGGACCCGGCTGCCCCGTCAGCAGAAGGTAGCGCAAGGCACCGGGCAGGACCGGACCGAGCATCCGGGTCTCGGCACCGAGCGGGTCGGACTCGGTCTCCTCCGACACACGCATCAGCCGCGCATGCGAGGGCATTCCCGCGGCGGCGACGAGGTCGTGGGTGACCACGAAGTCGGCCTCCGCGACGCGGACGACGTCTCCGGCGAGGAAGACGAGCGGCTCCGGTGCGAAACTCACCACCTCCGCCCGCGGCTTCGAAGAGTCCGGGATCGCCCCGAACGCGAGGAGATCCGGCGAAGTGGTTCCCGCGAGCCGCACGGCCTCGCCGCGCTTCTCGGGGGCGACACGTGCGACGACCGGGTGGACGATCACCAGGCGGTGCTCGACGGCGGGCGCGACGTCGAGCGACTCGAAGTGACGCGTCACCTCGCTGACGGTCGCCTCCTTCGCGAGCGCGGCGGGCCCCGCGCAGAGGAGCGCGATCCCGAGCGCCGCGAGGGCAAGCCGACGAACGTCCCAGTCTCGAGGGGTCATGACTCCATGCTACGCGTCCCTGCCCCGCCGGGGTTGCGATGCGGCGACGTCCGGACCGATCCTTCGATTGCGTCCGTCGCGCGCGACAATCCCGAGGGAGGTTCGGCATGGCCGTGGCGACATGGAAGACGGCGATCGTGGTCGGCGCATCGTCCGGGATGGGCGAAGCCGTCGCGCGGCGCCTCGCGGCGGAGGGCTGCCGGGTGGCGCTCGTCGCGCGGCGTGCGGACGAACTCGCAGCCGTCGCGGAATCGATCGGCAAGGCGACCGTCGACGGACGGGTGGTCGTACGGACGCACGACGTCGCCGACGGGGCGGCGGTGCCCGCGATCTGGGACTCCGTCGAGCGGGAGCTCGGTGCCGTCGATCTCCTCGTCTTCGCGGCGGGGATCATGCCGGCGGTCGGCGAGAGCGAGTACAGCTTCGAGAAGGACCGCGCGATCCTCGAGGTGAACCTGATCGGCGCCGTCGCCTGGCTCGACGAGGCGGCGCTGCGCATGGAGACGGCGCGGCGGGGCACGATCGTCGGGATCTCGTCGGTCGCCGGAGACCGCGGGCGCCGCGGCAGTCCGGCCTACGCCACGTCGAAGGCGGCCATGAACTGCCTGCTCGAGGCACTGCGCAACCGCCTCGCCCGGCGCGGCGTCACCGTCTGCACGATCCGTCCCGGCTACGTCGACACCCCGATGACGAAAGACCTCCACCTGCCCGCACGGATGACGATCTCGGCCGCCCTCGCGGCGCAGCTCATCCTCTCGGCAGCGCGGAAGAAGCGCGGGGTGGACGTGTACGTGCCCGGGCGGTGGGCGTTCATCATGTTCGTGATCCGGAACATCCCGTCGTTCGTGTTCCGCAGGCTGTCGATTTGACGAGGACCGCGCCGGAGCGCCACGTCCTCTCCGGATGGGGCGAGTCGCACCACGGCTTCGCTCGCGTCCAGAGACCGCGGTCCGCGGACGAGGTCGGCCGGGCGCTCGCCGACGCGGCGCGCGAGGGCCGCCGGGTGTGCCTGCGCGGGGCGGGCCGGAGCTACGGCGACGCGTCGGTGTTCTCGCGCGGGGACGTCCTCGACATGACCGCGCTCGACCGCGTGCGCTCGTTCGATCCGGCGACGGGCACGATCGTCGTCGAGGCGGGGGTCACCATCGAGACGCTCTGGCGGACCTCGCTCCCCCACGGGTACTGGCCGGCGGTCGTGCCGGGGACGATGCGCCCGACGGTCGGCGGCGCCATCGCCATGAACATCCACGGCAAGAATCACTTCAAGTCGGGCGGCTTCGGCGAGCACGTGGAGGTGCTCGAGGTCGCGCTGCCGGGCGGCGAGATGCGGATCGTCCACGCGGCGACCGATCCCGGACTCTTCCGCGCGATCGTCGGCGGCCTCGGACTCCTCGGCGTCGTCACTGCGGCTCGTCTCAGGCTGAAGCGCGTCCACTCGGGACTCCTCGACGTCACCGCGGTGCCGGTCGCGTCGCTCGCCGGACTCATCGCGGAGTTCGAGCGTCGCGCGCCGGATGCCGACTACCTCGTCGGTTGGGTGGACTGCTTCGATCGGGACGGCCGCGCGGTCCTCCACGACGCGCGCTATCTCCCGGCGAACGCCGATCCTTTGCCGGAGGAGTCGCTCCGTCTCACGGCGCAGGACCTGCCCGCGAAGATCCTCGGTGTCGTGCCGCGCGGCGTCGTCCCAGCGGCGCTCGGCCTCTTCGCGTCGCCGCGCGGCATGTCGGTCCTGAACCGGGGCAAGTACCGGACGAGTTCGCTCCGGGGCACCCACTCGTTTCGTCAGCCGCACGTGCAGTTCGCGTTCCTGCTCGACTACATCCCCGGATGGAAGCGCATCTACGACCCGGGCGGGCTCATCCAGTACCAGAGCTTCGTGCCGCGCGACGCCGCGCTGCGCGTGCACACGGAACTCCTCGCGATGTGCCGCTCTCGGGGGATCGTGCCGTGGCTCGGCGTCTACAAGAAGCACCGGTCCTGTCCGTTCCTCATGACGCACGCGCTCGACGGCTACTCGTTCGCGATGGACTTTCCCGTGACCGCGCAGAACCGCGAGCGCCTCTGGGCGCTCTGCCACGACATGGACGAGGTCGTCCTCGCGGCGGGCGGACGCTTCTACTTCGCGAAGGACCTCACCGCGACGCCCGGGGCGCTGCGCCGCGCGTACCCGAACCTCGACGCCTTCCTCGCGATCCGGCGCGAACTCGACCCGGCGGGCATGCTCACGAGCGACCTCGCGATCCGGCTCGGCATCACGCAAGCCGCCGCGGCCGTCTGAGGCGCCGCGTCACGCGCGGCGGACGAGGGGCTCCGGGTCGCCGTCCGCGAGTCCGGTCAGCGGGAGGAACGCGTCGAGGAACGTGCGCTTGATCTCTTCCTTCTCGGCGTCCGTGAATCGCGGCATCGGGACCTGGCCCCCCGCCATCGACGTGTGACCCCCGCCCGAGCCCATGCCCGCGATCGCCGTCCGGATGGCCTCGCCCGCGTTCGCGTCGGGATCGGACGTCCGCAGCGACACGTAGAGCGTGTCCTCGTAGTCGCCGAGCACGCACGACCAGCGGATGCCCTCGAGACGCATCAGGAAGTCCGCCATCTCGGGGACCATGTCCGGGACGCGCAGGTCGCCGAGATCGGCAGTGATCACGCGGCCGCGGATGACGGCGGTCGAGAGGACCGTGAGCACCTCCGAGAAGTACTCGCGCGGCACGCGGCCGGTCTCGATCCGCGCGAGGACCCGGCGGTCGATGATCTTCTCGAGCTCGCGGTAGACCTCGACGTCCGTCTCCGTGGTGTCGCGCGCGAGGTCCTGCGTCTCCGACTTGATGCCGTAGTAGAGCGCGGTCGCGACGTCCGTCGGGATCGGAACGTCCTTCGCGAGCAGCATCTCCGCCACGAGCGACGAGGTCGCGCCGTAGTGCGGCTCGACGATCGCGACCTCGGCGCCGCGCGTCTCGGGCCGCATCGCGTGGTGGTCGATGACCACGGTCGGGACGAATCCGTCGGGCAGACTCGAGAAGTTCGTGCCGGGCTGCGTGTCGCAGATCGCCGTGAAGTCGTACGCCGCGTAGTCGATGAGCGACCCCTGCGTGAGCGGGATGCGGAGCTGGCGGACCATCGCGCGGTTCTCGGACCGCCCCACCACGCCGCCGAACGCGATGATCGCGTCGTGGCCGGTCTCGCGCTGGATCAGGTAGCGCAGCGTCAGCGCGCAGGCGAGCGAGTCCGGGTCGGGGTTGTTGTGCGTCTGGACGAGGAACCGGCTCTTGCCCCGGAACGACGCCACGACGCGGTCGAGGCGCTCCGCCGCCGCCGCGCGATCAGCCGGCGTCACTTCGGAGCCGGGGGGCTCTCCCCCGCTCCCGCCCTGCGATAGCCGAGCGCCTTCAGAACGTGCAGCACCTCGCTCCAAGTCGGGAACGGGCGCGCGTGGCGGTGCTTGTAGGCGTTGATCGCGTTGATGAACTCCAGCTCGTCGGCGAGGAGGGGGTACTCGTTCATGTGCCGCGCCCCGGCGCGGTACTTGTCGGGGACGGCCGGTTCGGATCTGCGGTCGCTGCCGCGACGGTCGCCCGCGCGACGCTCGACGCCGGCCGGCGGCACCGTGCCCGCCCGCCGGTCCGCGCCGGTGCGGCGGCCGCCCTTGCGACGATCCCTCGGGTCGGGGACGGCGTCTGCGGGCGGATCGACGGGGCTGTCGGGCTCCATGTCGGGCGTCGAAGGTATCAGGAGCCCGAGATCGCCGCCACGGGCGCCCGAGAGAGCGCCTGGCGGGCCCCCGGGAGAGCGCCTGACGGGCCCGGGGCGGTCATCGCCCGGCGGAGGCTGTAACCTGGGAGTCAGATGAGCGAGACGACCGACGACGGCGGCGCGATCCGGCGCGTGCGCACGTTCTGGCGTCGCACGCTGCGCGGGCCGTCACCGGGCGCGCGGATCGAGATCTACGAGGAGCTCGCCCCGACGCTCGGTGCAGGGATCGGCCTCCGGCAGGCGCTGCGTGCGACAGCCGAGCGCCACCGCGGCCTGAAACGCCGGACGGTCGAGCTCCTGGCGGCGGGCCTCGAACGCGACGTCTCGCTCTCCGAGACCATGCGGGCGAACCCGGACAGCTTCACCAGGATCGAGGCGGCGCTGATCTCGACCGGCGAGCGCACGGGACGTCTCGACGTCGCGTTCCGCGGCGCGGCGGCCCAGCTCGAACGCGCGCGGGGCGTCAGGAACCGCCTCCTCCAGGCGATCGCGTACCCGCTGCTCCTCGTCCACTGCTTCATCCTGATGTGCAGCGTCGTCCGGATGTTCGGCGGCGGGAGCTTCGTCCTCACGCTGGTGCCGTCGCTGATCGGGTTCTGGGGCGCGGTCTTCGTTCTGGCGAGCCTCCACGCGGCGAACGCCGACCGGGCCGCGTATGCGCGCCTGATCCAGCGGATCCCGATCGTCGGCCGGGTGGTCCGCGCAGGGGCGCTCGCCCGCTTCGCACGGGCGCTCGCAGCGCTGCACGGCGGCGGCGTGCCGTATGACGAGTCGCTGCGCGTGGCGGCCGAGGCTTCCGGGAACGCGCTGCTCCGCGCCGACGCTGCCGTGGCGATCCACGCGCTCGCACGGGGCGCGCCGCTGCCCGTCGCCCTGGAACAGATCACGACGATTCCCTCCGACGACCTCGGCCTGCTCGTCGCCGGCGAGCAGTCGGGCGAGCTGGAGGCCGCTGCGCTGCGCGTCGCGGATCTCGAGGACGAGCGATTCGACGTCGTCGTGAAGCGGATGGCGTCGGTGCTGCCCGGCGTGCTCGTCGCGATCATGGGAGTCGTCGTCGCCGCCTACGCCTTCAGCTTCTACGCAGGACGGTACGCCGAGATCGACAAGATGTTCAAGTGACCGAGCGCGCGACCGCGAGTTCCGCCAGCATCTCGCAGAACCGCGGGAACTCGATGCCGGCCGTGCGCGCGGAGAGCGGGCAGAGCGACTGCTCGGTCATGCCGGGGACGGTGTTCGTCTCGAGGAACCACGCACACCCCTCGGCGTCGACGATGAAGTCGCTGCGCGAGACGCCGTCGCACCCGAGCACCCGGTGCGCCGTGACGGCCGCGTCGCGCACGCGCTGAGCGATCGTCTCGCTCACGCGCGCCGGGCAGATCTCGGCGCTCTGGCCCTCGTACTTCGCCTCGAAGTCGAAGAAGTCGCGGCCCTTCGGGACGATCTCGACGAGCGGCAGCGTCCGGAGCGGACCACCGCGATTGCCGAGGACGGGGCACGTCACCTCGGTGCCCACGAGCCGCCGCTCGACGAGCGCGCGCCCGTCGGGACCGCGGACGGCCTCGTCGACGGCGCGCTCGAGTCCCGCCCGGTCCGCGACCGGCGTGACTCCGAAGCTCGAGCCCTCGCGCGGCATCTTCACGATCGCAGGGTAGCCGGCCACGGACTCGATCCGCGCGACGGCGCGGGCGCGGTCGTCGCTCCACGCGGCGCGATCCACCGACGCCCACGGCGCCGTCGCGATGCCGTGGTGCGAGAGGATCTCTTTCGTCCGCTCCTTGTCCATCGCGAGAGCGCTCGCCGCGACGCCCGAGCCCGTGTACGGAATCCCCGCCGTCTCGAGGAAGCCCTGCACGGTGCCGTCCTCGCCGAAGGCGCCGTGCAACGCGACGAAGACGACGTCGATCTCCTCCGCCGAGCCCCCGGCCGAGAGTTCGGCGAGTGCAGCGGCGGGCGCCCGCGCGAGTCCCCCACCTCCCGGGAGCGCCTTCTCCCCGGGCGCCGGCAGCGACCAGCGGCCGTCCTGCCCGATGGTCACGGGGAGCACGAGGTGCCCGAGTTCGCCGAGCGCCTTCGCGACCGCGGCCCCGCTCTTCACCGAGATTCCGTGCTCGCGCGACGGCCCGCCCGAGAGGACGACGACGCGCAGCGGCGCGGTCACGCGGCCGGAAGCCCGTGGAGGCGCCGGAACGCGGCCTCGTCCGGCGCCTTCGACGGATCGACCTCGACCGCGCCCTCGGGCACGGGGAGCCCCGCCCGCGCGTGCCATCCGCGGAAAAGCGCGATCAGGTCCGTGCGCGCGGAGTCCGGCGAGTCGGCGCCCTCGTTCGACTTGATCGGCGAGAACTCCTCGGCGCGCGACGTCTCGAGCACGAGCGTGCGCTCGGCGAGCGGGATCGCGTCGAAGAGGAAGCTCTCGAACTTCGTCGCGTTCGGCGCCGCGGGCGAGACCGCGCGGCCGTCCGCGTCGACGTGCGGAACCTTCTTCAGCGCGCGGTGCACCGGCAGTCCCTGCGACGCGATCTGCCGCGCGAAGGCCACGTCGATGCAGTGCGCGGCGATGTTCGCCTGACCGAAGAGCAGCGATCCGTCCGGGCCCGTGGCCCGCGCGAGATCGTCCGTCAGCTCCGTGTACTCGACGATCGCCGGACGTCCTCCGACGCGGCCGAAGACGCCGACCTTCTCCGCGGCGTCGCGCTTCGCGACGCTCTTGCTCGAGAACTGGCTCCGCCGGATCGTGTGCAGCCCGACGAAGACCGGATCGACCGGCCGGATCAGCGGATTGTCCACCTGCACGTAGGAGAGCGAGCGCACACCGTGGTCCGCGAGGAGGTCGAGGAGCTTCGCGTCCCCGAGCGTCCGGAAGAGTCCGCCGTGGCCGTTCGGGGCCATGGCGATGCGCGAGGTCGTTTCGAGGAGCATCCGGCCCGTGTCGTCGAGAGCCGGGAGCGAGCTCTGACAGGGCGTCCTCACCCAGGTCGGGTCGAGACCGAAGTGGCCGTGCCAGCGGAAGGATTCCTCGGTGGCCCGCTGCGTCGCCTCGCTCACCATCACGAAGAACGGGATCGGCCGGCCGATGCGCCTCGCCCAGTGCAGCACCTTCTCCGCGTGCCAGTGGAAGAGCGTCTTGCCCGACGCCGGCCCCACCGGCCAGAGACCCTTCGGCGCGGTGCTTCCCATCCGCGTGCCCTGTCCGCCCGCCGCGACGACGACGGCGACGCGCCCCGCGCGCAGTTCCTCGAGGCCTCGCGCCTCGGCGTCGCGACGGAGCGCCGGCACCTCGTCGCGCCGGACCAGTTCCGATCCGGGCGGCTCGATCGCTCCGATCTCTCCCGACACGTCGTCGCCCTGCGCGATCCGCGCGATGCGTCCGAGGTCGATCGTCCCGGCCTGCGCTAAGAGCGCGCGCGTCTCGGGATGCGAGAGCTGCCGCAGGAAACGGAAGACGTGTCCCTGGCCCGCGGATTCGAAACGCGCGACCAGCGCCCGGTCAGCTTCCGTCAGCCCGATGGCCGAGAGCTCCGCGGCCGCCACGTCAGACCCGCCCGAGGAGCACGACGGCGTTGTGTCCGCCGAAGCCCAGCGAGTTCGAGATCGCGTTCTTCACGACGAGGTCGCGCGCCACGTTCGGAACGTAGTCGAGGTCGCACTCCGGATCTGGCTCCGTCTGGTTGATCGTCGGGTGGACCTTGCCCTCGGCGATGGAGAGCGTCGTCACGACGGCCTCGACCGCGCCCGCGCCGCCGAGCAGGTGGCCCGTCATCGACTTGGTCGAGGAGATCGCGAGCTTCCGCGCGTGCGCGCCGAACACGGTCTTCACCGCCTGCGTCTCGAGCATGTCGTTGATCTCGGTCGAGGTCCCGTGCGCGTTGACGTACTGGACGTCCTCGGGAGCGACCTTCGCCTCGTCGAGCGCGAGCTTCATCGCGCGCGACGCGCCCGCGCCCTCCGGCGCCGGCGAGGTGATGTGGTGCGCGTCGGCCGTCATGCCGAAGCCCTTGAACTCCGCGTACACGCGAGCGCCGCGCTTCTTCGCGTGCTCGTACTCCTCGAGGACGAGGGCACCGGAACCTTCCCCCATGACGAAGCCGTCGCGGCCTTTGTCGAACGGGCGGCTCGCCTCAGTGGGCGCGTCGTTGCGCGTGGACATGGCGCGCAGCGCGCAGAAGCCCGCGATCCCGAGCGGCGTGATCGTGGCCTCGGTGCCTCCCGAGAGCATCACGTCGGCGTCGCCGTGCTTCACTGCGCGGAACGCGAGCCCCATGGCGTGGTTCGAGGACGCGCACGCGGACGCCGTCACGAAGTTCGGCCCGCGCAGGCCCCAGCGCATCGAGAGCTGACCCGCCACGGCGTTCATCATGATCTTCGGGATGAAGAACGGACTGACGCGGCGCGGCCCGCGCTCCATCAGCAGTTCCTTCGTCGCCTCGATGTCCGTCAGGCCGCCGATCCCGACGCCGAACACGCAGCCCATGCGGTCCGGGTCGAAGCCGCCCGCGGCGAGTCCCGCGTCGTGCATGGCCTCGTGGCCGGCCGCCATGCCGAACTGCGTGAACGGGTCGAACTTCCTGACCTCGTGCTCCGGGATCACGGTCGCCGGGTCGAAGCCCTTGACCTCGGCCGCGATCCGGCACGCCATCGCGGCGGCGTCGAAGTGCGTGATCGGACCCGTGCCCGATTCACCGGCCAGGAGGCGGCGCCAGGTCTCCCGAGCGGAGAGGCCGAGGGCCGTGACGGCCCCGATTCCGGTGACGACGACGCGACGCGCCATGCTTTCCCCCGGGGACGGCAGGACCGCGCCCCGAAGGACGCTTAGGTGTGGGACTCGATGTAGGCGATGGCGTCGCCGACCGTCTGGATCTTCTCCGCGTCCTCGTCGGGGATGTTCAGGTCGAACTCGTCCTCGAACTCCATCACCAGCTCCACCGTGTCGAGGCTGTCGGCGCCGAGGTCGTTGATGAACGACGTCTCGTTGGTGATCTTGTCGCGCGAGGCACCCATCTGCTCGCAGACGATGTCGATCACCTTGTCGCGGATGCTGCTCTTGTCGGTCGCCACGAGGTCCTCTCCTGGGTAAGCGGCGCGGCCCCGACTGCCCATCCGTCCGGTGCCGCGACGCGCCTTCAGCGCGACGGGTTTCTATCGGGGTTCCGCCCCGAGGGTCCATTTATCCGCAGGCAGGCGGCCCGCGGCGTCTCTACGTCATGCCGCCGTCGACCGCGAGCACCTGCCCGGTCACGTACGACGACTTCGCCGTGAGCAGGAACGCGACGACGGGGGCGATGTCCTCGGGCGTCGCGGGACGGCCGAGCGGCACGTTGCGCAGCATCGCCTCGCGCGCCGCGGGCGGGAGCTGCGCGGTCATCGCGGTCTCGACGAAGCCCGGCGCCACGGCGTTGCAGCGGATGTTGCGTCCGCCGAACTCCTTCGCCACCGACTTGGTGAACCCGATGAGGCCCGCCTTCGACGCGGAGTAGTTCGCCTGCCCGGCGTTGCCCATGATCCCGACGACGCTCGCGAGGTTCACGATCGAGCCCGCGCGCGCCTTCGTCATGGCGCGGGCGACCGCGCGGACCATGTAGAAGGCGCCTTTCAGGTTGACGGCGAGCACCGCGTCGATGTCTTCGTCGCTCATGCGCAGGAGCAGTCCGTCCTTGGTGATGCCGGCGTTGTTGACGAGGCCGTGGCAGCCGCCGTGCGCCGCGAGCGCTTCCTCGACGGCCGTCGCGACGGACGCGGAATTCGAGACGTCCAAGGCGTGCTGGGTGACCGTTCCCGAGCCCGCCTCCCGGCAGGCGACCGCGGTCTCGTCCATCGACTCCTTCTTCAGGTCGAAGAGCGCCAGCGCGGCACCGAGGCGCGCGCACTCGATGGAGATCGCGCGGCCGATGCCGCGCGAGGCTCCCGTGACGAACACGGCCTTGCCGTCGAGCTCCCGGTTGCTCATCTCCATCTCCCTACGCCGCGTCGATCTCGGCGGCGTTCTCGTAGGTGGCGACGGTCGCGTCGCGGTCGATCTTCTTCACGAAGGCGGACAGCGTCTTGCCGGGGCCGTACTCGACGAACGATCGTTCGCCGGAGCCGAGGATGCCGCGCAGCGACTTCTCGAAGAGGACCGGCTCGACGATCTGCCGCGAGAGCGTGGCCCTCGCGTCCCCCGCCGTCCGCACGGGCTCCGCGGTGACGTTGGAGACGACGGGGATGCGCGGGTCGCGAAACGTCGTCGCCGCGAGATCGGCGGCGAGACGCTGCGCCGCGGGCTGCATCACCGGCGAGTGGAAGCCGCCCGCGACCTTCAGCGGGATGAAGCGCCGCGCACCGGCCGCGGTGAGCGCCTCGCCACAGCGCGCGAGCGCAGCCTTCTCGCCGCTGACCACGACCTGCCCCGGCGCGTTGAGGTTCGCGACGACGACCACGCCGCCCGAGGCGCGCGTCGCGGCGCAGATCTCCTCGATCCGGTCGAGTTCGAGGCCCATCACGGCGGCCATGCCCGACGGCGTCCGATCCGACGCCTCCTGCATGTAGCGGCCGCGGCGGCGCACGAGACTCACCGCATCCTCGAACGTGAGCGTGCCGGCGATCACGTGCGCGGTGTACTCCCCGAGCGAGAGTCCCGCGACGCTCGCGAGCGCGAAGGGCTCGCCGCCCTGCCTCTCGCGGAGCACGGCGTCGATCGCGAGCGTCGTCGTGAGGATGCCGGGCTGACAGATGTCGGTCCGGCCGACGTCCTCCTCCGAGCCGTGGAAGACCGCCGCGGCGAGGTCGAACCCGAGGACCTCGTTCGCGCGGTCGAAGAGACGCCGCGCCGCGGGGAACCGCTCGCAGAGCTCGCGTCCCATCCCCGGATGCTGCGCGCCCTGGCCGGGGCACAGCAGCGTCGTCACGCGCCCCCGCCGAGCGCCGCGGTCACGTCCTCGTCGGCCGTCATCTTCGCGAGCGCTTCGGTGATGCGCGCGTTCACGCTGTGGCCGACGAACGAGTCCGCGAACCGGATGGCGTTGCGCATCGCCGTCGCGTGACTGCGTCCGTGCGAGATGAAGACCGCCGCCTCGTGGCCCATGAGCGGAGCGCCGCCGTACTGCGCGTAGTCGGTGCGCGCCCCGAGGTGACCGAGGACCTGCTTGACCGCAGGGTTCTGGGCGCCGAGGCTCTCGCCCAACTCCTGCAAGAGGATGTGGAGGAACGCCTCCGCGAGCCCCTCGGACGCCTTCAGGATGACGTTGCCGACGAAGCCCTCGCACACGATGACGTCGGCGTCGCCGCTGAAGACCTGCTGGCCCTCGACGTTGCCGATGAAGTTGATGCCCTTCAGCGCCTTCAGCCCCGCGAACGCGTCCTTGACGAGCGGGTTGCCCTTGCCCTCCTCGCCGCCGACGGAGAGGAGCGCCACGCGCGGGTCGGCGATGCCGCAGATCTCGCGGGCGTACTCGCGCGCCATCACCGCGTACTGGACGAGGTGGACCGGCTTGCACTGGATGTTCGCGCCGACGTCCATCAGCACGCAGTGCCCGGTTCTCGACGGGAAGGGCACCGCGATGCCCGCCCGTCGGCAGTTCGGGAGCCGGGGGAGCAGGAACGTGGCCGCGGCGACGACGCCGCCGGTGTTGCCGGCGGACACGACGGCATCCGCGCGCTTCTCGAGGACGAGCTTCATGCACCGCACGATCGACGTGTCGGTCTTCCTGCGGAGCGCCTCGACGGGCGACTCGTGCATCTCGAGCACGTCGGCCGCGTGGACGATCGAGACGCCGCGCGGCGGGACGCCGCCCGGCAGCTCGGCGCGGATTTTGTCCTCGACGCCGACGAGGATCTGCTCGAGCGACGGATCCGCCTCGGCTGCGGCCACGGCTCCCCGGACGATCTCCCGGGGGGCCAGGTCACCGCCCATCGCGTCGACGGCGACACGCCCCATGGGACGCTAGCCCTCGCCGCCCGGATGGATGACGACGCGAGTCGTGCCGCCCTTGCGGACGCGATAGTGCCCGCAGCTCGGGCACATGGAGTGCGGCTTCGTCGCGAGCCCGCAGTTCTGGCACTTGATGATGCCCGGGGGCGTCAGCGAATCGTGCGTGCGGCGCAGGCGCTGACGCGACTTGGATGGCTTGTACTTCGGAACGCCCATGATTTCCTCCGAGGGGAGCCGTCCGTCGCGGGTTTCGCGCGGACCGCCCGAGTCAAGCGGCGGATGGTAACGGCCCTGCGTTCGGCGTCCCGTCTTTCAGAGGGGCGCAGGGCGAACCGTGCGGTCCGATCGCGGCGCCCGACCTGCGGGGATGACCCCTGAAGGGGTCTATCCCCTTGGCCGGGCTTGCGCTCGAACCGCACGGCTCGCCCGAACGGACCACGAACGTCAGTGGGCGAACGCACCGAGCGCCGACTGCGCGCCCGTCCGGAGCGCCTCGCCCGTTGGGGTACCGGGGAACGTCCCCTGCGCCATGTGCTTCTTGCCGCCGCCGCGTCCGCCCGCCGCCTTCAGGAACGCCGCGGCGTCGAACCCGCGCGCGACCGCGGCGGGATTGCCCGCAACGATCGCCGTCACCTTGCCGCCCTCGGTCGTCACGATGAGAGCCACGACCGCGTCGCCGGGGCTCTTCGCCAGCGTCTCGGCGGCGGCACTCATCTCCTCGCGGGGACGGTCCACGAGGTGGACGTACGCCTTCACGCCCGCGGACTCGATCGCCTCGCCCGTCGCCGCGTCGAACGCCTGCGCCGCCGCGGCCGTCGACGCCGCGGGGCGCTTCTTCAGCTCGCGGATCTCCTTCTGGAGCTTGTCGAAACGGGCCTCGATCTCGGCGACCGGCGCCCCGAGCTTGCGGGAGAGGCCGGTCAGCACGTCGCGGTCCTCCTGCATGTGGCGGACGGCGGCCGCGCCGGTCACCGCTTCCACCCGGCGGATCCCCGACGCGATCGAGCCCTCGGCGGTGATCCGCAGCGATCCGATGTCGCCCGCCGCGCGGCAGTGCGTACCGCCACAGAGCTCCTTGCTGAACGTGCCCACCGCGACGACTCGGACCGGGTCCGGGTACTTCTCGCCGAAGAGCGCAACGGCGCCGGACTTCTTCGCCTCCTCGACGGGCAGGACGCGCGTGTCGAGCGGCTCGTTGCGGAGGATCTCCGAGTTGACGGCGTCCTCGATCGCGCGGATCTCGTCCGTCGTCAGCGCCCGCTCGAACGTGAAGTCGAAGCGCAGCCGGTCGGGCGCGACGAGCGAGCCCTGCTGGTGGACCTTCTCGCCGAGGACGTCCTTCAACGCCTTGTGGAGGAGGTGCGTCCCGGTGTGGTTCCGGCGGATCGCGTCGCGGCGTTCCGCGTCGACGCGGCACTCGGCGGCGTCGCCGGACTTCGCGGGCGCCGCGCCCTCGTAACGGCCGAAGTGGAGCGTGTAGCCGCCCTTCGCCTTGCAGTCCGTCACCTTGAACACGCCCGAAGCGAACACGAACTCGCCCGTGTCGCCGATCTGACCGCCCGACTCCGCGTAGAACGGCGTGCGGTCGAAGATGATCGCGGCCTCCTCGCCGGGACGGACCTCGCGATGGAGTTCCTCGCGGAGGATCACGCCGACCAGCTTCGCGGCCGCGTGCGTGCCCCGCCGGATCTCGCGCGTGGCGCCCTGCGGATCGCCGTAACCGAGGAACTCCGTCGGCGCTACGCCCGACTCGGCGAGCTTCCCGAGCGGACCGCGGTCGAAGATGTCGGTCGTCATCTTGGCCGCGCCGCGCGAGCGGTCCTGCTGCTCCGCCATGCACGCGTCGAATCGCGCACGGTCGAACGTGATGCCCTGCTCGGCCAGGATCTCGGCGGTCATGTCCAGAGGGAAGCCGTAGGTGTCATGGAGTTGGAAAACGATGTCTCCCGGAAACAGACGATCACCGACGGCCTTCGGCACGCCATGGCTGTCGGTGGCAAAGGACCCCTTGAGCGCAGAGGCTCCGACAAAGTCCTCAACCGCCCCTTGCAAGCGCCGCATCCCGTTCGCGAACGTTCGTCGGAACTGTCCCTCCTCGGCCGCGAGGACTCCCGCGATCCCGTCCGCGCCGTCGCGGAGTTCCGGGTAGCCGCCGCCCATCACCTCGCCGACGACCGACGCGAGCTCCGCGAGAAAGGGACGCTCGATTCCGAGCATCGACCCGTCGCGGATCGCGCGGCGGACGATGCGGCGCATCACGTAACCGCGTCCCTCGTTGCCGGGACGCACGCCGTCGGAGGCGAGGAGGCACGCCGCGCGCACGTGGTCGGCGATGCGCCGCTGCCGGACGCCGTCTTCGCCCTCCGGCGAGTAGCCGGGCCGCCCCGAGGCGCGCGCGACGGCATCGACCAGCGGGCGGAAGAGCGACGTCTCGAGCGTCTTGTAGACGCCTTCGTGCACCGCGACGATCCGCTCGAAGCCCATGCCCGTGTCGATGTTCTTCTGGCTGAGCGGAACCAGTTCGCCGCCGTCTCGACGGTCGAACTGCGTGAACACGATGTTGCCCACCTCGATGAACCGCCCGCAGTCGCACGCGGGGCCGCAACCCTCCACGTTGCAAGGGAAGAGTCGCTGCTCGTAGTCGTAGAAGAGCTCCGAGCACGGCCCGCACGGACCGTTCGGTCCGTCGGCGGGAGCATTCGCGGGCCAGAAGTTGGACTTCGGGCCGAGCCGGTAGATCCGGGCGGCGGGGATCTTGATGTCGTTCAGCCAGATGCCGTAGGCCTCGTCGTCATCCGTGTAGACGCTGATCGAGAGCTTCTCGCCCGGGATGCCGACGACCTTCGTCAGGAACTCCCACTGCCAGGCGATCGCGTCCTTCTTGAAGTAGTCGCCGAAGCTGAAGTTCCCGAGCATCTCGAAGAACGACTGGTGCGCCGCCGTGCGGCCCACGTTGTCGAGATCGCCGGTGCGCAGGCACTTCTGCGAGCTCGTCGCGCGGCGGAGACCGCGCCGTCCCTTGCCGAGGAACTCGTCCTTGAACTGGTTCATCCCCGCGCCGGTGAACAGCAGCGACGGGTCGTTCTCGGGCACGAGCGGGGCCGAGGCGACGCGCGTGTGCCCCTTCGACTCGAAGAACGAGAGGTAGCTTTCTCGGACCTGGTCGGGGGTCATGCGCGTCGTCATCGTCGTGCCTCGCTCCGGGAAGCGCGGGATTGTGACGCCCGGCCGCGCGTGGGACCTAGAAGGCACCGGGAGACGGAGGTACGCGGCGACGGTGACGGCAGGGCGCTGAACACGTCCCGCGACATGCGGCGCGTCGTCGCCACCGAATCGAACGTCGCGAGCGGCCCACGACGCGCCGCTAGAAGTCGAACTTCAGCCAGACGCCGACGCCGATGTCGCGGGCCCGCTCCGCAGCCACGATCGACTGGTTGTCGCTCGGGAACAGGTTCGGCAGGGCGACGCCCACCCCGACCTCGCACGGGTCCGACAACCTCTGTCGCAGGCCGATCGTACCGAGCCAGGTCTCGTTCGGCCGGAGCGCGGGATTCGAGCAGTACCGGGACGCGCAGGATGCTGTCGTCCCGGACTCGGGCGGGGCGAGGACCCCGTTCAGCCATCCTGGAGACGCGACCATGAGTCCCGGCGAGTACCCGGACCCGGACTTCCGTCCGTCGGAACTCGCGCATCCCGCGAGGAGCGAAGCTGCGAGCGCCAACGCCGACACCGCGGACGCGGCATGGGATGACGGGCGCTTCGGCGTCATGCTCTTTCCTTATCGGCGCGGGGTACCGCCGATCGGAGAGCAGTTCACGGGATTGTGAACCGCTCTCCACGAGCTATGACGTGCCGTTCAGACTCAGTCGGAAACGGCATCTCCCTCGGACTCCCCGCGAGGCTCGGCGCCGCCTCCGGCGGGCGCCGGCGAGGTTCCCGCCACGACGCGGACCTCATCCTCGATCTTCTTGAGGAGGTCGGGGTTCTCGAGCAGGAAGTTCCGCGCCTTGTCGCGGCCCTGGCCCAGGCGCTCGCCCTTGTAGGAGAGCCACGACCCCGACTTCTCGATCACGCGGTGGAGCGTGGCCGTGTCGATCGCGTCGCCTTCGCGCGAGATGCCCTGGTTGAACAGGATGTCGAACTCCGCGCGGCGGAACGGCGGCGCGATCTTGTTCTTCACCACGGTCGCCTTCACGCGGTTGCCGACGACTTCGTCGCGGTCCTTGATCTGGCCGATGCGGCGAAGGTCGATGCGGACCGATGCGTAGAACTTCAGCGCGCGGCCGCCGGGCTGCGTCTCGGGACTGCCGAACATCACGCCGATCTTCTCGCGGATCTGATTCGTGAAGACCACCATGCACGTGCTGCGCGCGACGGCGCCGGTGAGCTTGCGCAGCGCCTGCGACATGAGTCGCGCCTGCAGGCCGACGAAGCTGTCGCCCATCTCGCCCTCGAGCTCGGCGCGCGGGACGAGCGCCGCGACCGAGTCCACGACGACCACGTCGACCGCGTTGCTGCGCACCAGCGCCTCGACGATCTCGAGCGCCTGCTCGCCGTTGTCGGGCTGGGAGATGAGCATGTCGTCGATGTTGACGCCGAGGCGCTTCGCATAGACCGGGTCGTATGCGTGCTCCGCGTCCACGAACGCCGCGACACCGCCGGCCTTCTGGACCTCGGCGACGATGTGCGACGTGAGCGTGGTCTTTCCGGAGCTCTCCGGGCCGAAGATCTCGACGACGCGGCCGCGCGGCACGCCGTGTCCGCCCAAGGCGAGGTCGAGCGAGAGGCTGCCCGTGGAGACGCAGGCGATCTGCATCTTCGAGGCCTCGTTCAGGCGCATGATCGCGCCCTTGCCGAACTGCCTCTCGATCTGCGCCAGTGCCGCGTCGAGCGCCTTGACGCGATCGTTCCCCGTGGGACGTTCTTCGTTCCGGTCGCTCCTGTCGAGCCGCTCGCCCTTCGCCTCTCGTTCACTCTTCGTGTCGCTCGCAAACTTCATCGGTCTCGCTCCTTCGCGGCGGTCGCGCCGCCGTGCTACCGGGGTTGATCCAGAGGGAACCGTGCGAGCGCCGTGTAGCGCGAGCCGTCCCTCCCCAATTCGCTCTTGAACACCGTGACCGACGTGAGGGGGACCGCGCCGAACACCGGCGGATCCCGCTCCGCGGCCTTGATCCGGCTGCGCAGGGCTCCGAGGTCGCGCGCTCCCTGTCCGACCCGCACGCCCACTCTCATCCGTGCAACCGTCACGTGCGCCGAGTACGGACGGTCCTCCCGTGCGTGTCCGAGGACCCCGAGCCTCTCCGAGATTGCCGCCTCCACCGCCGCGAGCGCGCCGCGCGGATCGTCGATCCCGGCCCAGACGACCCTCGGACGCCGCGCGTCCGGGAACGCCCCGAAGCCTCGCGCCTCGGCCGTGGTCCGCGGGACCGTGGCGCCGGCCTCGCGCACCGCGTCGAGCAGCGGCCCGACCGCGGTCTCCGCCACCTCGCCGACGAAGCGCACCGTGACGTGGAGGTTCTCCTCGGCCACGGACTTCGCCGCGAGAACGCCCGCCAGGAGTTCGCGCGACGCCGCGGACACCCGCGCGCGCACCTCCTCCGGCAGTTCGACCGCTGCGAACACCCTCACCGTCTCGACCCTCCGTTCTCGAGTCTGTTTCGCCTCGCGACGGCGCCTCGCCGTCACGAAACGAAGTGCTGGAACTCCTGCAGCCTCAGCTCCATGTCGTCTCGGGTCGCCGCCGCGAGGCCGCGCGTGCCGAAGTCGCTCACGGTGAACGACGCCGCCACGGTCCCGTAGACGAGTCCGCGCTTCAGGCTCGCGTGCGACACACGCCCCGACCGCGCGAGATACCCCATGACGCCGCCCGCGAACGAGTCGCCGGCTCCTGTCGGATCGACGACCTCGGAGACCGGATAGGCCGGCAGCGCGTGGAAGAGGTACGTCGAGAACAGGAACGCCCCGTGCTCGCCCTTCTTCACGATCACGACCTTCGGGCCGAGCTCGAGCACCTTGGCGCCGGCCTTGATGAGGTTGCGCTCGCCCGTGAGCTGACGCGCCTCGCCGTCGTTCAGGATCAGACCGTCGACCCGGCGCAGGACCTCGAGGAGGCCGTCTTTCTGCGTGTCGATCCAGAAGTTCATCGTGTCGCAGACGACGAACGGACGGGTTGCGCCCTGGTTTCCGCCGGGGGAGGCGCCACCCGCCTGCACCTGCCGGAGCACGTCGAGTTGCACGGCGGGCGCTGTGTTCGCGAGGAACACGAAGGGTGTCGCCGCGTAGCCGGCGGGGAGCTTCGGCTGGAAGGTCGCCAGCACGTTGAGCTGGGTCTCGAGAGTCTGGGCGGCGTTGAGGTCGCCCTCGTAGCGCCCCGACCACCGGAACGTGCGTCCGCCCTTGACCAGATCGACTCCGGCGAAGTCGACGGCGCGGCCCTTGAAGAGCGTCTCGAGCCTCGCGATGGGGAAGTCCTCCCCCACCACGCCGCAGATGCGCACTTCGGCGAAACGCGAGGCCGCGAGCGCGAAGAAGGTCGCGCTCCCGCCGATCTCGTCGGTGACGCGACCGTGCGGGGTCTCGATGCTGTCGTATGCAATGGTGCCCACTACAAACAAGGACATGCCTGAGGCCTCCGAGGTGACATCGGGATTCGCGAAATCGACGATTTCGCTCCGTGCAGCACGTGATCTTAGGCCCTGAGGGGGACAGGACCCGACCGCGAGGCACACTAACAGGCGACTAACGCGGCGCTTCGGAATTCCCGGTCGCGGTCGGTGCGCCGCTGTCCTTCGAACCCCGGTCGATGAGGAAGTAGACCCCTCCGACGAGGCTCCAGAAGAGCATGGTCATGCCGTTGACGACGGACAGCGCGATGGCCGGGTTGCGGTCCACGTCGACGTAGTGGAAGCAGACCGCGAACGCGGCCTCCCGGATGCCCCATCCGCCGGGCAGCATCGGGAGCGCCGAGACGATGAACGCCACGGGCAGCACCACCATGTACGCCGTCCAGGGCAGGGCGTCGCCCGTCGAGGTCGTGACGTGCAGCGCCGAGGCGAAGAGCACCATGAGCCCCTGGATGCAGATCTGGTTGGCGAAGGAGAGGAGCAGCGCCACGCCGACGGCGCCCTTGTGGTCGCGCCAGCGCAGGATGGCCTCGTCGGCCTTGCGGATGATCCCGCCGCCGGGCAGCTTGCCGGAGAGTCCCTCGATCCGGAGCAGGCGGCGGATCCTCCGGCTGAAGAAGAGCATCGCCGCGACCGCGATCCCGCCGAGGAAGATGCCGATGAAGGCCGCGAGCTCGCGGTAGCGCGGGTCGTCGAGCTTGAAGACGAGTACGAACGCCGCGAGGAGCGCGAGCGCGATGATCCCCACGACCCGGTCCACGATGACCGTCACGATCGCGGGCGCCCGCTTGTCGGAGTGCCGCGCGATGTACACCGCCTTCACGAGGTCGCCGCCCGTCGGCCCCGGCACGACGTTGTTGAAGAAGAAGCCGATGAACGTCAGCCGGCAGGCGGTCCCGTACGGAACACGGATGTCCTGCGCGCGCAGGAGCAGCCACCACCTGAGGACCCCGATCTGCGTGATGAGCCCGAACGCGAGCACGCCGGCGAGGAGCACTCCCCAGTCGCTGCGCTTGACGATGCGGACGATGCCCTCGTTGACCTCGGGCACGCCGGTGGCCTGATCGGCGTGGAGATCGGCCGCGGCGTAGTCCTTCTCCTCGCCCGCGAGCTCGCGGAACCGGACGCGGCTCGCGTCGTCCCACTTGCGCGGCACCTCGCCGACGATCTCGCCGCGCAACTTCGTCAGGTCGGCGCGGACGACCGAATCGCGCCAGTCCACGTTCGTGACGACGAGGTAGATCAGCGCGATCCCGACGAGGCGGATCAGCCACTGCACCCACCGCCGTCCGGCGGACGGCGTCGGAGTCGTCTCGTCGCTCAAGCGCGGGCGCCGCTAACGGCCGACCTCGGGGACGAGGGGCGGCGTCCGCTTCGTGCTCCACCAGCGGATCCACGCGGTGCGATCGTCGCCGAAATTCTCGCCCGAGAGAGTGCCGAGGGAACGCGCCGCGGCGGTGCGGACCTCGGTCATCTCGTCGGCGAGACCGTCGATGAGCGCCGGCGCGGCGATCGCGATCGGGTAGGCCGCGAGCGACTTCGCCGCCTCGCGCCGCGCCGAGGCGAACGGGTCGCCGAGCAGCACGGTCCTGAGGACCGGTCCCCCGCCTTGCGGCGCGAGGGTTCCGAGATCGCGCAGCGCCGCGACCCGCGTCGTGTCGACCGGATCGCCGAGCGAAGCCTTCATCAGCGTCAGCCGGATCACGGCGGAGCTGAGCGAGACGTAGGCGCGGTCGAGGGCCTCGCGGACTCCCGCGTCGCCCTGCATCCCCTCGAGCATGCGGCCGTTGATGGATCGCAGCGCTCCGCGAGCGGTGCTGAGCTTCGTGGCGTGAGCGCGCGCGGCGACCTTGTTGTCGGCCGACTCGGCGACGGGTTCGACATGGTCGAACCTGTAGCTCGAGAGCGCCGAGACGGCCGTCGCGACCTGGAAGGTCAGCGCCGGATCGGAGTCGTCCTTGCCGATCGCCGACTTCAGCACCTTCACCGCGTCGATCATCTCGGCGTCGGTCACGAGCCGGTCCGTCGGGACCACGGCTCCGAGCGTCCACGGGGCCATGCGCGTCAGGGTGTCGAGGGCTTCGGAGCGCACGAGGGACGAGGGATGCTCGTCGGCCATCGACGAGAGGATCTCCACCACGAGGGCCGCCTCGCCCCACGATGCATAGTCGCACGTCGCGAGGGCGCGCACGGCAGTGCAGGTTCGCTGGAGCGGTTCATCCGCGTCGGGGAGGAAGGTCCAGCTCTTCTTCTCGTGCAGGTCGCGGATGGCGGTCAGGTACTTCCCCGGCATGCTCGATCCGCCGAACAGTCCGTCGATGTTTCCGATCAGGCCGTCGAAACTGTCCTGAAGCTTCCAGCCGTCGCCCTTGCAGCCGGCGATGGCGCCGGCGAGCGTGAGCACGGCAGTCAGCGCGGTCGCCCGCAGGCGGGTCCGCATCAAGCCTTGCCGTCGCTGTCGGCCACCGTCGTCACTCCCATGATCGAATAGCCCGAGTCCACGTGGATCTGCTGCCCGGAGATCGCACGCGCCATGTCCGAGACCATGAACGCGCAGACGTCGCCGACCTCCTCAGCCGTCACGTTACGGCGCAGCGGCGACACCTTCTCCACGTGGTCGAGCATTTTCCCGAAGTCAGCGATCGCGGCCGCGCTGATCGTGCGCACCGGGCCGGGCGAGACGCAGTTGACGCGGATGCCCTGCGGGCCGAGGTCGTAGGCGAGGTAGCGCACCGTCGAGTCGAGGGCCGCCTTCGCAACGCCCATGACGTTGTAGTTCGGCACGACGCGCTCCCCGCCGAGGTACGAGAGCGCCACGATCGACCCTCCCGACTTCATGAGCGGCGCGCACGCCTTCGCGAGGGGGACGAGCGAGTACGCGGAGACGTCGAGGGCGACCTGGAACCCTTCCTTCGACGTCTCGCGGAACGGGCGCTTCAGCTCCTCCGGGTTCGCATAGGCGATCGAGTGGACGACGAAGTCGAGCGAGCCCCACTTGGCGGCGACCGCGGCGACGAGGGAGTCGATGTCGGCCTGCTGCGTGATCTCGCA
>JANNHP010000157.1:0-1719 GCA_031404455.1 Planctomycetia bacterium | reverse complement strand
GTCCCGCCGATCGGCGTGCCGATCACCGGCGTCCCCACCGCGAACGCCTCGAGCACGAGGCGCGAGAACGCCTCCGGCTCCTCGCTCGCGAAGACGAGTACGTGCGCGCCGGCGAGGAGCGAAGCCACTTCGGAGTGCGCGACGGGCGCGCCGAACTCCATGCGGTCCATCACGCGCGCGGCGCGCGCGAGCTCCGCGACCTCCGCGAGATAGTCCTCCTCCTCGACCGGTCCGACGGCGCGCAGGCGCGCGTTCGGCACGTCGCCGAGCGCCAGCACGAGAGTGTGCAGTCCCTTCCTGCGCTTGATGCGCCCGAGGAAGAGGATCTGGGCGACGCCCGCCGGGCGCGCGTCCACGTAGCGGAAGAGGCCGAGGTCGATGCCCGACCGGATGAGTGCCGCGTCGAGGACGTCGACCCCTGCCGCGACGTACGCGCGCTTGTTGTCCTCGCTCGTGAAGTAGGCGCGGCCCGGGGGAAACGGCGGGCGACGCACGGGGACGCGCAGCAGGAGGCCGGTGAGTACGCGCAGCACCGACTTCGCGGCGCGCTTCGCCGCCGTGCCCGCCGGCTTCTCCCAGATGCGGAACCAGTTGCCGCCGCTACCCGCCAGTTCGCGGAGCCAGTCGCTCGACACGTCGCAGAGGATCCCGCAGCCGCGGCGCGGCTTCACGGCGAGGAGCGCGCTCGTGAGACCCTGCTGGTGCCAGTACGCCACGACGTCGGCATTCTTCGATTCGCGGCGAAGGCGCCGGCAGTCGGACGCCGTGGAGAAGAGGAAGCCGAGCGTCTCGGCACGGCCGTCGATCCCTTGCGCGTGGTGATGGAGCTGACGGACGACCCGGACGCCGCCGTCGTCCTCGACGCCGCGCGCGCCGACCCGCGAGGTCAGCACCGTCACCGCGTGTCCGCGCCGTGCGAGCTCGCGCGCCACGTCGCGGCACCTGAGCTCGTACCCGCCGGCGTGGTGCGGGGGATAGCGCGCGATGACTAGGACGACGCTCAGGCGGCGCTCCGCGCTCAATCGAGCGCCTTCGCCGGACGCGGCGCGAAGATCGCGAACCGCGCGAGACCGAGTCGCTGCAGCCAGAATTTCGCGAGGACTCCGAGCGTCTTGATCCCGTAGACGGTGCTCGCGCCGAGACGGATGCTCGAGGCCTCGTCGAAGTAGCGGCACGGGACCGGCGCGTCGCCGATGCGGAACCCGAACCACGCGGACTGCGCGAGGAACTCCGAGTCGAAGACGAATCCGTCGCTGTTCGACTCGAACGGAATCGTCTCGAGAACTTTGCGCGAGTAGACGCGGAAGCCGGAGTGGAAGTCGCCGAGGTTCTGTCCGAGCGCCACGTTCTCCACGATCGTCAGGCAGCGGTTGGAGATGTACTTCCAGACCGGCATCCCCGCCTCGATCGTCTCCTTCCTGGTCCTGACGCGCGATCCGAGCATCACGTCGCAGACGCCCGTCGAGATGTAGCCGGTGAAGTACGGCACGAGGCGCGGGTCGTACTGGTAGTCGGGGTGGACCATCACGATCACGTCGGCGCCGCGCGCGAGCGCCTCGCGGTAGCACGTCTTCTGGTTGCCGCCGTAGCCGGTGTTGCGCTCGTGGGCGATCACCGTGATGCCGAGGGCCTTCGCGACCTCGACCGTGCGGTCCTTCGAGCAGTCGTCGACGAGGATGACCTCGTCCACGGTGCCCTCCGGGATGTCCCGCACGGTGC